>NZ_JAQKGP010000020.1:0-107183 GCF_027956525.1 Agrobacterium sp. ST15.13.013
CAGCGGCGCCGCATTCGCGCTCGTCGCGCTTTGGGGCCTTGCCTTCGGCATGGCGCCCGTGGTGCTGCCGACCAATCTTTCCCGCGGTGCACCCGATGCGCTGGAAGCAGCAGGCAGCCTGATGGTCGTTTCCTTTCAGGTGGCCATCAGTATCGGTGCGGTCTTCGGCGGCTATATCGTCGATTCCTACGGTGCCACTGCGCCGCTGGCGCTGACCGCGATACTGGCCGCATCCACGGTAGCTCTGGCCTTGCTGCAACGTCGTGATTGATCCCTCTGCCTTTCCGGGGCCGCAGGCAATGCATTTGCCTGCGGCCACCTGATGGCCGGCGGCTTGCCGAAACCGCCACGTCAGCACGGGTCAAAAATCAGGGGATGTCCCGCCTTGCGTCACCCCACCTTTGCGCTACGCTTTGGAAAAGGGATTTCTCAATGGAGGGACTGAGGCATGTGCAACAACTGCGTGATCGAGAACGTCAAAAAGAACATGCTTTCACGGCGCCTGCTGTTCAAGGGCGCTGCGGCCGGTTTGACGGCCATGACGGCGGGCAGTCTGGCTTCCCCGGCGCTTGCGCAATCGCCCCGGGAGGTCGTTGATCTCACTCACACCTATGATTCCGCATTTCCCACCTTCGATGGCAAACCGGGCATAGAATATGAGTGGGCAGCGCAGATCGCCAAAGACGGCTATCAGCTCCACAAACTCACCATCTACGAACATACCGGCACCCATATCGATGCGCCTTTCCACTTCAGCGCCGATGGCGCGAGCGTCGACCAACTGGAGCCGCAGAAACTTGTCGCTCCGCTTGTCATCATCGACATCACCGACCGCGCCAAAGAGGATGCCAATTCCACCATTGAAGCCGAAGACATCGAGCGCTGGATATCTGCGAATGGCGACATCCCGACAGGTGCAATCGTGGCTTTACGCTCCGGATGGGCAACCAAAGTGAAGAGTCCCTCATTCCGCAATGACGAAGCCGGACAATTCGCCTTCCCCGGTTTCGGCAAATCGGCGACCGACCTTCTGCTCAAGCTCGACACCGTCGCCATTGGCGTCGACACACTTTCTCTGGATCCGGGCAACTCCGCAGATTTCGCGGTCCACAATTCCTGGCTGCCAGCAGGACGCTACGGTATCGAAGGGCTGAACAACCTCGAGGCTCTGCCGGTCAAGGGAGCGACCATAATCGTCGGCGCGCCGGCACACCGCGGCGGAACGGGCGGCCCAGCCCGTATTCTGGCCCTGGTCTGACACCGGGAGCCCCTTCCGTTCAGTCATGGGTCGATTGGAAAGGCGAAGCCGGCCTTGACGCGGTCCATGACGACCATCGTCTTGAACCCCTTGATGTCGTGGTTCTCGTAAAAAAACCGGCGGGTGAAGGCCTCGTAGTCCTCCATGTCCTTTGCCGTGATTACCAGGATGAAATCGGCATCGCCTGTCACATAATAACCGATCATCACCTCCCGCGTGGCGCGAATGGCGGCTTTGAAACGGTCGACAATATCGGCCCTTTCTCGCTCCAGTGAGACGAGAACGATCATGGTAATGCCGCGCCCGACGGCCTTGGGCGAAATGATTGCCACATCGGCTTCGATCACCCCCTCATCACGCAGACGCTTCAACCGGCGCTGGCACGCGGTTGGCGACAGGTTGACGACTTTGGCCAGGTCTTCCGAGGTCAGGCGATTGTTCTTCTGCACGGCGTCAAGCAGCGCCCGGTCGGCTCGATCTATCTGGGTCATGCGGGATTCCTGCATCTGAATAATAAACTAAGCATAATTTCTGCGTAAGGGCGCGCTTAAACGCCGTCAATCAATCATGCAGCGCAGTTAACCTTCTGGCAAATGAAAAGGGATCTTGCCGATGGAAGCTATCGCCAGCGCAGCGCTTAAAAACCTTCACCGACCGGAGCTGGTCGAGCATCGTGCCTTTCTGGATGGGCAATGGGTGGCGCGTAAGGAGACGCTGGGCGTTGTCGATCCGGCAAGCGGAGATCATCTGCTCGATGTCTCTTCCTGCTCCCTGAACGACGTGGACGCGGCGGTCGAAACCGCAGGCAGAGCATTCCTCCGGTGGCGGGACATGCTGCCCGTCGAACGCGGCGACGTCCTTCGGACATGGGGCCGGCTGATGCGTGACAATGCCCGCGATCTCGCAGTTATCATCAGCGCCGAACAGGGAAAGCCGCTTTCGGAATCGCTCGGTGAAATTTCCTATGCAGCAGCCTTTCTCGACTGGTTTGCAAGCGAAGGCGAAAGATCCTACGGCGAGACAATTCCAAGCCATCTCAAAGGCGGCAACATCTCCGTACGGATGCAGCCGATAGGGGTCACGGCTGCCATCACACCCTGGAATTTCCCATCAGCCATGATCGCCCGCAAGGCGGGCGCCGGCT
Organism: Agrobacterium sp. ST15.13.013; assembly: GCF_027956525.1. Lineage (NCBI taxonomy): Bacteria > Pseudomonadati > Pseudomonadota > Alphaproteobacteria > Hyphomicrobiales > Rhizobiaceae > Agrobacterium > Agrobacterium sp. ST15.13.013. The sequence goes on from NZ_JAQKGP010000020.1 coordinate 2,403, forward strand.
GCACGATGATCGTCAAACCGGCGCCTGAAACACCGCTTTCGGCACTGGCCCTGGCAAAACTGGCACAGGAGGCGGGCATGCCGGCCGGTGTGTTGCAGGTTTTGCCGGGGGAAGCCGCGCCGCTTGCGCGCCGCCTGCTGGAACATGCTGAGGTTCGGGCGTTTTCCTTTACCGGTTCGACCGAGGTGGGACGGCTACTCCTCACGCAATCGGCGGCGACCATCAAAAAAGCCTCGCTTGAACTTGGCGGCCATGCCCCCTTTATTGCCTTTGCCGATGCGGACCTTTCCCAGACCGTGAAAGGTTGCCTCGCCGCCAAATTCGCCACATCCGGACAGGACTGCCTTGCGGCAAACCGCATCTATGTTCAGCGCGAGCTTTATGACCGTTTTATTGAGCGGTTCGCCGAGGCGACCTCCAGACTGACCGTTGGCCACGGCCTTGAACCGGGCATCGACATTGGGCCAATGACCCGGCCGTCCGTCGCCGAAAAGTGCCGTCAGCAGATCGCGCAGGCGCTTTCTGCCGGTGCACGTCTCGTCTGCGGCGGACAGGACAGCCCGCTCGGCGGCAATTTCGTCACCCCCACCGTGCTCGCCGATGTGAGCGACGACATGCTGATCGCGCGCGAAGAAACATTCGGGCCGGTGGCCGCCGTGCTGCCCTTCGATGACGAGCGGGAGGTCGTGCGACGCGCCAATGCCACGGAGATGGGGCTTGCGGCCTATGTCTACACCAACGATCTCGGCCGGGCGATGCGCCTGACGGACCAGTTGGAATACGGCATGGTCGCCGTCAATACACCGAAATTCACCGGCGCGCCCATACCCTTCGGCGGCTGGAAACAGTCCGGCCTCGGTCGTGAGGGTTCGCGTCACGGCCTCATGGAATATCTCGAACCCAAATATGTCTGCTTCGGCAATCTGGCTGCCTGAAAGGAACGCGCCTATGACCATCGACATTAAAAACATCGCGCAAATGGATCGCAACGCCGTTCTGCACCCATTCACCCAGCTGAAGGACTTCGCCAGCGGCAAGCTCGGCGAACCAACCATCGTTGAAACCGGCAAGGGCATCCGCATTCAGGACGCCCACGGCAAGCAGTTGATCGATGGCTTTGCCGGTCTTTATTGCGTCAATGTCGGCTATGGCCGCACCGAGGTGGCGGAAGCGATTTCCCGTCAGGCCTATCGGCTTGCCTATTACCATTCCTATGCCGCCCACACGACGGACGAACTGGCGATCCTGTCCGACCGGCTGGTGAAGATGGCACCCGGCAAGATGAGCAAGGTGTTCTACGGCATGTCTGGCTCGGACGCCAACGAGACCCAGGCTAAGCTCGTCTGGTATTACAACAACCTGCGCGGCAAACCGGAGAAGAAGAAAATCATCTCCCGCGAAAGGGGATATCACGGCTGCAGCGTAGTTTCCGGCTCCATGACAGGCATGAGCTTTTATCACGACCACATGGACCTGCCGCGCGCCGGCATTTTGCACACCGGCGCTCCGCACCATTACTGGGGCGCAGAAGCCGGTGAAACCGAGCTGGAATTCTCAAAACGCCGCGCCGACGAACTGGAAGCACTCATTCTGCGCGAAGGCCCCGACACGATAGGCGCCTTCATTGCCGAGCCAGTGCTCGGCACCGGCGGCATTACGCCGCCGCCGGAAGGCTACTGGCCGGCGATACAGGATGTTCTCAAAAAATACGATGTCCTTTTGATTGCCGATGAGGTGATTACCGGCTTCGGCCGCACAGGCTCCATGTTCGGCTCGCAACATTACGGCATCGAGCCGGACCTCATCACCGTCGCCAAGGGTCTGACATCGGCCTATTTCCCGCTTTCCGGCGCCATCGTTGGGGAAAAAGTCTACAAGGTCATGGAGGAAGGCGCTGACCGCGTCGGCGCCTTCTCTCACGGCTACACCTATTCCGGCCATCCGATCGGCGCAGCGGCGGCAAATGCCGTGCTCGACATCGTGGAAAAGGAAGACCTGCCCGGCAATGCCCGGGCTGTCGGCAGCTATTTTCAGGAGCAATTGAAGGCGAAGTTCGCCCAGCTTCCAATCGTCGGCGAAGTGCGCGGTGTGGGCCTCATGGGCGCCATCGAATTCGTGGCGGATCGTGAAAAGAAAACGCGGTTTGCCCCCGGTCTCACAGTCGGCGCACGCGTTTCGAAGGCGGCACGCAATGGGGGCCTTATTGCGCGCGCCATGCCGCATGGCGATATCCTGGGCTTTGCACCGCCGCTCGTCACAACGAAGGCGGAGGTGGACGAGATCATCGCCATCGCCGAAACCGCAGTCCGCAGCGTCATGGATGATCTGGTGCGGGCCGGCGAAAAAATCTGATCGTCAGCACGGCGTTCAACGATCGCAAATCCTGCTCATTTCGACGGCAACTGCGCCTCTCTGCGGCGCAGTTGCCGTCGGTGTTGCATAAGGCTTCATCTTTTCGCAGAACAATGCATAATGTCATGAAATCAATATCGTCAAAAACGAGACAATTTCATGCGTCGTCAAGCCAATTCGTCAAACCCCGATCCGGTGCCCGCAACCAGACCGGCGGCATGGCGGCCGATCCTGGCCAAACAGAAGGGCGAAACGAAACATTCCGCGCTGACGGAACGAATCATCGCCGATATCGACGCCGGCGTCCTGAAGCCGATGGACCGCATGCCGACCCACCGCGATCTCGCCCGCGAACTCGGCCTATCGGTCCAGACCGTCAGCCTCTCCTACAAGGAGGCTGAACGGCTGGGCTACCTCAGCGGCGAAATCGGCCGCGGCACCTTCGTGAAAACACGGGTGACGGACCGTGCTGGCCGCATGATGCTCGATCACAGCCCGACCGAGGTGCTCGACCTCTCCATTATCCGCGGCGTTTATCTCGACGACCATGAAAACGCCTCGCGCGCCGTACTTCGCGAACTGGCCGATGGTGACAATTCGGACTTCATGCGCCCCTGCCGTCCGGTCGCGGGCCTCGACAGCCATCGCGAAACCGCCCGGATCTGGCTTGGAATGGTGGGTGTCACCGCCGGCGCGGAGCGTATTCTCGTCACCAATGGCGCTGCGCATGGCATATTTCTCGCCTTGAGCTGCATCATCCGCTCAAACGACGTGGTTCTGTGCGAAAACCTCACCGACCACGGCATCATCGGCCTGTCGAACATTCTGGGCTTCAGCCTCAAGGGCTTGCCGACCGACAAAGAAGGTATAGTGCCGGACGCGCTGGAGGCCGCCTGCGCAGCCGGGGGCGTCAAGGCGCTGGTGCTCATTCCCACTCTCAACAATCCCACGGGACATGTTTCCGGCGTTGCACGCAGACAGGCGATCGCCGCGATTGCCGAACGGTACGGCGTCTTTGTTATTGAGGACGAAGTCTATCGCCCGATCATCGAGGATGATCTGCCATCCATCACCGAAATGCTGCCTGATCTTGGTTTTTTCGTCACCAGCTTTACCAAGACGGTGCTGACGGGGTTGCGCGTCGGCTATCTCGTCGTGCCGCCTGCCTATTCCATCCGCGCCGCCTCTATCCTGCGTGTATCGAGCTGGAGCGGAACCTATCTCACGGCCGAAATCGCCACGCGCTGGGTCGAAAACGGCACAGCGCGGCGGCTGCTGAATGTCCAGCGCGCCGAAGTGCGTGCGCGGCAAAAGATTGCCACGGACATATTGGGCAACCATATCGCCTCGACCCACCCCCTCTCCTTCTGCGCCTGGCTGAAGGTTCCACCCCGCTGGACGGAGGACGGTCTGGTGCGCGCGCTCACAAACCAGAACGTCGCGGTCACGCCGTCAGAACCATTCATTGCCGGTGCCGGCCATGGCGGCGGCATCCGCATATGTCTCGGTGGACGGCTCAATCACCCAAGCCTCGTCAAAGCCTTGACCACCGTGCGGCAGACCTTCGAGCAATTGCCGCCGGTCTACGATATCGGTTCAATCGGCTGAGACAGTCGCTCGAAAATCATTGAATCATTACAATATAATAATTGACATGATTTTACTTCGCTCACAACATGACAATCATGAAGAGCGAAAACCTGTCCATATCCGCCGATAAAAACCCGCTTCCGGTCTCACTGGCCGCGATAGAGCAGGCAGCATTGCGGCTTGCCGGACAGGTGGAGCGCACGCCGTTGGTCCGCTCGGACGTCCTGTCTGAACGCTGTGGCCACCCCGTTCATCTCAAGCTTGAAACCCTTCAGCCCATCGGCGCCTTCAAGCTGCGCGGCGCGATGAACGCCATACTGTCGCTTGACGACGACGCACGCAGGCGAGGCCTTGTCACCGCCTCGACCGGCAATCATGGCCGCGCTGTGGCCTATGCGGCCAGCAAGCTCGGAATTCCCGCCACGATCTGCATGTCGGCACTCGTACCGGCGAACAAGGTTGAAGCGATCCGCGCGCTCGGTGCGGAAATCCGGATCGTCGGCATGTCACAGGATGACGCGCAAGAGGAGGTGGAGCGCCTGACTGCAAGCCATGGTCTCACCGCAATCCCGCCATTCGATGATGCTGACGTTGTGGCCGGCCAGGGCACGATAGGTCTCGAGGTCGTCGAAGACATGCTTGAGCTGGCGACGGTGCTCGTTCCTCTTTCCGGCGGCGGCCTTGCGGGCGGCATCGCCGTTGCGGTCAAGGCGCTGAAGCCACGGGCACGGGTCATCGGCATTTCCATGGAGCGGGGCGCGGCCATGCATGCGTCGGTTGCAGCCGGCCGGCCCGTCGCAATACGGGAGGAAGAAACGCTGGCGGATTCGCTGGGCGGCGGAATTGGACTGAAGAACCGCGTGACATTCGCACTTTGCCGGGAACTCCTTGATGAGATCGTGCTGGTTTCCGAAGACGAGATTGCAGCCGGTATCCGCCATGCGGCACGCGAAGAAGATTTGACGGTCGAGGGCGCGGGCGCCGTTGGTTTCGCTGCAATCCTATCCGGCAAGATCGACATGAGCGGTCCGACCGCCATCATCGTATCGGGCGGAAATATCGACCCGGCGGTCCATAAGACCATCATCGACGGGGGAGCCGCATGAGCCGCATCACCATTCTGACCGAAAAAGACCTGCGCGGTGTCATCAAGCTAGATCTCTCGGCGGTCGACTGCGTGGAGCGGGCCTTTGCGGCGCTCGCAACGCAGACCGTCGCCATGCCGCCGATCATGCGGCTCGATATCCCGGAGTTCCGCGGCGAAGTGGATGTGAAGACGGCCTATGTGCCGGGCTTTGATGGTTTCGCTATCAAGGTCAGCCCCGGTTTCTTCGACAATCCGAAATTCGGCCTGCCGAGCCTCAACGGTCTCATGATCCTTTTCAGCGCAAGGACCGGGCTGGTGGAGGCCCTTCTCCTCGACAACGGCTATCTTACCGATGTGCGGACCGCCGCGGCAGGTGCTGTCGCGGCGCGGCACCTGGCCCGCAAAGACGCGTCCGTCGCCGCGATCTTCGGGGCGGGCATGCAGGCGCGTTTGCAGCTCGAAGCCCTGATGCTCGTGCGCCCGATCAGATCGGCGAGGATATGGGCGCGGGACCACCAGAAGGCCGAGAGACTTGCGGGCGATTTCGCCAGCGAACACGGCATCGAGATTGCCGCTTTGGCCGATCCGCAGGCTGCCGCGCGGGGTGCCGATATCATTGTAACAACGACGCCCGCCGAAAGCCCGATCCTCTTTGCCGACTGGCTGGAAGAAGGCCAGCATCTGACAGCCATGGGATCGGATGCCGAACACAAGAACGAGATCGATCCGGCCGTGTTCGCCAGAGCGCGCTATGTCGCGGACCGCATCTCGCAGACCCGTATTCTCGGTGAGTTGCATCACGCCATCGCCGCCGGGCGTGCCGCGTTGGATCAGCACTTCGCGGAACTTGGGGACGTCATTGCCGGCAAGGTGCAGGGCCGCGTATCGGGCAAGGACATCACCTTTGCCGATCTGACCGGCGCCGGCGTACAGGACACGGCTATCGCCAATCTGGCCTTTGCCCGCGCAAAGGAAGCCAAGAGCGGTCAAACAATCGAAAACACCATAAAAATGGGAGACGCGGCGTGAGCGTAACGCTGAACTTTACGCGCGAGGAATATGCCGCGCGCCTGTCCAAAACCCGCAAGGCTATGGAGAAAGCCGGGATCGATCTTCTGGTCGTCACTGACCCGTCCAACATGCATTGGCTGACCGGTTATGACGGCTGGTCCTTCTACGTCCACCAATGCGTGCTGGTGCCGCCGGAGGGCGAGCCGATCTGGTACGGCCGCAAGCAGGATGCCAACGGCGCTAGGCGCACAGCCTATCTCGCCCACGACAATATCATCGGCTACCCCGATCACTACGTTCAATCGACCGAACGGCACCCGATGGACCTGTTGTCTGAGATCATCGAGGAACGGGGCTGGTCCGGCCTGACGGTCGGCGTCGAGATGGACAATTATTATTTCTCGGCAGCCGCCTTTGCATCGCTGCAAACACATCTGCCGAACGCCCGTTTCAAGGACGCCGCTGGTCTCGTGAACTGGCAGCGCGCGGTGAAAAGCCCGGCCGAACTCAACTATATGCGCAAGGCTGGCAAGATCGTCGAACTGATGCACAAGCGTATTGTCGACGTCGTTGAGCCGGGCATGCGCAAATGCGATCTGGTGGCCGAAATATACGATGCCGGCATTCGTGGCACCGCCGAGTTCGGCGGCGACTATCCCGCCATCGTGCCGCTCCTCCCTTCGGGTGCCGACGCCTCGGCGCCGCATTTGACATGGGACGACAAGCCGATGCGATCAGGCGAAGGCACCTTCTTCGAAATCGCAGGCGCTTACCGCCGTTATCATTGCCCGCTGTCACGCACGGTCTTTCTCGGCAAGCCGACACAGGCATTCCTTGACGCAGAAAAAGCAACGCTTGAGGGCATGGAGGCCGGCCTTTCCGCAGCCAAGCCCGGCAACACCTGCGAGGACATCGCCAATGCCTTTTTCGCCGTGCTGAAAAAATACGGGATCATCAAGGACAACCGCACCGGCTATCCAATCGGACTTTCCTATCCGCCGGACTGGGGCGAGCGCACCATGAGCCTTCGACCCGGCGACCGCACGGAGTTGAAGCCCGGTATGACATTCCACTTTATGACCGGCCTCTGGCTTGAAGACATGGGGCTCGAAATCACCGAAAGCATTGCGATCACCGAAACCGGTGTCGAATGCCTTTCCAATGTGCCGCGGCAACTCTTCGTGAAAGGTTGAGACGATGTTGAGCACCGCGCTTCGCCCCTCACCGATCACGCCCTCCGTCGATTTTGACGCCAAGGGCGTGCAACACGGTCATCTCCGGCTGCCATACAGCCGCGATGACAGCGCGTGGGGCTCGGTGATGATCCCGATCTGCGTGATCGCCAATGGCGAAGGGCCAACGGCGCTTCTGACCGGCGCAAACCATGGCGACGAATATGAGGGACCGGCAGCACTCTTCGAACTCGCCCACACGCTCGATCCGGCCGAAGTGAAGGGGCGTATCATCATCGTGCCGGCGCTCAACTACCCGGCTTTCCGCGCAGGCACACGCACCTCACCCATCGACCGGGGAAACCTCAATCGCAGTTTTCCCGGCCGCCCTGACGGCACGGTGACGGAGAAGATCGCCGATTACGTGACCCGCCATCTGATACCGCTTGCGGATATCGTTCTCGATTTCCATTCCGGCGGCAGGACACTTGATTTCCTGCCATATGCGGCGGCTCACGAATTGCCCGACAAGACGCAGGAGGGCCGGTGTTTTGAAGCGGTGGCGGCTTTCGCCGCCCCCTATTCAATGAGGATGCTCGAAATCGACGCCGTTGGCATGCTGGACACGACCGTCGAGGAGTTGGGCAAGGTCTTTGTCACAACGGAGCTGGGCGGCGCGGGCACGGCAAGCGCGAAATCGATCGATATCGCGCGGAAAGGCATCGTCAATCTGCTGCGCCACACGGGCATTTTAGCCGGTTCACCCGTTCCCGCAAAAAGCCGTTGGCTGGATATGCCCTCCAGCGACTGCTTCACCTTTGCCGAAGACGACGGGCTCGTCGCTTTTGTTCGCGATCTGGGAGACGCGGTCACGGCGGGTGAGACAATCGCCCGGGTTTATCCGATCGGCAAAACCGGCCTTGCGCCGGTCGATTATCGCGCCTCCCTCAGTGGCGTGCTTGCCGCACGCCACGTTCCCGGCCTCATCAAGGCCGGAGACTGCCTTTCCGTCATCGCCACGGTCACGGAGAATACCTAGTCACTAGAAACATCGTGAGATCCGAAAACGGACCACGCAACCCAACCAGAGGAGTAAGAACATGCGTATGATCAGACTAGCCGGGCTTTCCGCCCTCGCTCTCACCATCGGCGTGACGTCAGCCAGCGCGCTCACCGTCGAAGAAGTCAAAAGCCAGGGCTATATCCGCGCCGCCACGGCCAATGAAGTGCCCTATTCCTATATGCAGCCAGACGGCACCTCCGCCGGCATCGGCCCGGATGTGGCCAATGCGGTTCTGAAATCGATGGGTATCGAAGAGGTCAACTGGACGGTGACGCCCTTCGGCACGCTGATCCCCGGCCTCAAAGCCCGTCGCTTCGATTTTGCGGCCGCCGAACAGAACATCTCGCCGGAGCGCTGCAAGCAGGTCGCCTTCACCGAACCGAACTCGTCCTATGGCGAAGGACTGCTGGTGAAGAAAGGCAATCCGAAAAAGCTTACCACCTACGCCGATATCGCCAAGGACCCCTCATTGAAGGTCGCCGTTGTTTCCGGCGCAAACAACGTCGATTTCCTGCGCGCAGTCGGGGTCAAGGAAGAGCAGATCGTGTTCATCCCTGCCAATGCCGACGCTATTCCCACCGTGCAAAGCCGAGTCGACGCCTATGCGGCCACGGAACTGACGGTTTCGGAACTCGCCAAGGGTCAGGCGAACGTCGAGCAGGTGACGCCTTTCACCGATCCGGTCGTGAAGGATGCGCCGGTGCGCAATTACGGCGGTTTCGCTTTCCGCCCGGAAGACAAGGAGCTGCGTGACGCCTTCAACGCGGCGCTCGTGGAATTCCGCAAGACGGACGACTACAAAAAGATCCTCACCAAATACGGCCTGTCCGAACAGAGTATTGCGGCAGCAGCCGAAAAGAAGGTCGCCGATCTCTGCGCCGGCAAATAATGCCAGCCGGCGCCCGGGCATAACCGGGCGCCGTTCCTCGGGAATTCGGGAAATCTCCAGATGGACATGACTGCCTATCTGCCGATGTTATGGCAAGGCGCGGTCGTCACGATGACGATTACGCTTGCAGCCCTTGCCGTCGGCACGGTGCTTGCCTTTTTCTTCGGCATCCTGCGCGTCGAGGGTGGACCGATCCTGTCGGCAATCGCGCTCTGTTATACGGAAGTGTTCCGCGGCACCTCGCTGCTGGTGCAGCTTTTCTGGTTCTACTACGCCCTGCCGCTCATCGGATTGAGCTTCGATCCGATCACGACGGGGGTGCTGGTGCTTGCCGCCCATGCCGGAGGCTACGGCGCGGAAATTGTTCGCGGCGCGCTGTCCTCCGTCTCGGTGCAGCAGTTGGAGGCCGCACGCGCGCTGAACTTCACGCGGATGCAGACGCTGTTTCGCATCTCGCTGCCGCAGGCCGTTGTCGAGATGATGCCGGCCTTCGGCAATCTCGCCATCGAAACGCTGAAGCTTTCATCGCTCGTGTCGTTGATCTCGATTGCCGATCTCACTTTTGCGGCGCAGTCGATCCGCAACCTGACGCTCGATAGCGCCAGCATCTATTCGATTACGCTGCTTTGTTATTTCGCGATGTCGCTGATCCTGATGGTCGTCATCCGGGTGATCGAACGCTTCGTGCGGCGCGGCAACGTCTTCCCGCGCACGCGCCATTCGTAAGGATATCTGCTCATGATGTATGGTTACGAATGGGATACGACCACCTGGCTCACCTACACGACCTCCATCCTGCCCATCATTCTGATCGGGCTCACGGTGACGCTGAAGGCCGCCGCCGCCGGCTTTGCCATCGCGCTGGTTCTGGGGCTCGTCTTTGCACTGCTACGCCGCAGCCAGGTGAAAATGATCTCTTGGCCGACCGCGCTGATTGTCGAGTTCCTGCGCGATACGCCGCTTCTGGTGCAGCTGTTCTTCCTCTATTACGTGCTTCCGGATTTCGGCATTGTCCTGCCGGCATTTCTCACCGGCGCGCTGGCGCTCGGCCTGCAATATGCCGCCTATACGTCCGAAGTCTATCGCGGCGGGATAGAGGCGGTGCATCACGGCCAATGGGAAGCGGCGACGGCGCTTAATCTCACGCACATGCAGACCTACAGGGACATCATCATCCCGCAGGCGATTCCGCGCATCGTTCCGGCCATGGGCAATTATCTTGTCGCCATGATCAAGGAAACGCCGGTGCTATCCGTCGTCACGGTTCTAGAAATGATGGGGCTTGCCAATATGATCGGCGAGCGCACCTTCGAATATCTGGTGCCGCTGACGCTGGTCGGCCTGATCTTCCTCCTTCTGACCATAATCTGCTCGGCAGGCCTCAGCCGCCTGCAAAGGGCGCTTCCAAAAGCAGGAATTCCCTTGCGATGACCAACACCACCAACAAGCCACTGATCGAATTTTCCGATGTCACGAAACGCTTCGGCATTCTGACGGTGCTCGACCGGTTCAATTTCAGCGTCGCGAAGGGCGAAAAAGTCACCCTCATCGGTCCATCAGGCTCCGGCAAATCAACGGTCCTGCGCATTCTCATGACGCTAGAGCCGTTCCAGGAGGGAAGACTGAGGCTTGCGGACATGTCCTACCAGGAGCCGGGCGGCAAAGGACCTTTCAAAGCCTCCGAAAAGCATCTTCGCCAGATCCGCAATCACGTCGGCATGGTGTTCCAGAGCTTCAATCTCTTTCCCCATATGACCGTCCTTCGCAATATCGTGGAGGCGCCGGTGCGGGTTCTGGGCATCAGCCGCGCAGAGGCGGAGGCGCGCGCAATCGAATTGCTGAAGATGGTCGGGCTTGTGGATAAGAAGGATCATTATCCAGTGCAGCTTTCCGGCGGGCAACAGCAGCGCGTCGCCATTGCCCGCTCGCTTGCCATGCGTCCGCGTGTCCTGCTTTTCGATGAACCGACATCGGCGCTCGACCCGCAACTGGTTGGCGAAGTGCTGTCCGTCATCCGCGACCTGGCCCATGAGCATGACCTGACGATGCTTCTCGTCACCCACGAAATGCGCTTTGCCCGGGAAGTCTCGGACCGCGTCTGCTTCTTCGACAAGGGCCGCATCTGCGAACAGGGGAAACCGGACGAGATTTTCGGCCAGCCGAAAGAAGACCGCACACGCGAATTTCTCGCCTCCGTCTTACGGTGAATTCTATAGTGCCGTCAGTCGGCAGGGCTGGACAGAACCTTTCCGTCCCTGCCCTGCACGATATCGTGCAGCGGCACCGGTGGAGCATCGGCAGCGGGCAGAGGCGGAATTATAAACCACGCGCCGGGATAGTCGTTGCGAAGATGCCGGGGATTGTAGCGAATACTGGTTCCGGCGGCATGGTGAAGCGTCCCGAGCGTTGCGTCTTTTGACAGGACACCTCTTTTGATCTCGTGGACTTTTCGCTCGCCATCAAGGGCAAGCGTCGCCTCGGAAAGATCGAAACTGTCGATGTGAATGGTATGGTCCTGAGCCGTATCGAGAACCCATCGATCGGAATCGACAAAGCCATCAATATAGACATTGCCGGTGGAGGCACGCAGGGACGTGCCTTTCGGCAGAGTGATGCCGTCGACAACATTGCCATCCGAAAGAGTGCAGTTGCTGAAAGCGGAGATGCCGCCATCGGGCGAAAGAACGAATTCCACCGGTTGCGTCGCGTCGCAGCGCCAGCCGTTCTGGGTGGTCACGCCGTTGCCGGTGATCCGCATGGTCTGCGGGGTAAAGCCCACCGTTTCATAATTCTCGTTGGTTTCTATCGCAATATAACGGGCGATTTCGACGGCATCGATATCCGCCACCCGCACCGGATGCGGAAACACGGCCCGGTCGAAGGCTTCCCTGTCGTTGGCAATGGCCAGTTCGAGTTTGGTGCCCTTGGGCATATCGATCTGGCAAAGGCGCGCCGGCTCGAGCAGTTCCGGCCGATGGCTTGCCGTCCTCTCTTTGTCATAGGCGCGCATCTGGAGATAAAAATCACCGAACCGAAAGAGGGTGAAAAGCGCGACGGTGGTTACCAGCCCATAGGGCAGGATCATCGGACGTTTCCAGCGGCCTGCCACATATTGCACGAACAGCGAGAGCGTCCAGGCGATCCATATGAGGGTCGTGATGAGCAAGAAGGCAAGGAGAAGCAACGCTTCGACGGACGGGAGTGCGACAGGGATCATGCAAACCAATGGTCTTGGGCGGATCGCTTTGATCCCGAAGAGACATCAGTGCTTTAGCCCACAAGCGGTTGTCTTTTCAACTCGGCGATTGCGGGCGAACATAGCAGTGGCTGCCCGGGCGACAGATAGCCGCCGCCCGGTCAATGCGCTTATCAGCCATCAGCCGCCAAGCACGAAACGGGAAAATGCCAGGGCATTGCGGGCATCCTCGTCCATTTTCGCCAGGTCGGCGCCGCCGCTGAGATCGCGCCACACCTTGATATCAGAGCCGATCGTGCCGCCAGTCTTGACGAAGGGCTCCATGACAACAGCACCGGTGTAATTGATATCGCGAAGGGCCAGACCAATTTCGTGCCAGGGCATCCTGCCCTTGCCCGGTACGCGGCGATTGCTCTCACCGGTATGAAAATGCCCCAGCAACGGGCCAGCCGTGCGGATGGCCTCGCCAAAACTGTCTTCCTCGATATTCATGTGGAAGGTATCCAGCATGACCTTCACATTGTTCTTGCCGACATCCTTGACGAAGGCAACACCTTCGGCCGCCGTGTTGAGCACGTGGTTTTCAAAGCGGTTGAGGACTTCGATGCACAGGTTGATGCCGAGATCATTGGCGAAATCGGCAATGCCGTGAATGCCCTCGACGCCGCGCGCATAATCACCCGCCTTGTCGACCGGCTGCGAATAGTCGATCGGCCAATAGGAATGCAATGCGCCGCCGATGGTATGGATGTCGAGCTTGGCGACATTGGTAAGAGTGCGTTCAAAGAACGCCTTGCCGGCTGCGCGCACGGAAGCATCCTCCGACGACAGGTTCTTCGTTTTCGAGGGGCCGATGCCGGCGGTGAGGATGATGCCGTTATCCTTCGCGCTCTGCCTGATGACGGCGAGTTCGGCGTCGCTGTATTCATTGATGTGGTGGGCGGCGACTTCGATGATATCGAAACCGAGCCTGGCGACCTTCTCGATATAGGGGCCGAACCTGGCGCTCCACTCATGTTCCCAGTAAGAATAATAGATGCCGTGTTTCATGGGGATCTCTTTCGCTTTTCTGTTTCGCTGAATTTGAATTTGGGCGGGACAGCGGCTCAGCCGGCTTCACGAAGTCGGCTTGCTTCCCGGATTTCCGATATGAAGGTCCGGCTCTGTGCTCGCGGAAATGATGAACCGGCCGTTCGGAAGGTCATTCTCTTCAACCTTGCGATTGATCTCGTCCTCACCGAGGCCAAAGCTGCGCCAACGCTCTCTCAGCCGTGCACGCAGGTCGTCCTCATCGACATCGACAAAGACCGTCAGGTCAAAAATCTGTTTGAGACGATCCCAAGGCGACTGGCTGGCAAGGAGATAATTGCCCTCACAGACAATGATATCGACGGATTGCGAGATGAGCCGGCCGCCTGCCCGGGCAATTTCAATCGCGCGATCAAAGACTGGGACAGCGACGACGTCGTCCTCATTTGCCTTCAGGCGCTCAAGCATGTGGCGCAAGCCGTGAGCATCGAACGTATCGATTGCGCCCTTGAAGGGACGGCGCTTCATCTCTTCCAGCACGGCATCGTCATAATGAAAGCCATCCATTGGCAAGAGTGCCCCAGACACGCCTTCGCCCGCGTTCAAAAGGTCAACCACATGCTCGGCAATGGTGGACTTTCCCGATCCGGGCGCACCGGCAATCGCAATCATCACACGCCGCCCATTGGCGCCGGCAAGACGCTTGAGGGTCAGGCCCGCAATTTCACGGGCATTATCGTCAATAGTGTTCAAGGTGCTCGCCTCGATAGTGGTACTGTCAGAAAACCCGGTACTGGTTCGCCTTGTCGCGCAGGAATGCCAGGCCCTTGTCGAGAACCTCATCGGCGCTGGGCGCAACCGGCCGCCAGGTCGAAATCACGCCCGCCATGTCCTTCGGCATCGCGACAAAACTTTCGAGCGTCAGCACGCCCTTGAAACCGATGGCGGCGAGTGCGGAAAACACTTCGTCCCAGTCAACGTTGCCAAACCCGGGCGTGCCGCGGTCGCTTTCCGACATATGCATGTATTTCAGGTGGTTGCGGGCGGTGATGATGCCGTTTGCGATGCCCTTTTCCTCCATGTTCATGTGGAAGGTATCGAGATGGATAAAGACGTTGTCCGCACCGATGCGCTCCACCAGCGCCACCGCCTGCTCGGCGGAATTGAGCAGATGGTTTTCGTAGCGGTTGACGGTCTCGATACCTAATTGCAGGCCGAGCGTTTTGGCGTGACCGGCAGCCCGCGAAAGCGCCCTTGTCACATTGTCATATTCACCCTGTGTCGGCGGAAATCCGGTTCGCTCATTGGTGCCGCCATAGGTGACCCCCGTCAGCGCCTCCGCCCCCATATCGGCGGCCTTGTCGAGCGCGGCATTCAGATGGTCGATTGCCGCATCGGGACGCACGGACGCCCAGGCGGGCTCCGGCAGCACCAGCGAACAGACGGCGCGCAGGCGGTACTTCTCCAGCAGGGCGCGCGTGTGTTTTGCATCGACGGAGGGTATATCGATAAGCGGAATCTCGATGAAATCCTGCCCGTAATCCGCAGCAGCGGCGATGGACCGTCGGGCGTTTTCGTGGTCCCATTTCAGAGACCACATCATTGCGTGAACACCGAAGCCTTTCACGTCATACCTTCTTTCTGAGAGATGCGAAGTAGCTTGAAAACAGGCCGCGCGCCGCCATGACGACAATCATCAGCACACCCCAGAGCGCCGTTGCCAGATGCTGGTTGGCGCCGAGAAGATTGAGGCCCGACGACAGGAGTTGGAGAACAATGAGCGCGACGAAAACCGGCAGCACCCGACCGAAACCGCCGAACGGATTGATGCCGCCGAGGAATGCCGCCAGCACCGTGATCAGCAGATAGGATTCCCCGTGGCCAACACGCACGGAGTTGAAACGGGCAAGCATGATGATGCCGGCAACCGCGCACATCAGGCCCGAGAGCGTGTAGACGAGAACCTGGATCTTGCGTGTATTAAGGCCCGAATAGCGCGCGGATTCGATGTTCGAGCCGATCATCAACAGGCCGAAACCTAGCTTGGTGCGCGTCAGCAGCACATGCCAGAGGCCGACGCAGACGATGAAAATCAGAAGCGGGACCGGCAGGCCGAGAAGCGTCCCGTGACCGAGCGGCGCCATATAAGCGGGGAAACCGGAAACGTCTCCTCCACGGGTGAGAAACTCGCCAAGGCCGCGCAGAAAGATCATCATCGACAACGTCACCAGAATGGGGTGCGCCCGGGTATAAGCGATTGCCGCCCCCGTCATCGCGCCGGCAGCGCCGCCGGTGACAAGTGCGGCAAGGCAGGCGAACAGGAATGCACTCGGCGGCGCATCCACCCCGCCATGGGCCTGCAATACCCAGGCTGCGGCAAGACCTGACAGATTGGCGGCGAAGGTGACGGACAGATTGATGCCGCCCGTCAGAAGCGGCAGCAGCATCGCCAGCGTGAGCAGGCCGAGTTCCGGCAATTGGAAGGCGACCGACCCGAATGTCGCGAGCGAAAGGAAGTTATCGGCAAACAGACCGAAGATGAGCACAACCGCGATGAAGGCAATCACCGGCCCGGCCATGTCGGCACCCAAAATTGCGTTGAATTTCCGAATGAGACTGTTCATCGCTGGGCGCTCCCCTTTTTCGTGGATGTGCGAAGGGTACGCGGCAGCAGCTTGTCGAAGCGGGTGGAAGAGAGTGTGATGGCGACGAGAATGATGGCGCCCACGATCATCTTGAAGGCAAAGGGAGAAACGCCCATCAGGTTGAGGCCGTTCTGGGTAATCGACACCATCAGCACGCCGAGCACACAGCCGATGACCGAGCCCTTGCCGCCGCCGAGCCGCGCGCCGCCGAGCACGGTGGCCGCCAGAACATCCAACTCGCGGCCATAAAGCGCGTTCGGCACCACTTCCTGTGCGTAATGCGCCTGCATGAGCCCGGCAATGCCCGCCATCAGGCCGAGCCAGCCAAAGGAAATGTAGTGCATGGCGCCGATATTGATGCCGAAGCGACGTGCGCCTTCCGGGTTATCGCCGAAGGCATAGAGTTTGCGACCGACAGTGGTGCGCGACATCATGAACCAGGTGGCGAGGCAGCAGAGGATCATCACAACGACTGGCAGCGTCAGCTCTACCCAGGAACCATCGGACATTTCACGCTCATAAAATACCACCCGCGTCGACAGCCATTCCGGCAGGTCGTAGATCGACACGCCCTTGGTGAAGAACATCAACAGCCCGAAGAAGATGTTGAAGGTGGAGATGGTCGCGACGATTGAGATGATGTTCAGCCGCCAGACGAGGAAGGCGTTGACGAAACCGAGACTAAGGCCGACCGCACCGGCAATGATAAAACCTTCCGCCCAGTTTCCGCCGCCGAGCGCATTGAGCGCCAGCACCGTCACATATTGGACGACGGAGGCCGCGACCGCGAAGGAGATGTCAATACCACCAGAGATCAGCACCACGAGCAGGCCGACCGCAAAGATGATGTTGACCGCCGAGACATTCAGCACATCGAAGGCATTGGAGATGGTGAGGAACCGGTCGGTGGCGAATGACAGTCCCGTGCAGAGCAGCACCATGACCACAAGCAGGGTGAATTCGGTCGTATGTCCGAGGATGAGCCTACGCATAGATGGCGGCCTCCAGTTCGGCAAGCGACAGGCATCGCGGATCATAGGTGGCGTGGAACCGGCCTTCGACCATGTGGATGACCCTGTCTGTATTGAAATAAACTTCCGGCGCTTCGTCGGAGATCACGATGATCGAGAGACCTTCTGCGGCAAGCTTGCGGACGATTTCGAAGATACCGGCGCGGGCGCCGACATCGACCCCCACCGTCGGCGCATCGAGGATGAGGATTTTCGGGCCGATGGCCAGCCATTTGGCAATCGCCACACGCTGCTGGTTGCCGCCCGAAAGCGTGCGGATCGGATCTTCCGGCAGGCCGATCTTGACGCCGAGCGCCGAAATCCAGCGAGAAACGACATCCGCCTTTTTTGACGGTGATATCAGGCCGCCGCTCAACAAGCGGTCGAGCGAGGCCATGACGAGATTGTCGGCGATGGATTGCGGCTGGTTCAGACCAAGCGAAAGCCGGTCTTCGGAAAGATAGGCAACGCCCGCCCGGATCGCATCGCGGTTGGAATGCAAATCCACCTTCTTTCCATCGATGAGGATTTCACCCGACTGCGCCCGATGCATGCCGAACAGGGTCAAGGCCAGTTCCGTGCGGCCGGCTCCCAGAAGACCGGTTATGCCGAGCGTTTCTCCCCGCCGCAGATCGAACGAAACATCCTCGAACTCGCCGGCACGGCTCAGCCCGCGCACGGAAAGAACGACGGGCATGTCATCATGATCGGCGGCAATGACGGCGCTGTCGAAATTGCGCCCGGTCATAAGCTCGGTCACCCGCGACTGGGTCATGCCTTCAACGGGAAAGACACCGACAAGCGATCCATCCCGCAGCACCGTGATGCGGTCTGAAATTTCCAGCACTTCCGCGAGGCGATGCGAGACAAAGACTACCGCCACACCCGAGGCCGACAGGTTGCGGACGATGTCGATCAGATAATCTGTTTCCGACTGCGTGAGCGACGCGGTCGGTTCATCCATGAAAACGAGCCGCGCTTCCCCGACCAGCGCGCGGGCAATCGCCACGATCTGACGCTGGGCAATGGGCAGTTCCTTGAGCGGCTTATCAAGGTCGATCTCGACGCCGAGCCGGGCCAGCGCCTTTTCGGCCGCCTGTTCGATGGCACGTTTGTCGACCAGCCCGTATTTTCCATTCACCGCGTACTGGAAGCCGATATTTTCAGCCACGGTCATTTCATCGAACAGCGCCAGATCCTGCCAGATCACCTGAATGCCAAGCGATTGCGCAAGCGTCGGGTTCATCGCGGCTATCGGCTTGCCGTCGAAATAGAGTTCGGCGTCGCTTTCGGGCGTATAAACGCCTGTTATGACCTTGATCAGCGTGCTTTTGCCACAGCCGTTTTCGCCGGCAAGGCAATGTACTTCCCCCGGATTGACCTCGAAAGAAACACCCTTCAGAGCGCGGACGCCGCCGAAGGTGACTTTGACATTTTTGAGGGACAGGAGCGGTTCTGCGCTCATGATAACGTAAATCTCCTTCCGCCGCGAAAGCATCGCAGACGTGGCGCTCGGCATGTTTTCCAGATGAGGCGTCGCGCGCGTATCGCACCCGCGCGACGCCCTTGGCCTTGGGGAGGATCAGAGGCCCATGGAAACGAGCTTGTCGATGCTTTCCTTATCGATCTTCAAAAGCTGGTCGACGACGATGGTGTTACCTTCGGGATTGATGGTACCGAGACCTTCGATATTGTCGCCGGCCTTGGGTGTCTCGCCCTTGGCGATACGGTCGGCAAGCGTGATGAAGACCTCACCGGCCTGTTTCGGGTTCCACATGAAGCCCCCCGTCAGCGCGCCTGATTTGATGAGCTTTGCGCCCTGCCCCGGTGAGAACGGTCCGATGACGAAGACCTTGCCATCCTTGCGCCGCTCTTCGACGGCGCGGCCGGCACCGATCGGCCCCTGCGAACCGAAGGCGAGGAAGCCACCCAGGTCAGCATTGGCGGACATCAGGTCAAGCGCGGTCGAACGGCTTTTATCGAGATCTTCGGCGACACCGTAGCGGTCACCGACGAGCTTCATGTCCGGATAATTGGCCTTGATGTAGGCGATGGCGGCATCGGCCCAGGCATTATGAAGCGGAACGGTGAGCGAGCCGACGAACACGGCATAGGAACCCTTGCCGCCCATCTTTTCCGCCAGAAGCTTGCCATGCGCTTCGCCGAAACCCTTGGCGGAAGCGAGTTCGAAATCCCAGTCAGCGCCAAGCTGCTTGGGCGATTCATGGGTGATGACCTTGATACCGGCGGCCTGGGCCTTTTTCAGCACAGGCTCCAGCACCTTTGCATCATTCGGCACGACACCGATAAAATCGACCTTCTGGGCGATCAGGTCCTCGATGGCGCGAACCTGCAGCGCCGGGTCGGCACTGGTCGGGCCGACCATGAAGCCGTCAACGCCGAGCTTCTTGCTCTGCTCCTTGATACCGGCCTCCATGGCGTTGAACCACGGAATACCGCCGATCTTCACGACAACGCCCACCTTCGGCCCTTCGGCAAAGGCGGCGGACGAGAGCAGCGCGAGCGACAGACCGACCGCTGCACAAATAATCTTCTTCATAATGTTCCTCCTCAAAAAATCGGCAAACGAAACCCGCCGCGACCATTTTTTCATCTGGCGCGTTCAAAATTTCTCATCTCGCTTATTCGAGACTCTCCCTTGCCGCTCCCACAGCAACCATCTTGCACAATCGATATTGCCAAGCTGCACAATCGATGGTGCAATAACCATATCATGAAGCTCCCTTCCGTCAAGGGGACGCCTGCTCTAATAATCGGAATCAGTTGGGGAGATCACAGTGACGGACATAAGTTCCAAGAAAGCCACTATTTATGACTTGTCGATATTGTCCGGCGCATCAGCCTCGACGGTCAGTGCCGTCTTGAACGGATCGTGGCGCAAGCGGCGGATTTCAGAAGAGACTGCCGACAAGATTCTCTCGCTTGCCAAGGCGCAACGTTACACCACCAACCTGCAAGCCCGCGGCTTGAGGAGTTCGAAATCCGGCCTCGTCGGGCTTCTGGTTCCAGTTTATGACAACCGGTTCTTTTCCTCTATGGCGCAGACGTTCGAGGGTCAGGCGCGCAAACGCGGCCTGTCGCCCATGGTGGTTTCCGGGCGGCGCGACCCCGAGGAGGAACGGCGCACCGTCGAGACCCTCATCGCCTATTCCATCGACGCCCTCTTCATTGCCGGCGTGACCGATCCCGATGGCGTGCACCAGGTCTGCGCCCGTGCGTCGCTGCCCCACGTCAATATCGACCTTCCCGGCAAATTTGCATCCTCGGTCATCTCCGACAACAGGCACGGCGCGGAAATACTGACGGCGGCGATCCTTGCCCATGCAGCGAAAGACAGGCCTCTCGGCCCGGATGACGTCATCCTCTTCGGCGGGCACGACGACCACGCCAGCCGCGAGCGTATTGACGGCTTCCATGCCGCCAAGGCCGCTTATTTTGAGGCGGAGAGCGGAGACGATATAGAGATCACCGGCTATTCACCGCATATGACGGAGCTGGCGTTTGAACGTTTCTTCGAGCGCAGAGGCCGCCTGCCCCGCTGTTTCTTCGTCAACTCATCAATAAATTTCGAAGGACTGCTTCGCTTCATGGGGCGTCATGACGGCGAAGCCTTCGGCGACATCGTTGTCGGCTGCTTCGACTACGACCCGTTCGCATCGTTCCTTCCCTTCCCGGTCTATATGATCAAACCCGATATCGCGCAGATGCTGGAAAAGGGTTTCGACCTGCTGGAAGAGAACCGGAGCGAGCCGGAAGTCACCACCATCGAACCGAAGCTCATTCCCCCAAGAACCGCTCTCGAAGGCCCGCTCGACGACATATGGGACCCTGTTGCACTGCGTCGCATGGCGCGATGAAGACCGCCTTCAGGCTGCCGAAACACAGGATTTCGGGATAAAGGTGTGTCAATGCACTCGAGCGCGAGCCGCATACTGCTCAAACTCCTCCAGTGGTGTGGGCCTTGCGAAAAAGTAGCCCTGGAAAAACTCGCAGCCGTATGACAACATCATGCGCAGTTCGGCCTCTGTTTCCACGCCTTCGGCAAGGACCTCCAGAGAGAGGTCGTGTCCCATTCTGACAATGTTTTTGGTAATTGCCGAAAGACGTCCGCTTTCGCTCACGCCCTTTACAAAGCTGCGATCAATCTTGAGCTGTTTCAACGGCAATTGACGAAGATAACTGAGAGACGAATAGCCGGTTCCGAAATCATCAAGCGCGATTGCAAACCCCGCGCGATGCAGGAGCTTCATCTTGGCGATGGCCGCGTCTATATCCGAAAGAAAAACGCTTTCGGTCAACTCCAGCTTGAGTAACCGTGCGTCAATTGCATTAGACGAAACGGCTTCGAGAAGCTGAGCGGCAAATCCCGTATCCACGAAATGATCCGCAGTGATGTTGATCGAAAGCGTCAAGTGACGAGTCGAAGCGTTTTCCTGCCATCTTGCCAGGGTCTTGCAAGCTTCAACAATCACCCATTCGCCGATTGTCGGCATAAAGCCCGTGCGTTGGGCAAGTGGAATGAATTCCGCCGGTGATATCTTGCCCCGTTTCGGATGGTTCCAGCGCAAAAGCGCTTCTGCGCCGTTCACCGAACCGTCCGCACGCACCTGCGCCTGATAAAAAAGTTCGAATTGCCCATTGGAAAGCGCAGTCCGCAACTCCAGTGCGTTTTTAGTCTGGCTTCGAAATTGCGCCTGCATCGCCGCGACGCCTCCGCACAACATACCCGTCGCGAAAATGCCGTTGAACCATGCGCTTACGCTTCTCACTTCCTGCGAGATCGAGATATGGAAAGGGAAGCTCGCAGCGGAGGCACACAGAAAAACGAAAGCCATGAGACCGGACGAAATGACAATGAACTGCGAGATCGAGCGCTGGCGTTGAAAATTCATATAGCCAACGAAGACGATGACGAGCAGGTAAAGGTGTGTCGTTCTGGGCACTGCCGCGTCCTGCACATCGATCGAGACCGAATACCAGCACACAAACAGGGTGCAAGCGATCTGGGCGAGGATAAGACCGCAAGAAAAATGGCCCTTCAGGCAAATCAGCCAGCAAGGAATGACCGCTGCACCAAGCACAAGAAGGCTGATTGCGATATTCCACCGTCCCGTCAGCGCAAAGAACACGAACCAACCCGCCCCAAGCGCAAGGCCGAGCCATGCTGCGATGCGGCACAGAAGTAGCAGATGCTGTGAATATTCCTCTCGGTCTTTGTTTTTTTGGAGGGGCATGCTGGCCTTGCTTGCGATTAAGAACGGCGAACTGGCTCCTTGCTGGAAAAGCCATGAGGAAGCTAGACCTATAAAACCGGAGGTTGGGCTTTTCAAACGACGCGGTTAAACAAAGCCAAATACGACGCGACAAGTTTTCATCAACGATATCTGTTGACCTCAACCACTCTCGAGGCCGTATCCCGTAACCTCGACTGATGCGGGGGGCACGACTGCTCTCCCAAACCCAACCCGACAAATGGTCCTGGATAATTTGATGAAACAGCAGCTGACGAACATTCTGAACAGCGGCCGAGACAGCGCGCTTCTGCGCTTTTCGCTAGCCAAGTCCTTTGCAGCCTCCGGGGAATTTCCGGAAGCTGTGCGGCATCTTCAGGAAGCGGTCCGGCAAAAACCGGATTATTCCGCCGCCTGGGCGGAGCTTGGCCTCAACCTGTTGCGATTGGGCGACAATGAAGGGGCCACGGCGGCTTGGCTAAAAGGCATCACCGTTGCCACGGCCCAGGGCGACGCGCAGGTGAGACGGCAGCTGGAAGTGAGGCTGCGACGGATGAGGTCGCAACTGCCGAAAGTTTCCTGTAATGGGCCAAGCTGATCGTGATACATCTCAAATTGCGCCGCCAGGCGAACATCGTCCCAACAGATCCAGCCCGTCAAAAATTCGCCAGAGATTAGCCAGGCTTCATAAAACCGGTTATGATCACCAGAAAAATCACGGGAGGCGGCCGTCGAGGGCCGGTGATTTATGGGTTTTTCCGATCACATCCAGGAAATAGAGCACGTCGGACAGGGCAGAAATACCGGCCGCGACGCGGTGGTGCTAGAATCTTGGCGACGTTGTCTCGATACCTATCAGCTTGATCCGGCCAAGGCGCGAGAAGCCGTCATCGTTTCCGAGACATGCCTGCGCGAGCATCGTCAGCGGGCAGAAGACCTCGTCCACATCGCCCGTTCCGGCCTGGAACGGCTGTATCGGCAGGTGGCTGAGCAGAATTACGTTCTTCTTCTGTCGGATCAACAGGGAGTGACGGTCGAGTTTCTGGGCGACCCGTCATTCAACAACAATCTGCGCAAGGCCGGGCTTTACCTCGGCTCGGAATGGTCGGAACCGCGTGCCGGCACCTGCGCCGTCGGCGCCTGCATCGCCACCGGCGAAGCGCTGACGATCCACCAGACCGATCATTTTGATGTGACGCATACGCCGCTTTCCTGCACCGCAGCCCCGATCTACGATACGCAGGGGGCATTGACGGCGGTGCTCGATATTTCACTCCTAAGTTCCCCCATCCTCAAGACGAGCCAGAACATGGCGCGTCATCTGGTTTCATCGACCGTGCGAAGGATCGAGCTGGCAAATCTGATGGCCAGCAGCCGCCATGATCTGGTGCTGCGCTTTGCGGGCGCGCCCGAATTTCTGGATGTCGACCCCGAAGCCGCCGTCTCCGTCGATGGCTCCGGCCGGATCACGGGCATGACGCACGCCGCCGCACGCCTTCTCGCCGCCTCGCGCGGGCTTGACTGGCGCATGCCGGAACGCCTCCTCGGAGAGCGCGTGGAGGAGTTCTTCGAGGCCGGCTTCGATGAACTCGCCTCCCTCACCCGATCAAGCCTGCCGCAGGAGAGGCGCATCGTCGTGAAGGACGGCACCGTACTTTATGCGCACGCGATCGAACCGCAGCAGCGCCGCTCGAACATGCCGCTTGCCCGTCTGAAATTCCAGCCGGTTATGGAAGAGATCGGCGGCGATGGGCCGGCGGTGCGAAACCTCAGGCGCAAGGTGGAAAAACTGGCGCCTGCAAAATTGCCTATCCTGCTGCAGGGCCAGACCGGAACCGGCAAAGAACATCTCGCCCGCATCATTCATGACACAAGCGGCGTTTCCGGCCGCTTCATCGCCGTCAATTGCGCCGCCATTCCCGAACAGCTGATCGAAAGCGAATTGTTCGGTTATCTGCCGGGAGCCTTCACGGGGGCGCTGGCGAAAGGACGCAAGGGGCTGGTGGAGGAGGCGCAGGGCGGAACACTTTTCCTCGACGAGATCGGCGACATGCCGTTTGCGGCGCAAAGCCGGCTATTGCGCGTATTGGCCGAAGGCGAGATCCTGCCCGTTGGTGGCTCCACCCCCCAGAAGGTGGATTTCAGGGTGATTTCTGCCTCGCACCGCCCGTTGAGCGACATGGTGCGGACAGGTGATTTCCGCCAAGACCTCTATTATCGCCTGAATGCGGCTGTGTTGACCTTGCCTGCACTTAGCGAGCGGGATGACTTCCCCTGGCTTCTCGATAAGTTTCTGGAAAAACATGGGCTGCCGGGTCGCCCTCTGACGCTCTCCAACGCCGCGCGGATGTTGATCCTTGGCCATTCCTGGCCCGGCAACATCCGCGAGCTGGACAATGCCATAGCCTTTGCCGCCGCCCTTTGCGATGACGGGGTGATTACGGCGGAAGACCTTCCCGATCATCTTGCCTCCGCAACGTCAGCCCCGATGATCGACAGTCGCGGCGCCGATCTCGGCGCGCTTCTGGCCGCCTGCAACGGCAATGTTTCGGAGGCCGCCCGCCGGCTCGGCATCGATCGCACGACGATGCACCGGCGAATGCGACGCCTCGGCATCGGAAAACCTCACTAGAAAAGGTGAGGCACGCGCCATGGCTGTCGCGCCACAGCTGTGGCGTCATATAAAACCGGCACTCTGGTAAAACCCCGCAATTTCGGGCTTCCGGCACGGCAAACCGCGCTGGCACGGGCATTGCAGCTTCTCTGGCATCAGGAGCCATCGAGGAGAAAACATGCGCGCGCTCAGATTTCATGCAGCCAGGGACTTGCGGGTTGAAGACATTCCCGAGCCGAAACGGCCGGGGCCGGGGCAGGTTCTTGTCCGCAATCGATTCGTCGGTATCTGCGGCACCGATCTGCATGAATATAGTTACGGACCGATCTTCATCCCCACCGAACCGCACCCCTTTACAGGCGCTCACGGCCCGCAAATTCTCGGTCACGAATTCGGCGGTGTCGTGGAGGCCATCGGCGAAGGCGTCACCTCGGTTGGCGTCGGTGACCGCGTATCGATCCAGCCGCTCGTCATGCCGCGAACCGGTGACTATTTCGCCGACCGTGGCCTCTTTCATCTGAGCACGCAGCTGGCGCTGGTCGGTCTCAGCTGGGAAGGCGGCGGCATGGCGCAGGCAGCACTCGTCAACGAATATAACGTCCAGAAGATTCCCGACGCGATGACCGATGAAGAGGCCGCACTCGTCGAACCCTCGGCCGTTGCCGTTTATGCCTGCGACCGCGGCGGCGTCACCGCCGGCAGCAGCGTTCTGGTCACGGGCGCAGGCCCGATCGGCATGCTCACACTTCTCGCCGCGCGTGCTGCCGGCGCCGCGCAGCTTTTCGTATCCGATCTCAATGATACCCGCCTTGAGCTTGCCCGCAACGTAATCACCGACGTCATTACCATCAATCCGAAGCGCGATAATGTCGGCGATATCGTGCGCGCAGCGACAGAAGGCAAGGTCGGCTGCGATGTCGCGATCGAATGCGTGGGCAATGAACATGCGCTCAAGGCCTGCGTCGATGCCGTGCGCAAACAGGGCGTTGTTGTCCAGACAGGGCTGCATCCGCACGAAAACCCGATCGACTGGTTCCAGGTGACATTCCGCGACCTGGAGATCAAGGGCTCATGGGCCTATCCGACCCATTACTGGCCACGGGTCATCCGGCTCATCGCCTCCGGCCTGTTGCCAGCAACGAAGATCGTTACCAAGCGCATCACGCTCGATACGGCCGTGTCCGAGGGCTTCGATGCCCTGCTCGACCCCGCCGGCACCCATCTGAAGATCCTGATCGATCTTTCGAAATAGGCCTGCTCCCTCGGCATACCGGGAGAGGAGCCCGCTATGCCGACGGCACAGGCTTTCGGGGGCGGCGATTTCGCCGCTCCACCATCAGACCAAGCACCATGGAGGAGATGAATATGCTTGATGTCAGTCCCGCCACCAAAATCGACACGGTTCTTTCCAAGCTCGGCAATGCGCTGGAAAATGGAGACATATATGCGGCCGTCAACCTGTTTCAGGCCGATTGTTACTGGCGTGACCTCGTAACCTTCACCTGGAACCTGAAAACGCTGGAGGGACGTGAGCAGATCCGCGATATGCTGACAAACCAGCTTTCCGCAATCAAACCCTCGGGCTTGGTGCAGGATGTGAAGGAGCAGGCCTCGGAAGGCAATGGCATCACCGAAGGCTGGTTCGAGTTCGAGACCGGGGTTGCCCGTGGTTACGGCCATATCCGCCTGAAGGACGGGCTGATCTGGACATTGCTCACCACCATGAGCGAACTGAAGGGCCACGAAGAGCCGAAGGGCATCCGCCGCCCGATGGGCGCGTCGCACGGCCACGACCGCAACCGCCGGACCTGGAAAGAAAAACGTGAGACTGAGGCCGCCGAACTCGGCTATTCGGAGCAGCCCTATGTCGTCATTATCGGCGGCGGCCAGGGCGGCATTGCGCTCGGCGCGCGGCTTCGCCAGCTCGGTGTGCCGTCGATCATCGTCGAGAAGACTGAACGGCCCGGCGACAGCTGGCGCAAGCGCTACAAGTCGCTCTGCCTGCATGACCCCGTCTGGTACGACCACCTGCCCTATATTCCGTTCCCGGAAAACTGGCCCGTCTTCACGCCGAAGGACAAGGTGGGAGACTGGCTGGAAATGTACACAAAAGTCATGGAGCTGAATTATTGGGGCTCCACCACCTGCAAGTCCGCCCAATACGACGAGACGACGGGCGAATGGACCGTGGTCGTCGACCGCGCCGGCAAGGAGGTCGTGCTGCGGCCGAAACAGCTGGTGCTGGCGACAGGCATGTCCGGCAAGGCGAATATCCCGAAATTCCCCGGACAGGATGTCTTCAAGGGCGAGCAGCAGCACTCCTCGCAGCATCCGGGTCCTGACGCCTATGCCGGCAGGAAGGTCGTGGTGATCGGCTCCAACAACTCGGCGCATGATATCTGCGCAGCGCTCTGGGAAGCTGGCGCTGACGTCACCATGCTGCAGCGGTCATCCACCCATATCGTCAAATCCGACTCGCTGATGGATATCGGTCTTGGCGACCTCTATTCCGAGCGGGCGGTGGCAAACGGCATGACCACGCGCAAGGCCGACCTTATCTTCGCCTCCCTGCCCTACAGGATCATGCATGAATTCCAGGTCCCCGTTTACGATCGCATTCGCGAACGGGACGCCGATTTTTATACAGCACTGGAGAAAGCGGGCTTCATGCTCGATTTCGGCGATGACGAATCCGGCCTGTTCATGAAATATCTGCGGCGTGGATCGGGTTATTATATCGACGTCGGGGCCTGTGACCTCGTGATCGACGGCTCGATCAAGCTGAAATCCGGAGTGGATGTCTCGCATCTGACGGAGAATGCCGTGGTGCTGAAGGACGGCACGGAACTTCCTGCCAATCTGGTGGTCTATGCGACCGGCTATGGTTCGATGAACGGCTGGGCGGCCGATCTCATTTCGCGTGAGGTGGCCGACAAGGTGGGCAAATGCTGGGGCCTCGGTTCTGACACCACCAAGGATCCCGGCCCATGGGAAGGCGAGCAGCGCAACATGTGGAAGCCGACACAACAGCAGGCACTGTGGTTCCACGGTGGCAACCTGCATCAATCGCGGCACTATTCGCAATATCTCTCGCTCCAGCTCAAGGCGAGACAGGTGGGCCTGCAAACACCCGTTTACGGCCTTCAGAAGCCGCATCATCTGTCCTGACCCGAAGGGAGTTCCGGCCCGACTCGATGAGGCGGGCCGGGTATTTTACGACTGGGACTTATCGGATTGCCAGAACCGATAAAGCTCCGTGACATTGCCGCTGGTCATGAGCGGCATTGCAGCCTTCAACTGCTCAGCCGGCCAATCCCACCATCTCATCTCGAGCAGCATGGCGATACTGTCGTCATCGAACCGCTTGCGGATCGTCTTTGCGGGATTGCCGCCAACGATGGCGTAAGGTTCGACATTTTTCGTTACCAGCGCCCGCGTTCCGATCACTGCGCCATCACCAACCGTAATGCCGGGCATGATGATCGCTTCCGAGCCTATCCAGACATCGTTACCGATGACGGTGTCGCCCGCCGGCAGATAACCGTTGCCGGCGTTTTCGAACTCCGGCACTTCGGGCATGAAGAAAAATGGGAAGGTACTGATCCACTCGTTGCGATGACCCTGATTGCCCGCCATGATGAAGGCGGCGCCCGAACCGATCGAACAGAAGCTCCCGATTATCAGCCTGTCCGCGCCTTCATCCGACAACAGATAACGGGCGCAGTCCTCAAAGCTGTGGCCGTGATAATAACCGGAGTAATAGCTGTATTTCCCGACCACGAGGTTTGGGTTCTTGACCTGCTTGTCAAGCGTGACGCCCCGGAACGGGCTTTCGAAGTAGTTTTCCATTGGGGTAATCTCACTGCATATGTTCGCACTGGCTTGCCTCAAGGCAAACCGACGCCAAGCGCCAAGCCTGTCGGCTTTTCGCTCGATGCTCCTCACGCAACGGAGGGAGCTAGATGCAGGTGATACTCGAAGTTTTTATCATCGAGCCTAGTTAACGCAAAAATCCGCGACGGCCAAGCCGTGAAACGTTTTCGATCTCGTGTCGCTTACATCGCAACACCACCGGCCCATAAAAACAGCGGGGATTTTTCCCCGCTGTTCTCGTTGGTTGGTGCATCGCCAGCGCGGGCGTCATACAGCCGCGCCCCGCGACGATCACAATCTTAGTAGTGCACCGACTGGGAATCGATCGGCGTTACCTTCGGCGGAGCGAACTTCGTCAGATCGATCCCATCGACAGCAGAACGATACTCCTCGATGCTCGGCGTGCGGCCGAGGATGGCCGAGAGCACGACGACCGGGGTGGAGGCCAGGAGCGATTCACCCTTCTTTTCGGCGCTGTCTTCAACCACGCGGCCCTGGAAAAGGCGAGTCGACGTCGCGAGAACCGTATCGCCCTTTGCCGCCTTTTCCTGGTTGCCCATGCAAAGGTTACAGCCCGGACGCTCGAGATACAGGATGTTTTCGTATTCGGTGCGGTTCGTTGTCTTCGGATTGATATCATCGAACTCGAAGCCGGAATATTTCTGGAGGATTTCCCAGTCTCCTTCCGCCTTCAACTCATCGATGATGTTGTAGGTTGGAGCAGCGACGACGAGCGGCGCCTTGAACTCGACCTTGCCTTCGGCCTTTTCGAGGTTCCGCAGCATCTGCGCAACGATCTTCACGTCACCCTTATGCACCATGCACGAGCCGACGAAGCCGAGATCGACCTTCTTGGCGGCGCCGTAATAGGACACAGGGCGGATCGTGTCGTGCGTGTAGCGTCTGGAAACGTCGTTATTGTTGACGTCGGGGTCGGCAATCATCGGCTCGTTGATAACATCGAGATCGACAACGACTTCCGCGAAATATTTCGCATTCGCGTCCGGCTTCAAGGCTGGCACTTCACCTGAACGGATCTCGGCAATACGTTGATCTGCCTTAGCAATCAGACCTTTCAGGGTCTGTGCAGAATTGTCCATACCCTTGTCGATCATGATTTGGATGCGCGACTTGGCTATTTCCAGCGACTCGATCAGCGTCTCGTCTTCGGAAATGCAGATCGACGCCTTGGCCTTCATTTCGGCCGTCCAGTCGGTGAAAGTGAATGCCTGGTCGGCAAGCAGCGTGCCGAGATGGACTTCGATGATACGGCCCTGGAAGACGTTGTCGCCGTGCTGCTGGAGCATCTGCGCCTGCGTGGCATGCACCACGTCGCGGAAGTCCATATAGGGCTGCATCGTGCCCTTGAAGGTAACCTTGACCGATTGCGGGATCGGCATGGTCGCTTCACCGGTTGCCAGTGCCAGCGCGACGGTGCCGGAGTCGGCACCGAAGGCGACGCCCTTCGACATGCGGGTGTGGCTGTCGCCGCCGATGATGATTGCCCGGTCATCCACGGTGATGTCGTTCAGCACCTTGTGGATCACATCCGTCATGGAATGATAGACGCCCTTCGGGTCACGACCCGTGATGACACCGAAATTGTGCATGAAGGACATGAGCTTCGGCGTGTTGGCCTGGGCCTTCTTGTCCCAGACGGAGGCCGTGTGGCAACCGGACTGATAGGCGCCGTCCACCAGCGGCGAAATGACGGTGGCCGCCATCGCTTCCAGCTCCTGCGCGGTCATCAGACCGGTCGTATCCTGCGAGCCGACGATGTTGACCTTGACGCGTACGTCCGAACCGGCGTGCAGCACCTTGCCGGGCGTGACGCCGACGGCGTTGCGGTTGAAAATCTTCTCAACCGCGGTGAGGCCCTGTCCTTCGATGGATATTTCCTTGTTGGGCGCGAAGACCGGAGTGGCCTCGACACCGAGCGTCTCAGCCGCGAATGTCTGGAGCTTCTTGCCGAAGACGATAGCA
This sequence comes from Agrobacterium sp. ST15.13.013, assembly GCF_027956525.1. Classification (NCBI taxonomy): domain Bacteria; kingdom Pseudomonadati; phylum Pseudomonadota; class Alphaproteobacteria; order Hyphomicrobiales; family Rhizobiaceae; genus Agrobacterium; species Agrobacterium sp. ST15.13.013. Next base: position 33,169 of record NZ_JAQKGP010000020.1, read on the forward strand.
TAGGAGCTGCCGGCCTTCATGAACTCCATCTTCTGGGGTGTGAAGGAAGAGGCGAGGTCCACCAGTTCAGTGCCGTTCTCGTCACGAAGCTTGTAGTTTTTGGCATCGATCTTCAACACGGTCCCGGTTTCGACCGAATATTTCTGTTCGAGGATCGGGTTGCCGTCATTGTTGAGGATCGGCTTGCCGTCTTCGCCGAGCTTCTTCACCCAGTTTTTCAGGTTGATGCCGATACCGCCGGTCACATCGACGGTGGTTGCGAAAATCGGTGAAATGCCGTTGGTGCCGGCAACGATCGGCGCGTAGTTGACGAAAGGCACATAGGGGCTGGACTGCTTGCCGGTCCACAGCGCCACGTTGTTGACGCCCGACATGCGCGACGAGCCAACACCCATCGTACCCTTTTCGGCGATCATCATCACTCGCTTGTCGGGGTGCTGCTTCTGAAGCGCGACGATCTGCGCCTGCGCTTCCGGCGAGATCATACACTGGCCGTGCAGCTGGCGGTCCGACCGCGAATGCGCCTGGTTGCCGGGCGACAGAAGATCGGTAGAAATATCGCCTTCGGCGGCGATGAAGGTGACGACCTTGATCTCGTCTTCGACATCGGGAAGCTTGGTGAAGAATTCGGCCCTGGCGTAGCTTTCCAGAACGTCCCTGGCGATGGCGCTGCCGGCCTTGTAGGCGTCACGCAGGCGGAACATGTCGGCATCGTAAAGGAAGACCTGGGTCTTCAGCACTTCACCGGCTTGGGCGGCAATCGCAGCGTTGTTGCCGAGCGCGATATCGAGCAGCACCTTGATCGATGGGCCGCCCTTCATGTGCGACAGCAGCTCCAGCGCGAAGGAAGGCGTGATCTCCGGCACGATCGCTTCGCCGAGGATGATCTGCTTCAGGAAGGCCGCCTTGACACCAGCGGCGCTCGTGGTGCCCGGCAGGGTGTTGTAGATGAAGAATTTCAGGGCCTCAGGGCGATGCTCGCTGCCCGCATCCTTGATGAGTTCGATAATCTCGGCCGTCAGTGCACCGTCATCGATCGGCTTGGGCGCGAGACCCTGTGGTTCTCTGCTTTTGATTTCAGCCAGGTAATCCAAGTAAAGGTTCATCGCAATCCCAACGTCATGGTGTCTATGGAGCCGAACACAGCCTCACCGAACGGTACTGTTGATCGGCCCGGGTTTCTGTCGATTTCGAGTACGCCAACCGGGGCCGGCTGACAAGATGTCGCATTTCAGTAAAAAAGCCGTAGACGGGTTTTAGCGCCGATCGCGTGCTTTGCGATCACGCCGTGGCACTTTTGATTGTGGCGTCCGCTGCATTTCAGCCAGTGGTTTTTCAGACGTCGACATTAAGGATTTATTAACCAGATCAGGACGAATATTAGATTATTCTAATTACCCGTTATTGGCGTAATTGCATGTTGCACACCGAAAAATCGGCAGCGCAGCAGCTTGGGGAGGCAGCATGAAGTTTGCAGCATCAGGCTATTTGTTATCATTTGCGGCGCTGGTTCTCACCCCGGCATCCGGCGTCGCGCAGGTCGCCACGACGAATTTCAACGTCCAGATCACCATTCAGGCCGCATGCCAGATCAATTCCGCCGGCAACCTTGATTTCGGCACGAATGGTGTGATCGGCAGCAATATCGATGCGACCAGCGACATTGTCGTGCAATGCACGGCCAGTACCCCTTTCAGTCTCGGCCTCAGCGCCGGCGCCGGCTCCGGCGCGACGGTCGCCAACCGTCTGATGACATCGCCTGGCGGCGCGACCATTTCCTACTCCCTTTATACAAGTGCGGCGCATAGCACGGTGTGGGGCAACACCGTTGGAACGGACCGGCAAACGGGAACGGGAACCGGAGCGCCGCAGACATTCACTGTCTATGGGCGCGTTCCTGCCCAGACGACACCTGCGGTCGGCGTCTATACCGATACGGTGACGGCCACGCTCAACTACTGATCGCCACAGGGAGGATCGCGCATGCGTGTTTTTACCTTAGCGGCTGCGTTTTTTGCCGGTTTGACTGTTTCATCTTCACAGGCTGCATCGCTGCGGGTCGCCCCCGTACTTCTGGATCTTAAAGCGCCCACGGCGGCCTCCAGCCTCCGCATCTGGAACGATGCGAAAACCCCGATCAACGTTCAGGTCAGGATATTCCGCTGGACCCAGCAAAATGGGCAGGACGTCTATACGGCGGCGCAGGACGTCGTCGCCAGCCCGCCGATGACGCAGCTGAAGGGCGGGGCGGAGAATCTTATCCGGATCGTCCGGCTTTCAAAGGCGCCGCTGCGCGCCGAAGAGAGCTACCGCGTCATCGTCGATGAGTTGCCGCCGGCGGGAAGACCGCAATCCGGCACGGTTAATCTGGTGGTGCGCCACTCCATACCCGTTTTCTTCTCGCCCGCTTCCACAGGTGATGCGGAACCGGCCTGGAAGGTGACGCCGCAGGGCAATGGCTACCGGGTCTCGGTGTCCAATGCGGGCGCAAAGCGGATAAGGATCGCCAACCTGATGCTTTCCGGCGGCAACGGGCAGGCGATTGCCCGGCAGCAGGGGCTGGTGGGATATGTGCTTGGCGGATCCGCCGCAAGCTTTGTGGTTCCGGCAACGGGCGGCAAGAGAGGCGGCGGCACGCTGAAGATTTCGGCAGACAGCGAAGGCGGCCCCGTCAATGCGACGGCGCGCGTCTCGGGCGGCTGATCTCGCCGTTTTGACGATTGCCGCTCTGACGGTCATTTCATCGGGCAATTTTTCCGTGGCGCAGGATATACCTCCTGCGGCGCAACCGGCCTCTTTTGCCGCAAAAGAAGCGGGACTGTTGCAGCTCGAAGTCTACATCAACGATGTTTCGACAGAACTGATCGCCACATTTCGTCAAAACGACGCCGGATCGTTTCTCATTGAGCCGGAACAGCTGAACAATATCGGGATTTCCCCGGTCGAAAGCGCGGTCGGCGATGATGGCTGGATCGATATTTCCCGGCTGCCGGATGTGGTGGCGCGTTACGATGAAGGTCGCCAGTCCATGCATTTTACCCTGCCGATGGCGGCGCGGGCAAACAGGGTGATCGACGCCTCCGGCAAGATTGCGCAGGAAGAAGACGAAGAGACCCGGGAAAAGGCCAAAAGCGATTTTGGAGGTCTGGTGAATTACACGATCTATGGTTCCTCCGGCGGCAACAAATGGTCTGACATCGCCGATTTCAACGGTGTCTCGGCGCTTTTGGAAAGCAGGGCCTTCGGTCCGCTCGGCGTGCTGTCCTCGTCACAGGTTTTGAGCACATCGCGCCTGTCGGAGTTCGATACCCAGCGCCTCGATACCACCTGGAGCTATTCGGACGAAGAAATGCTAACGAGCTACCGGACCGGCGATCTCATTACCGGCGGGTTGAGCTGGACACGCCCAACGCGGCTCGGCGGCCTGCAGATCCGCCGCAATTTCGACCTGCGGCCGGATATCGTCACCATGCCGATGCCGGAATTTGCCGGTTCAGCGGCCGTGCCCTCCACTGTCGACGTCTATGTCAACAACATCCGCCGTCTGTCGCAGGATGTTCCCGAAGGCCCGTTTTCCATCACCAATCTTCCCGTTATCAGCGGCGCGGGCAATGCGAGGCTGGTGGTGCGGGATGCGCTGGGGCGCGAAACCGTATCCGAAACGCCCTTTTATACGTCACCGGACCTGCTGGCGAAGGGTCTCGTCGATTTTTCAGCGGAGCTCGGTTTTGCCCGGCGCAATTACGGAACCTCTTCCTTCGATTACGACGAAAAATTGCTTGGATCGGCGACGTTTCGTTACGGCCTGTCTGATGGCCTGACGCTTGAGGGCCATGCGGAAGGCGGCGAGGATTTCTATAATATCGGCTTTGGCGGCGTCTTCACGCTTGGAGTTCATGGGCTGGCGGCGATTTCCGGCGCATCCAGCCGCTTTGGCGAGGAAAGCGGCCACCAGCTCTCCGCAAGCGTCGAAGCCGAATTGCTCGGGCTCAAATTTCACGCCCGGTCGCAACGGGCATTCGGCGATTATCACGACATGGCGTCGGTCTCCGCCGATAGCTCTACACTCAGGACGATCTCTGGCCTGCTGAGCGCGCGGCCGCCGCGTGCCGTGGATCAGATTTCCGTTTCCACACAGCTTGCTTTCGATGAAACGAGCCTGAACTTTTCCTATACGCAGGTGGAAACCTTCGATGAAAGGAAATCTCGGTTGCTTGGCTTTTCTGCCACGCGGCCGTTCGGCGAGAACGGCAATATCTTCATCACCGCCTATAAGGACCTTGAGGACAGCCAATCCTACGGCGTCTTCGCGGGCCTGTCCTGGTCGTTCGGCGGTGGCGTCTCCGGCTCGGCCGGCATGTCGTTGGATGCGGATGGCTATTCGCTAACAGCAGAGGTCGGAAAATCCGAAGAACAGGCCGAGGGAAGTTATGGCTGGCGCCTGCGCGGCTCGACCGGCGGCAACGATATCGCCTCCGTTTCCGGCAGTTACCGCGGCAGCACCGCCCGCGTTTCGGCCGGCGTCGATCAATTCAACCGCACAACACAGGCCTATGCCCAGATCGAAGGATCGATAGCGCTCGCCGGCGGCGATGTCTTTGTCGGCAACCGGATCGATGACGCTTTCGCCGTGGTGGATGCGGGCGCGCCCGGCGTCGATATCCTTTTGGAAAACCGCCCCATCGGCCAGACCAACCGCCGCGGCAAGATATTGCTTCCGAACCTTCGTTCCTACGACGTCAATAACATCACGCTCGACCCCAGCAATCTTCCGGTCGACGCCCGCATAGACCGCACGAAACAGACCGTGACGCCGACCGACCGCGCGGGGGCCGTGGTCAATTTCAAGGTGGAAACCGAGGGGCAGGTGGCGCTGGTGACGCTGAAAGACGAGAGCGGCGAGTTCATCGAAACCGGATCGACCGGCAAAATCGACGGCAAGCGCGATTTCATCGTCGGTTATGACGGACAGGCCTATCTCGATAATATCAGCGAAACCCATCGCCTCCGCATCATACAGCCGACGAAGGGCGCGTGCGAAGCGCAGATCACCGTGCCCTCTGCCAGCAAGACCCGCGCAACTTTCGAAACCCTATGCAGGAGCATCCAATGAAGGTTTTGACCCGTGCCGCCCTTGCCATCGCCGCTTTCCTCTCGGCTTCACCGGTCCTGGCGCAAAGCTGCACCTTCAACATGTCGGACATGAATTTCGGTTTCGTCAATCTCGCAGGCGGCAGCGCCGTGGACACGACGGCGACATTGTCGGTCACCTGCTCCAACCCGTTATCGCTGGCGCTTTCCATCCGCATCTGCCCCAACATCAATGCCGGAAGCGGCGGACAGTCGGGCGGCATCCGTCGCATGCTTCAGGGCAGCAATATCCTCAACTACCAGCTTTACCAGAACTCGGCGCGGACGACCTCCTGGGGATCGGTCACGCAGCCCGCACTCGGTTCGCCTCCGCCGATCGATATGGCGCTACCGCTTTTGGTCAACACCACGAGCCGCACGGTCTATGGCCGGATCAATGCCGGTCAGGCTTCGGCAGTGCGCGGCCTTTATCTTTCCAGCTTCGCCGGCGCGGAAACGAGCTTCACCTATACGACCTTTACCCTGCTTGCACCAAGTTGCTCTTCCGTGACCCAGAACCCCACGCAGGTGCCGTTCAACGTGTCGGCCGCGGTGGCGCCCACATGCATCATCTCGGCCCAGAACATCGATTTCGGCAGTCATGGCGTCTTGAACACGGCAGTCAATGCGACCGGAGCGATCAATCTGACCTGCACCACCAATCTGAACTATAGTGTCGCGCTCAATGGCGGCCTGAGCAACAGCCCGCCGGCCGCGCGCCAGATGGTGCAGGGAGGCGCATCTATAACCTATGGTCTCTACCGCGACGCGAACCGCACGACTGTATGGGGAAGTGCGGCAGGCGAGATAGCCACCGGCACCGGAACAGGCGGCTTGCAAACATTGACCGTCTATGGCCGCGTCCCGGCGCAGACCACGCCAGCGCCGGGGAACTACTCCGATACGGTCGTCGTGACGGTGAACTACTGAGCGCCCGAACGCATCTCACTTTCCAAGTTCTAGCCGCCGATCGATGCCGATGCCAGCGAGAAACGCCTCATCATGGCTGACGACCAGCAAGGCGCCGTCATAAGCCCGAAGGCCAGCCTCCACGGCAGCGATGGAATCGATATCGAGATGGTTCGTCGGCTCATCAAGGATCAGCAATTGCGGTGGCTGCGGGCCTCCCAGAACACAGGCGAGACCCGCCCTGAGCATCTGCCCGCCCGAAAGTGTCGCAACGATCTGCAGAGCGGCGTCGGCACGAAACATGAAGCGCGCAAGGGCGGAGCGGCAGGCATTCTCTCCCGCCCTAGGGTTAAGCCGAAGGAAGTTGTCGCGAATGGAGAGGCTCGTATCGAGCAGGCTGACCTGCTGGTCGAGAAACACGGACTTCACCCCGACATGTACCGTCCCTTCGAATGGCGCCAAGTCCCCCGTGATCACCGAAAGCAGCGTCGTTTTTCCCGATCCGTTCGGGCCGGTTACGGCAACGCGTTGCGGCCCGGTGATTTCGAAAGAGAGATCGCAAAGCACGGGTTGGTCGGCCTGATATCCTGCGGTCAGGTTCTGCAGGCTGAGAACGGTCTTTGTCGTGTGTAGCCCGCTCGCGGGCAATGTAACACTGACATCCTGGAGGATTTCGATCCGCTCTCGCGCCGTCTTCAGATCTTCCGTCGCCTCGGCCGTCAGACGGCTGGCCAGATTGGCGTTGTCGCCACTCGTCTTTTCGGCACGCCTCTTCATCGCACCAACAAGGATACGGGGCATGTCTCCCCTCGCCGCTTTTGCAGCGCCCCTGCTGTCACGGCGGGCCTTGCGCTCCAGCGCCTCCTGTGAACGGCGCCTGACCTCGGACAGACGCTTTTCCGCATTCGCGAAGTCCTGTTCGGCGGCGGCCAGTTCCAGCGCTTTTTGTGCGCGATAGCGGCTCCAGTTGCCGCCGTAACGGGTTGCCCCGAGCGTGGTCATTTCCACAATCGCATCAAAGGTTTCGAGAAGCTCCCGATCATGGCTGACGACGATTGCTCCACCACGCCAGGCCGCCAGAAAATCGGCAACGAAAATGCGCCCCTCCCGGTCGAGATTATTGGTCGGTTCGTCGAGGATCAGGAAATCCGGCGCGGCATGGATTTGAGCCGCGAGTGCGGCCCGCGTGCGCTGCCCGCCGGAAAGCGCCGAAAGCGGCGTAGAGGGCAAGGCGTCCAGCCCGACCTGCACGAGCGCCTTGGCAATTTCCTCCTCCAGCATCCAGTCAATGTCCTCAAGCTCATCGAGAGTGGCCGTTCCCGACTGCGCACGGGCGAGCGCGTCCAGCGCCTCGCGCGCACCAAACAGGTCGGCGACAGTCTCGTCGGACACAACCTGTACGCTCTGGCGCAGGAGGTTGACGCAGCCCGAAACGGAAACCGTGCCCGCCGACGGCGACAATTCGCCGGCGATCAGTTTCAGAAGCGTCGTCTTGCCGACGCCGTTGCGCCCGACAAGGCCGGTGCGTTCGGGTCCGAAGTGAAGGTTGATGTCGGAAAAGAGCGGATGACCGTCAGGTGTGGACCATGAGAGGTCTAAAAGCGTGATGGAATGCGACATGGATATGGGTTCCCCTGATGACAAGGCGTTGTGGCTTTGCGATCGGATGGAAATCCATGGTTCACCGTCCTGTTGGTGTTGCGCGAAACACGCCCTTACGCAAAAAAAGCGGCGCGCTGATGGCGTGGGTTCAATGTTCGGGTAGTGAACGCCGGGGGAACACCCCCGGCGTCCCTTTTTTTCAGGCCACCAGGCCCTTGGTCAGCTCCAGCGCCTGCCGTTCGAACAGCCTGCGGTAGATGCCGTCATGGAGGCGGATCAGCGCCTGGTGGTCACCCTCTTCGACAATCCTGCCCTTGTCGAAGACGAGCAACCGGTCCAGCGCCCTGACCGTGGACAGCCGATGGGCGATGACCAGCGTGGTGCGGCCGACCATTAGCCGTTCCATCGCCTGCTGGATCTGCACTTCGCTTTCGCTGTCGAGGCTGGAAGTGGCCTCGTCCAGTATCAACACCGGCGCATCCGCAAGGAAAGCACGGGCGATGGCGACACGCTGACGCTCGCCGCCCGACAGCTTGACGCCGCGCTCACCCACCATCGTCTCATATCCCTTGGGAAGGGACATGATGAAATCATGGGCGCTCGCCTGTTTCGCCGCCTGCTCGATCTGACGCCGCGTGGCGCCCGGCCGGCCATAGGCGATGTTTTCCGCCAGCGTGCGGTGGAACAGGATGGGCTCCTGCTGCACGATGGCGATCTGGCCGCGCAGGCTGGACTGCGTCACCCCGGCGACATTCTGGTCGTCGATGCGGATTTCGCCCGACTTGATGTCGTAAAGCCGCTGGATGAGCTTGACGAAGGTTGTCTTGCCCGAACCGGAATGCCCGACCAGGCCCACCCGTTCACCCGCCTTGATGGTGACCGAAAAGTCATCGTAAAGCGGCGTAGGATGCGCGCCATACTGGAAGGTGACGTGATCAAAGAGGATCTCGCCCTTTCCGATCCTGATCGGTCCGGCGTCCGGCCTGTCCTCGATGCCGAGCGGCATCTTGTCCAGCAACACCAGCTCTTCCATGTCGTTGACGGCGCGTTGCAGGTTGCGGATATCCTGTCCCACATCGCGCAGATAACCTTGCAGCACGAAGAACATTGCCAGCACGAAGGTAATGTCGCCCGGCGTCGCCAGCCCCTGTCGCCACATGATGATACCCGTACCCAGAATACCGGCCTGCATGGAGACCATCATGAAGCTCTGGATCGTGCCGTTCAGCGTGCCGCGCTTCCATGTCCGGCGTGTGCGGTGGTCCCACTTCACCAGCACATGGCCCAGGCGCGTTTCCTCGCGGGTTTCTGCGCCAAAGGCCTTGACCACTGAATTGCAGCTGATGGCGTCCGCCAGCGCACCGCCCAGTCTGGTATCCCAGGCATTGGCAAGCCTTGCCGCCGGCGAAACATAGCCCATCGAAAGCCCCACGGTCACGCCGATATAGATCAGCGATCCGAGACCGACGATCAGGCCCATGATTGGCCAGTAGCTGCCGAGCACAATGGTGGCGCCCACCAGCATGACGATGGAAGGCAGAAGTGCGACCAGCAGAAGGTCATTGAGCGAATCCAGCGCCCACATGCCGCGCGTGATCTTGCGCACCGTGGAGCCGGCGAAGCTGTTGGCATGCCAGTCGGTGGAGAAACGCTGCACCTTGTGGAAGCCGTTATTGGCGACATCCGCCATGATTTTCAGCGTCAGCCGGATGATGCCGTTGAAGATGAACCAGCGCAGCACAACGCTAACCAGCCCAAGAGACACCACGATGACGAAGGCGCGCAGCGCCTTATCTGCCCCGTTGCCGGCCTCGTCTCCACCGGCTATGGCATCGACGATCTGGCCGGAAAAGACCGGCACCATAACTTCAGCCAGCGTGCTGGCAATCACCAGAACGATGATGAAACCCACCAGCGCCGGCCGATGACGCCAATGGTTGAAAACAAAGCCGAGCACATGTCGATAGGCATCGGCGCGGAAATCGAGCTTCTTGCGAGTCATTTTTACCAGCCCAGCGCCCTATAATCGGCGACCGGTCCTCAAAACGGGAGTTGGATGGCACAGCCCGCGCGGGAGACGAAGTGATCCCGTCAGATCAATCGGGCTATGGGGGAAAATAAAACCGCATGTCGGGCGCGCAATCGGCGGGCCGCGAATGGATATGACCTAGTGTCGGGTCATTCCCTGCGGGAGGGTTTCGAAGAATGCCGGTGTCATGCAACGCCTCCCTTTGTTCGATCTGACGCGGTAGCGAGAGTTGTAACTCAACGGCCCGAGCTTGCCAAGCGGGTTTTTGCAACCGACTGGTGAGTGATGCGGAAACACCACACCAGCTGGATGCGCAAGCGGAACGTCGGGATGGCATCGGTGATTACCGGTCATTCCATCTGCACATTCTTGTCCTTGACCACCGGTCCCCCACTTGGCGATTGCCGCCGCAACGTGGGCTTTCAGCTCATCCAGCGAAGGGCGACGATCCTGGCGCTGAAAGTATGCCATGCGTGCGACAACCGCCGGATCGGCGAGCACATTCGGCGCCATCAGGAGCGGCGAAACCGGTGTGGGATCCTTTTCCGGATCGTAAGGACCTCACCGGGCCCTATGAGAAAGGCCCTCCCGAGGTGTGGAGGGCCTTGCCAGATCAGTATCTATAATAGTCGCGTCGGTCGCGATAATCCCTGCGGTCGCGCCACTCACGCCATTCCCGTCTGGCCTGACGCTCGCGCCATTCTCGGCGGGCTTCCCAGCGGTCGCGCCTGTCCCAGCCGCGCTCATAACGCGGTCCGTTCGGACGACAATAGCCGCGCGGGGTCAAATGGAAACCGCGTCCGCAGGCATAGTCCACCTTTTGAATGTGGGACGCCGAAGGTGCAGACGGTTGACCGACAGGCGTGGCGTTCGCCCCGGTGCCGAACAGGGCGCCCAAAATCAGTCCGGCGGTTAAAATCATCTTGCGCATCTTATCTCCCTCCTTGTGGGATGAGAGGATTTAGCGCCCCGCCGCGTGAACTGCGGCTGAATGAATCGTGATCTTTTCGTGGCAGCAGACCACAGTTGCGCCGAACATAACGACCGATGGACGGAACCCTGCGCTAGCTCGAACATTTACAAGTGCAAGCCAAACAAAATGGGAGAGCACCGATGGATTGGAATCGCGTTGAAGGTAACTGGAAGCAGATGAAGGGCAAGGTCAAGGAGCAGTGGGGAAAACTCACCGACGACGATCTTGACGTCATCAACGGCAAGCGCGAGCAGCTGGAAGGCAAGATTCAGGAGCGTTACGGCTACGAAAAGGACCGGGCCCGGAAAGATATTGACGACTGGTATGGTAGCCAGCGCTGGTAAGATCAAACCCCGCTTCATTCGGCGGGGTTTTTTTTGCGCGGAATTTACCTGTCCGCCGGCAACGGGCAAGACGGCGCCGATGACGATCAACAGAACCCCACCCATCTGAAGTGACGAACAACGGGCGGCCGAGCGGCTGCGTTTCTTGACAGCGGCAAACAGCCGAAGCCGACACACTTCCCTCCCTCCAATACTGCCGCGGTCATCCTACCTGCCGGCAACGCCTCTGGTAGAGCCCGCGCGCTTTTGAACGGCCACCGGGAAAATGCGTTTCGCGAAGGGTTAAGATGTCTGTCGGCGGCAACCGTCACGAAAGCGTTATGTAAAGACTTTAGAACCGCCGCCGGCCCGTTCAAAAAATGCACGGCTGTGCAACGACCGGCCAGAGCCTTCCCCATCTTTGCGGAGTTAGCGCTCAGCAGTCCACTCGCGCCGAAAACATCGGAGACATAGATGAAACGCCGCACCTTTATGATGTCCGCCGCAGGCGCCGCCGCCGGTCTCGCCCTTGCACCGCGCATGAGCTTCGCCGCTCCGGGCACGATCGACTGGTACACCAGTTCGGATACCAATATCCTCGATTTCTGGTCCAATACAATCAAGCCCGCCTTTGAAGCCGCCAATCCCGGCATGAAGCTCAATCTCGTCGATGCCGGCGACAGCGCCGGTATTATCGCCATCGGTGAGCGCGCCATCGCCGCAAAGCAAACGGGCACCGATCCGCAGGCCGATTATTTCGAAACGGCCGATCCGCTGCTTCCCACCGGCGCCATCGAGGCCGGCATCTATGTGAACATGGCGAAAGCCGACCTCTCCAACTATTCGCGCGTCAATCCGCTTGCCATCCGCAGCGAATACAGCCTGCCCTATCGCGGCAGCCAGGTGCTGCTCGCCTATGACACCAGCAAACTGAAGCCGACGGACGCGCCGAAGACCTGGGATGAGCTCGTCAAATGGATCAAGGCCAATCCCGGCCAGTTTGTCTATAACCGTCCCGACAAGGGCGGCTCCGGCGGCAACTTCGTCCGCCGCGCCATCCACCAGGCCAACGGCCTCGACCCCAAGGCCTTCACGGTCGACAATTACACCCAGGAAGCCGCCGACAAGGCTCTCGGCAAGGCATGGGCGCTGCTGAACGATATCGCCCCGTCGCTCTATGACAAAGGTGCATACTCCTCCGGCAACACGCAGTCGCTGCAGCTTCTTTCGCAGGGCGTCGTCACCATGACCCCCGTCTGGTCCGATCAGGTGCTGAAGGCCATCGATCAGGGCGTTCTGCCGCAAGAAACAGGCCTCGTCCAGCTTCAGGACTTGGCGCTTTGCGGTGATTTCTCGCGCGCCGTGGTGCTTGCAAACGGCGCCAATCGCGACGCTGCCCTAAAGCTCGCCAATTTCGTGCTGTCGGAAGAAATTCAGGGCGCGATCCTTACCGAACTCGGCGGTTTCCCCGGCGTTTCCTGGGACTATGTGCCGGCCGAACTGCGCAAGCGCTTCGCCGACATCATCCCGCAGACCATCCCGACCTTCCCGGCCGGAAAATGGGAAACCGCCATCAATGACGGCTGGTATCGCAACGTCGCTCCCAACGTCGACCGCAAGTCGTGACCGAGGTTGCGGAAGGAGCGGTTCGCCCGCTCATCGACAATACGGCAGGCAGGAGGCCAATCGGCCTCCTGCTCGTCGCCATCCCCGTCTTCCTGATCGTCTGGCTGGTCATCTGGCCTGCCCTCAACGCCATCGGCCGCACCGTCTGGCGCACCGGAGCGAGCGGCGAGACGGGATTCGACCTTTCGAGCTACATCTTCTTCTTCTCGGACCGCTACAGCCTCGATAATCTTGCCGTGACGCTGTGGACGACAATGGTCTGCGCGATCCTCCTGCTGATGATCTGCCTGCCGATCGCGCTTTACCTGCGCTTTTCGCAAGGCCGCCTTTCGGCTTATGTGCAGGCGCTCGCCATCTTCCCCATGTTCGTGCCTTCCATCATCCTCGCCTTCGCCTTCATCCGCGTCCTCGGGCCTAACGGCATGGTGGACATATTGCTCAATGCGGTCGACCTGCCGAAAATCCGCACGCCCTATCTCACTCCGTGGGGGCCGGTCATCGGTCTTGTCTGGGATAATATTCCGCTGACCGTTCTTATCCTGCTCGCGGGACTCGGCAGCGTCGCCAACCAGTCGGTGGAGGCGGCGCGGGATGTGGGCGCAAACGCGCTTCAGGTCTTTTGGCACATCATCCTGCCCCGCATTTCCAATTCCATTCTCGTGGCGCTTTCCTTTTCAGTGCTCGGTATTTTTTCCTCCTTCACCCTGCCCTATCTTCTCGGACCGGCTTCTCCCGAAATGCTCGGCCCCTTCATGCAGCGCACGCTGCGCGAAGTGCAGGATCCCATCGGCGCCATGACCCAGGCCGTCATCGCTTTCGGTTTCTGCATTGCCTTCGGCCTGTTCTACGTGCGTTCGGTCGCACGCAACCAGGGGAAATAACATGACGACCCTTTCACCGGCGCGAACGCGCATGGATTGGCCCGGCATATTTTTCGCCACCCTTCTAACCGTCGCCATCGTCGGGCCGCTGCTTGTGGTGGGCACCTGGGCATTCACCGAGGTCTGGCGTTTTCCCAACGTCATTCCCCAGCAATTCGGTTTCCGCTTCTGGGGCCAGACGCTGGGCCGCGCCGATGTGTGGAACGCGTTGATGCTGAGCCTGCGGCTGACAACGGTGGTAACGCTGCTTTCAGCGGTGATCTGCCTTCCCGCCGCCTATGCCTTTGCGCGCATGAGTTTTCCCGGCCGCAACCTGCTGTTTTTCTCCTTTCTTGCCGGCCACGCCTTCCCGAAATTCGGGCTTCTTGTGGCGATTGCCGCCATTTTCCTCCAGCTCGACCTCATCGGCACCTTCTGGGGCGTCGTTCTCATCCAGCTCGTCGGCACGCTGATGTTCATGATCTGGATTCCGGTGGCGGCATTTCAGGCCGTCGACCGGCGCATGGAAGAGGCGGCCCGCGATGTCGGCGCCAGTCCGCTTAGGGTCTTCTGGTCGATTACGCTGCCGCAGGCGGGACCGACCATCGCTGCCGCCGTGCTGCTGAGCTTCGTTGGCACTTTTTACGAGACGGAAGGCGCATGGCTGATCGGTGCACCGGGCATTCGAACGATGCCGGTGCTGATGATCAGTTATATCAACAACCAGATGGTCATCCAGTATGGCGCGGTCCTGTCCGTCCTGCTGTGGGCGCCGTCCTTCATTGCCCTCATGTTCGCCCGCCGCGTCATCGGTGGCGGCGCATTCGCCCGCGGTTTCGGCGGTTAGGAAATCATCATGTCCGTACTTCACATCCGCCAGGTTACGAAAACCTATTCCGGCGAGACCAATGCCGTCGACAGTTTTTCGCTCGATGTCGCCGATGGTGAACTCGTATGCCTTCTCGGCCCCTCCGGTTCGGGCAAATCGACGCTGCTGCGCATGGTCGGCGGTTTCGAGCAGCCGACGGGCGGACAGATCTCCATCGATGGCGAAGATGTCACGCATCTGCCGCCGGAGCGACGGCCGACCGGTATGGTGTTTCAGAGCCACGCGCTCTGGAGCCACATGAATGTCTTCAAGAACCTCGCTTTCGGCCTCAAGCTGCGCCGCATGCCGGCTGCCGTTATCAGAGAGAAAGTGGAGGCGGTGCTCGAACTCGTCGGGCTTTCCGGTTTTGGCGAGCGCGCCACCGGCCAGCTTTCCGGCGGCCAACAGCAGCGGGTGGCGCTTGCCCGCTCGCTGGTTCTCGAACCGAAAATACTCCTGCTCGACGAACCCTTCGCCAGCCTCGACCAGCATCTGCGCGAGCGGTTACGGGAGGAAGTGCGCGATATCCAGCAGCGCCTCGGTATCACCACGCTGTTCGTCACCCACGGTCAGGATGAGGCCCTTTCCATGGCCGACCGCATCGTCGTGATGGCGAACGGCAAGACCGAACAGATCGACCGGCCGAATGTGATCTACCGCGAACCGCAGACCCCGTTCGTCGCCGGCTTCATCGGCACCATGAACCTGATAGAAGGCGCAGTTTCAGACGGGAATTTCATGCGGGCCGATTTCAGCTTGCCGCTTCCCGTCTCTGACGGACCGGCCATTCTCGCCGTTCGCCCGGAAGCCATCGATCTGACGATCTCCGAGATGCGGCAAGCAAGTGTGCACCGGGTGACGGATTACGGCACCCACGGGCTTGTAGACCTTGATCTCGCCGATGGTACAAGAATCAAATCCATGGTCGCCCACCCGGATATGTTCCAGACGGGACAGGGCGTGCAGATTTCGCCCCGTGCCGTTACGGCCTATCGCGACAACCGCCCAATCTACCGGAGCTGACATGAACCAGCCGATCCTTATCGACCGCGACGGCCACAGAACATGGCTCAAGTGGCATCGCGCCCGGCGTCGTGCCGAAGATCCGGTCTTTACCGGCGAGCGTATCATCGAGGCGATGCGGCTTGGCGCAAGCATCGAGGTCGATCTCGTCATCCATGCCGATCACGGCTGCGCCGTTTTGCATGACCGGACGCTGGAGCGGGAAACCACCGGCACTGGCCGGGTGCGCGATACATCCGCCGCCGCCCTGCGCCAGCTCCACCTGCGGGACAATGACGGCCACCCCATCGATGCGAAGGTCATGCTGCTCGAAGACCTTTGCGCCCTGCTTGCCGAGGGCGCCGTTCATCCCGACGCCCTGCTCCAGCTCGATTTCAAGGAAGACCGGCAGGCGCTCACCCCGCAGGTGGTCGCCGGTTTCGGGGCGAGCGTTTCGCCCATAGCAAGCTCGGTGATCCTGTCGGGCGGCGATTTCGACGCCATCGCCATGCTGGCCGGTTCAGCACCGGGACTTCGCACCGGATACGATCCCTGCCACCGCGGCACATTAGCTGCACTGAAGGCAAGCGGAAACTATCCGGGCTTCATCGAAGACGCCCTTGCCACAGCACCCGTTGCGGACATGATCTACCTCGCCTCCGAGATCGTGCTTGCCGCCGAGGATGCGGGCGTCGATATGATCGCCCCCATACATGCCGCAGGCCGCCGCGTCGACGCCTGGACGATCAACAGCGTCACACTGCAATCCATAGAACAGGTGAAACGCCTCCTGCGGCTTAAGGTGGACCAGATCACCACCGATGATCCGGAAGGGCTCGCCGAGGTTTTCTGCCGATGACAGTCAATTACAGCACCATTCTACACCATATGGTCGCAACCGCCCGCGAAGCCGGCGCATTGACGCTCGACCATTTCAGGCGCTTCCGCGACATCGAGATCGGCGTCAAGGGACCGGGGGATTTCGTTTCCGATGCGGACCGGAATTCCGAGACGCTGATCCGCGAGCGCCTGCTCGGGCAATATCCCTGGGGACTGACGGGCGAGGAATTCGCACCCGTCGAAGGGGCGGATCAGGATCACCGCTGGCTGGTCGACCCCATCGATGGCACCACCAATTTTCTCTTCGGTCAGCACTATACGATCACCATTGCGCTTCGCCGCGGCAATGAAACGATCTGCGGGCTGGTCTACAATCCCGTTTCCGACGAGATGTTCACCGCGATCAAGGGAGACGGCGCCTATCTCAACGGCGAGCGCCTGCAGGTCAATGCCAGCACCGATGTCGCCCTGATGTGCGTCGGCACCGGCTTGCCCACGCCCAATCTCCAGCTTTATCCCGGCGCCTATCTGCGCCTTGATGCCATCCGTGCGCCCATCGGCGCGGTCCGCGTGGTCGGTAGTGCTGCCAATTCCTGCGCTTACGTCGCCTGCGGCCGACTAACTGGCTACTATGAGGAAACGGGCTTCGTGGACACGGCAGCCGGCATTCTGCTGGTGCAGGAGGCTGGCGGCATCGTGACCGACTGGTGGGGCCGCGGACCGGAATTCTATGAAAAAACCGGCACGCTGATCGTCGCCAATGCCGCGACCCATGCCTATCTTATGGAGCACCTGCGTGGCGTTCCGCCCAAGAACCCCGCATAACGGCTTCGTCTTCGGAGCATCCATGCCGCAGCTATCGTCTCAGGCCACCTGCACCAGGTGGCCGGGCGACACCGTCCTGTAGTTTCGCACCGGCGTTTCATATCCCACTGCCCGTATCGGGCTTTTCAGCTCATCATTCGATATGCCGCGCCTTATCCCGCGCCTTGCCGGGTCCGGCACGGGCACGGCGGCCATGAGCTTTTTCGTATAGGGATGCTGCGGATTGTCGAAAACCGCCGCACGCGGCCCGATTTCGACGATCTCGCCGAGATACATCACCGCCACCCGGTGGCTGACGCGCTCCACCACCGCCATGTCATGGCTGATGAACAGGAAAGCGAGGTTGAGGCTCTGTTGCAGGTCGAGCAGCAGGTTGCAGACCTGCGCCTTGATCGAAACATCGAGCGCCGAGACGCTTTCATCGGCAACGATGACCTTGGGATCGAGCGCCAGCGCACGGGCAATGGCGATGCGCTGGCGCTGGCCGCCGGAAAACTCATGAGGGTAGCGGCTGGCCATATCGGCGGAAAGGCCCACCTTTTCGAGAAGATCGGCAGTCTTTTCCTTCGCCTGTCTGGTGTTGCCCAGTTTGTGCTTGATGAAGGGCTCGGAAATCGCCGTGCCCACTGTCATGCGCGGATTGAGCGACGAGAACGGGTCCTGAAAGATCATCTGCACGGATTTGCGCATATTGCGCAGGCCGACCGTATCGAGCCTCATCACATCGTACCCGTCGAGCGACACGTCGCCGGCCGTCGGTTCCACAAGCCGCATGATCGAGCGGCCGGTGGTTGATTTTCCGCAGCCGGATTCCCCAACCAGCGACAGCGTTTCCCCCTGAAACAGATCGAAGGACACGTTTTCCACCGCATGGACCGCGCCCGTCCGGCGCGCCAGTAGGCCGGAGCGGATGGCAAAACGCGTCACCAGGTTCTTGACCGACAGAACCGGCGTCTGCCCGCTCGCAACTGTCCCGGCCACTTCCTGCGGCTCGCTCGAAAGGCCGGTTTTCATGTCGAGCACCGGAAACCGTGTCGGCCATTGCCGGTCGCGCATCGAGCCGAGCTTCGGCACCGCCGAAAGCAGCGCCCGTGTATAGGGGTGCTTGCCGCACCGGAAGATGTCTTCCGTCGGTCCGGTCTCGACCTCATCGCCACGATACATCACGATCGTCCGGTCGGCGATTTCGGCCACCACGCCCATGTCATGGGTGATGAAAAGGACCGACATGCCCTCCTCTTCCTGCAGCAGCTTGATCAGATCGAGAATCTGCCCCTGAATGGTGACGTCGAGCGCCGTCGTCGGCTCGTCGGCGATCAGCAGTTTCGGCCGTGAGGCAAGCGCCATGGCGATCATCACCCGCTGGCGCATGCCGCCGGAAAACTGGTGAGGATATTCATCGAAACGACCGGAAGCGTTTGGAATGCGAACCTTTTCCAGAAGCCGCACCGTCTCCGCCCGCGCCTCCTGCTTCGAAAGCCCCTTGTGCCGGATGAGTACTTCAGAAATCTGGCGGCCGATGGAGAAGATCGGATTGAGCGAGGTCATCGGCTCCTGGAAGATCATCGAAATATCGTTGCCGCGCACACCGCGCATTTCCCTTTCGGAAAGCGCAAGAAGATCGCGCCCGTTGAGCAGCACCTCCCCCTCGATCCGGCTGGAGGCCGGGGCGAGCAGGCGCATGAGAGACAGCGACGTCACCGATTTGCCGGAGCCGGATTCCCCGACAATCGCGACGGTTTCGCCAGGCGCGACATCGAAGGACACATTGCGCACGACGCTCTTCCACGCGCCATCCACGAGGAAGGAAGTGGTGAGGTTACGGACGGAAAGGACGGGGCTTGTCTCCATGGTGTCACCGCCCTACCGCATAGGCCTGCATCAGCCGCGGTGTCGCGGCGGCGCGCAGCAGGCCGTCCGCATCGCGGCGCGCGGCGGTGAGCCGACCGACCGACCATGCATCGGCAACCGTGACGCGGTGCCCTCGACGGCGAAGCTCCTGCAAGGTCGCTTCGCCCACCGTGCTTTCCACGGTGATTTCGCCCGGCGAACGGGTGCGCGGATAAAACGACCCCGGAAAATGCGCAGTGTGGAACAGTGGCATGTCGATGGCGGCCTGCAGGTTCTTGCCGTGATGGGCATAACGCAGGAAGAAGGGCAATTGCCACTGGTCCTGCTGATCGCCGCCTGGCGTGCCGAACACCATGGAGGGACGCCCCTGATGAAGCGCAAGCGAAGGCGTCAGCGTGGTGCGCGGGCGTTTGCCCGGTGCAAGCGAGGTCGGCAGGCCTTCCTTCAGCCAGAACATTTGAGCGCGGGAATTGAGCGCGAAACCGAGGCCGGGCACGATGGGAGAGGATTGCAGCCAGCCGCCCGACGGCGTGGTGGAGACCATGTTGCCCCACCGGTCAATGACATCGATATGCACCGTATCGCCGCGCTTCTCCGTCAGATGCGACATGGTCGGCTCGTAGACCGTGCCGGCGCCGCTCATCTCGGCCAGCATGGCCATCGTGGCGTCCACCTGCTTTTCGTAACCCGGCACAGTGCCGGGGCGCAGCTCCAGCGAGGCCTCGCCGCTTATTAGCGCGCGGCGTCCGGCATTATAGCCTTCCGACAGGAGATATTCCGTCGGGATCTGCCCGAATTCCGGATCGCCGTAATAGACTTCGCGGTCGGCATAAGCGAGCTTCATGGCTTCGACGATGGTGTGGATGAAATCGGGACCGGACGGGTCCATGGCCGCAATGTCGAAGCCTTTCAGAAGCGCAAGCGATTGCAGCAGAACCGGACCCTGTCCCCAGGCCGGCGTCTTGGCAATCGTCCAATCTTGATAGTCGAGCGTCTGCGGCGCTTCGACGGTCGCGCTCCAGTCCGCCAAATCCTGCGCCGTTAGCACGCCCTTGTGCCGCGCGCCGCTGGCGTCCATGACTTCCGCAGTCCCCACGTAACGGTCGATAGCTTCCGCAACGAAACCCCGATAGAAGGCGTCGCGGGCCGCATCGATCTGGTTTTCGCGGCCGGAACGCGCTTCGGCTTCGGTGACGATCCGCTGATAGGTCGCAGCCAGAACCGGATTGCGGAAATTGGCGTGAGGCTCTGGTGCGGCACCACCCGGCAACCACGTCTGATGGGATGTCGGCCATTCCTTCTCGAAGAAATCGGCCAGCCCCTTGATGGTGGCGGAGACACGCGGCAATGTCGGATGCCCATGTTCGGCATAATAGATCGCGGGCTCAAGCACGTCGCGCACGCTCATGGTGCCATAGTCGCGCAGCATCAGCATCCAGCCATCGAAAGCACCGGGAATAACGGTGGCCAGCAGCCCATCGCCGGGGATCAGCTTCAACCCTTCCGACGTGTAATGTTCAATCGTCGCACCGCTCGGGGCCGGGCCCTGAGCGCAGATGACCTCCACCCTGTCCTTCTTTTTCGAATAAAACACGGCGGGCATATCTCCGCCCGGACCGCAAAGATGCGGCTCGACGATCTGGAGGACGAAACCGGTGGCGACGGCGGCGTCGAAAGCATTGCCGCCTTTTTCGAGGATCGCCATGCCGACGGCCGACGCGATCCAGTGGGTTGAGGTGACGACGCCGAAGGTGCCAAGGATTTCAGGGCGTGTGGTGAATTCATTCATTCCGATATTCCTTGTAAAAAATCATGCTTCGCGCGGATCGAGCGCATCACGCAGGCCGTCGCCCAGAAGATTGAAGCCGATGACGACGAGGAAGATGGCGATGCCGGGCCACATCGTCATCCACGGCGCCTGGCTGAGGAAATTCTTTGCAGTATTCAGCATCGAACCCCAGGAAGGCGCAGGCGCCTGCTGGCCAAGCCCGAGAAAAGAGAGGCTCGCCTCAGCAATAATGGCGGTCGCAACGGTCAGCGTCGCCTGCACGATGATGGGGGCGAAGACGTTCGGCAGGATGTATCGCGTCATGATGTCGATGTGGTTGAGGCCGATGGACCTTGCGCCTTCGACATAGTCTTCTGTCTTGACCGCCAGCACCTGCCCGCGCGTCAGCCGCACGAAAATCGGCATGGCGGAAAGGCCGATGGCGATCATCGCATTGGTGAGGCTCGGGCCAAGGAAGGCGGCAAGCGCGATTGCCATGATGAGGAACGGCATGGCCAGCAAGGCTTCGGTGATGCGGGATATGACCATATCCACCCAGCCGCCGAAATAACCTGAAATCAGGCCAAAGGGCACGCCGATGACCACGGCGATCATCACCGAGACCACGCCAGCCATCAGCGAGGCGCGCGCGCCATAGATCATTCGGGAAAGGATGTCTCGGCCGAGATCGTCGGTGCCAAGCCAATGGGCGGCCGAGGGCGCCTTGCGGATGACCGACCAGCTGGTCGCCACCGGATCGGCAATCGGCAGGATCGGCGCGGCGATGGCAAGAACGGCGAAAAACAGCACGATAACCATGCCGGCAAGCGCCGATTTGTTGCGCTTCATCTTTTTCCAGGCGCGGCTTTCCTGCCGCGTTGCCGCTACGGAGAGGTTTTGATCGAGAACGGTCATGATATCGGGGCCTCAGATCGTCGCCCTAAGGCGAGGGTTGAGCAGGACATAGGCAATGTCGGCCAGAAGGTTCATGAGGATGAAGCCGACAGCGGTGCAAAGAACGATGCCCTGCACGACGGCATAGTCGCGGGTGAACACCGCATCGACCGTCATCTTGCCGAAGCCGGGAATGGTGAAAATCTGCTCCGTCAGCACCGCCCCGGCCAGCAATTCGCCGAAGAGCAGCGCAAGAAGCGTGATAACGGGCAGAAGCGCATTGCGGAAACTATGCGACAGGATGATCTCGCGCGGCGAAAGACCCTTGGCTCGGGCAGTGCGGATATAGTCGGAACTGAGCACCGCCACCATCGCCGACCGGGTATGGCGCATCAGCGTTGCCGCAAGCGCGTTGCCCAGCACGAAGGCGGGCATGATCATGGTTTCGATGGAGCGCACGGGATCGACAAAGATCGATTCATAACCGGATGCCGGCAACCACCCGAGTTTGACCGACACCAGCAGGATCAGCATGATGCCGAGCCAGAAATTCGGGATAGAGAGGCCGGAAAGCGCAACAATATTGGCCGCGTAATCGATCCAGGTGTTCTTCTTGACGGCGGCGAGAATACCGATCGGAATGCCGATGACCATAGCAAAGAACATCGCCATCACCGCAAGCTGAATGGTGACCGGCAGCTTCTGACCGATGAGTTCCAGCACTGGCTGGTTTGTGCGCAGCGAAATTCCGAAATCGCCCGTCACGACGCCGCCCAGCCAGTTGACATATTGCAGCGGAACCGGGTCGTTCAGGCGATATTTCTCACGCAGGAATTCAATCGTCGCCGGATCGCGCTCTTCGCCAGCCATGGCGAGAACCGGATCGCCCGGCAGCAGCTTCTGCAGCGAGAAAACGAAGATGGAGATGATCAGAAGCGTCGGGATAGCGACCAGCAGTCGCTTGCCGATATAAACAGGCATGGCGTGGCCCTCGTTCGTGCCAATTCGTGAGGGCCGCACGGCAGGGCCGTGCGGCGCATGCGACGTGTTCAGTCCTTGGAGACGCCGAGAAGGCGGATCATGCCATCCGGCGACGGCGCCCAGCCCTTGACCTTGTTGGAAATGGCGTAGGCATAGGGCTGGTGACCGAGATAGATGATCGGCATGTCATCGTTGAGGATGACGCTGGCGGCATCGTATTTTTCCTTGCGCACTGCATCTTCGGTCGAGGCGCGGGCCTCGTTGAGCAGCTTGTCGACCTCAGGATTGCAATATTTCACATCGTTGATGCCGCCCTTGCAGGTGACGAACTGATGCAGGTTGCCATCCGGATCGATGCGTCCCGACCAGTCGGAACGGCTGAGCTGATAATTGCCGGCGGTCTGCTCGGAAAGAAGCGTGGCAAATTCCGTGGCCTTCAGGGTGACGTTGAAGCCGGCTTCCGCGACCATTGACTGGATGACCTGCATCATCTGCGTCTGCGTCGTGTTGTTAGCGTGCTGAAGCTCGACGTCGAGTTTTTCGTAACCCGCCTCCTTCATCAGTTGCTTGGCCTTGTCGATATCGCGCGCCGGCACAGGAAGGTTCTGGTTGAACCATGGGCTTGTGGGCGGAAAGGCCTGATTGCCTGCTTTTGACGTACCCTCGAAGACGATCTGGCCGATCGCTTCCCGGTCAATCGCATAAGAAAAGGCCTGACGCAGGCGCTTGTCCTTGCCGAGCGGATTATCCGCGCGGGGGCCGTTGTTGATGTTGACATACATGGCCATGTAGCCCGGACCGATGACATCCGCATAGGTCAGATTGGCGTCGTTCTTCACGGACTCGGCATCGGAGGCCGCGATGCGTTCGGCGATATCGAGGTCTCCCGAGCGAAGATTGGCAAGCTTCACGGTCGTATCCGGGATCGGCAGATAAACGACCCTGTCAACCAGAATTTTGTCCTTGTCCCAATAATCGGCGAATTTCTCGAGCACGATGCGGTCCTGCTGGATGCGTTCCACGAATTTGAACGGTCCGGCGCAGACCGGCTTCGAACCGAAATTGGCGCCCAGTTCCTTGGCCGCCTTCGGTGCGACGATCATACCGGCGCGGTCGGAAAGCTGCGCCAGCAGGGTGACATCCGGCGTCTTCAGGGTGAATTTCACTTCAAGCGGCGCGGTGGCCTCAACCTTTTCGATCGAGGAAAGCTCACTCTTGCGGCGGGATTCCGGCAAGGTCATGTTGCGCTCGATGGTGGCCACGACAGCCGCCGCATCCAACGTCTCGCCGTCATGGAATTTCACGCCGTCGCGGATTTTCATCGTCAGCACCTTGCCGCCGTCGGACCAGGCCCATTCGGTGGCAAGCTGGGGAACGATCTTCATGTCCTGCGAGATATCGACGAGCTTGTCGCACATGGCGGTATAAACGATACGCCCGACGAAGGTGCGCGATTGCGCGGGGTCTAACACGTCGGCGTCGTCATTAAGGCCGATACGCAGTTCGGACGAGATCGCCGGCGCGGACAGGAATGCACCGGCCAACAGGGCGGCGGTCAATGTCTTGATCTTCTTCATGTTCTATCCTCTGGTCTGGTTATCTTTGTTTTTTCATTGGCCGGGTCTGAAAGTCCGGCAGGTCTGCTCTGCCGCCTATGAGATCGGCGTGAGCGGATTATCGGCATCGCCCGTGCTGCGGGCGGCAATATCTTGTCCGGTTTTCTCCTCCAGAAAGCCGAGCGAGGTGGCGCGGATCAACCTTTCCTGATGCATGAGCAGGTGCTGGCGCATCGCTTCGCCAGCTCTTGCGGGGTCACGATCGGCGATGGCGTCGACGATCGCTATGTGCTGTTCGAAGGAAGCCTTGCCGTTCGTGCCGCTGCGGCGCGCCAGCTCCCGTATCGACTGCCATGCATCGTCCTGGCGAATGCGGTTGATGACATCAAAGATGGACAGGAACAATTTGTTGCCGGCGCTCTGGGCGATCTGGCGGTGAAGCGAACCATCCCACAACTCCTTGGCGTCGGCATCCGTGCTCTGGCCGGTCTTGTGGACGAGGGCGCGCATGCGCTCCACCTCGGCCGGCTTGGCGCGCATGGCCGCAAGCTGCGCCAGTTGCGGCTCGATGCGAAGACGCACTTCCATGATTTCCATGATATCCGTGCCGGCCACCAGTTCCGTCACCTGGGCGGACCAATCGTCGGGCTTTTCGCCCACAAAGGTTCCCGCCCCCTGCCGTCTCCAGATCAGACCTTCGGCTTCGAGAACCTCAAGAGCGCGACGGACCGCACGTCGGCCGACATTGAAGGTTTCCGCAAACGCCCGCTCCGTCGGCAGGCGACGGTCTTTCGCAAGATCCTGCGCCTGAATATACGCGCGCAATTTTCCTAGCGCATAGTTGGAGTTGTCGTTGGGGTTCACCGTCACGTCGCACCATTTACTGAACCAATCTCACATTGGTTCATTTGGTTCGAAATTTTCGCCGACGTCAAGCCTATTTTTGAGCGATAATTACTGACGCTCAAAATATGGGCATTTGGCGGTTTTTTGAAGTTTGCCGTTCGGCGGAGGGCGTTTGGGCGTCACAGGCGCACCCGCTCCTCCTAAAGATCGATGGAGAGCCTGATGCGCCCCGACAGGCGCTCGCCGGGGGCAACCGTCCCGAGACCCTGCCCTTCCCGCTGCGCCTGCGACAAACCAAGCGCTCCGGCGGCCATGGAGACCGGCTCAAGACAGAGGTAGCGCTGCATGCGGTGCACGGCGAGATGGCCGAAAACGGGATCGGCCTCGAGCCGCAGTGAAAACCGGTCGAAGTCGACCTGCGCGCTTGACCAATCGGTAAAATGCAGTGTGTATCCCGTTGCGGCGGGAATGGCAGGTTTCGGGCGAGGCGCCGCCGGCTGGCCGGTTGGCACGTTTTGCGCATCCAGCGGATATTGCAGCTTGGCGTCCGTCCGGGCATTGCGACCGAGCCCTGCCGCCAGATAGGGGTGCCAGCCTAGCGCCATCGGTGCTGGCACATCCGCGAGATTGGTTATCGACAGTTCCACGGCGAGGCTTTCGTCTTCCAGCAGGAAAGACTGCTCGGCGCGAAAAGAAAAAGGCCACTCCCCGTCGGCCTCGTAGTCCAACATCAGTGAAACCCGATCCGAAGACAGATCTGAAATCGCCCACGGCCGGCGGTGAGCCGGGCCATGCATGGCATCAGGCGCAAGCGCCGGATGCGGCAGCAGGTCATGGCGGATACCGGCATGGATGAAGGACCCGCCATAGAGCCGGTTGTGATAGGGAAACAAGGGGTATGCGCCAGCCCTTGGCCAGTTGAACGGCTCGAATTCCTGCTCCATTGTCGGCACCAGAATATCGCCGTAGTCAAAGTGCCGCAGATGGGTCATTCTGCCACCCCAGGCGGGGCGCAGGCGGGCGGAGAGCCGCCCGCAGGCAATCGCAACCGTTTCAGGCGAAGGCATATGAGCCGTCAGGCCGTTTCGGCACCCGTCTTTGCCAATGAACATAGCCATCCTCCTGCATGGCTTTTTCATCCATCTCGACACCCCAGCCGGGACGGTCCGGCCTCAGTTCCAGATATCCGTCCTTCGGCAGGTAGGGGTCGACGACATAACGGGTTTCATCCTCGCGTTTTTCGAGATCGGTGCCGCCATAGACGTAGCATTGCCCTTTCGGCAGGCGATATTCGAGAATTCGGAAATTCTGCTGGGCAGCGGAAAAATGCACATTGACGGCGGTGGCGAGCGGTCCCATAGGGTTATGCGGCGCGATGCTGACAAAATGGGCTTCCGCAAGCGTCGCGATGCGGCGCATCTCCGAAATGCCGCCGACGACGCAGATATCGGGCTGGATGATATCCGCACCTTTTACTTGAAGAAGGCGAAGGAACTCATTGCGATTATATAGACTTTCACCCGTTGCCAGCGTGCAGTTCAGCCCCTGTTTGAGGTCTCCCCACATCTCGATGTTTTCGGGACGCAGCGGCTCTTCGAAGAACAGCGGATCGTAAGGGGCAAGCGCGTTGCCAAGTTGGCGGGCGGCCGCGGGCTCGAAAATCTTGGCATGGGCGTCGAAGGCGATGTCGTAGTCAGGGCGCACGGTTTCACGAAGGGAGCGGAAATATTCAGCGGAACTGCGCACCACCTCGCCCCAGCGATGGGCATGGATATCGACACGCCATGGGCTGAGCTTGAAGGCCGTGAAGCCCCAATCCTCGTTGAGACGGTCGAATTCCTCCCTTGCCGCTGGCGCATCCGGGGCCGTGTAGACACCGGCATAGACCTTGATACGGTCGCGTACTTCGCCGCCCAGCAGCTTGTAGACTGGTACGCCCGCCGCCTTGGCTGCGAGGTCCCACAGGCAATGATCGAGCGCCGAGATGGCCGACAGACCGAGCGCTCCGGGCGGAAAGCGGTTCTGCTGAAGCAGGAGGTTATAGAGATACTCCACCCGCGTCGGGTCCTGCCCGGCTAGGAAGCCATAGAGGTAGTCCAGCACCGGCGGTAGGGCGAGATCGGGGCCGTGATTGTAACATTCACCCCAGCCGGTCAAACCGTCATCGGTATCGAGGGCGACGATGACGCGGGGGCGGTCCTTGTCGCGGGTGACGAATACCCGCATGCGGTCGATTTTCATGCTTCAGTCTTCCTCATGAATTGCAGCGTGCGGCATGCCCGGCACTATCGGGCGACGGCCCCGTTCTTGGCTTCGGATGGTTCGACGTAGCGGAATCTGCGCGTGCGATCCCGGTCGCGCGGATCCGGGCGCGGAATGGCGGAAAGAAGCGCCTGCGTGTAGGGATGGTCCGGCGCGTTGCAGACCTTTTCGGCGTCTCCCACTTCCACCAGCTTGCCGCGATACATCACGCCCACACGGTCGCACATATAGCGGATGACGCCGATGTCATGGCTGATGAAGATATAGGCGAGGCCCAGTTCATCCTGCAGCCGCATCAAAAGATCCAGGACCTGGAACCGCACCGAAACATCTAGCGCCGACGTCGCCTCATCCGCCACGATGACGCGCGGCTTCAGGGTTATGGCGCGGGCGATGCCGATGCGCTGGCGCTGGCCGCCGGAAAAGGCGTGCGGATAGCGTTCGCGCCCGCCCGGATCCAGTCCCACCTGCTCCATCAGCGCGCAGACGCGGTCATCCAGTTCTCTGCCTTTGGCAATGCCGTTGACCAGCAACGGCTCGCCGATGACCTGCGCCACCGTCATGCGCGGATTGAGCGAACCGAAAGGATCCTGGAACACCATGCGCAACTCACGCCGCGCGGCTTTCAACTCGGAACCTTCGATTTTGGCCAGATCGACCACCGTGCCATCCGCTCGGCGATATAGCATTTCGCCGCCCGTCGGATCGTAAAGGCGCATGATCGAGCGGCCCATCGTGGTCTTGCCGGAACCGCTTTCGCCGACAATACCGAGCGTTTCGCCCGGCAGAAGCTTGATCGAGACGCCATCCAGCGCCTTCATCTCGCCGAAGTGCATGGAGAGGTCATTCACTTCGAGCACGGGAGCAGCCGCAAGGTCGAGCGGAGGCCGCGCAAGGCGGATTTCCGCCTTCTGCTCCAGCTTCAGCACGGAGCCGATCAACATGCGGGTATAGGGGTCCTGCGGATTATGGAATATCTCATCAACGGTGCCATATTCCTTGGCGACGCCGTGATGCATGACCAGCACGTCATCGGCAATCTGCGCCACCACGCCCATGTCGTGGGTGATGAACAGCACCGCCATGCCATGCGCCTTTTGCAGCCGCGATATCAGGTCGAGGATCTCGGCCTGTGTGGTCACATCGAGCGCCGTCGTCGGTTCGTCGGCGATCAAAAGCTGCGGCTTGCAGGCCAGCGCCAT
Organism: Agrobacterium sp. ST15.13.013; assembly: GCF_027956525.1. Lineage (NCBI taxonomy): Bacteria > Pseudomonadati > Pseudomonadota > Alphaproteobacteria > Hyphomicrobiales > Rhizobiaceae > Agrobacterium > Agrobacterium sp. ST15.13.013. The sequence goes on from NZ_JAQKGP010000020.1 coordinate 61,516, forward strand.
GGCGATCATGGCGCGCTGGCGCATGCCGCCGGAATACTGGAAAGCGTAACGATCCAGCGCCTTTTCAGGGTTAGGGATCTCCACTTGCCGCAACAGCTCTATGGCCTCGGCCCGCGCCTCTGCCTTACTCATCTTCAGATGCAGACGCAGGACCTCCGTGATCTGGTCCCCGACCGTATGCACGGGTGAAAGCGACGACATCGGCTCCTGAAAGATCATCGCGATATCAGCGCCGCGCACCGAGCGGATGGCCCGGCTGCGCGGATCGAGCTTCGCCAGATCGAGGGACGTGCCGTCGGCACGGTTGAGGATGATCGATCCGGACGCAATGCGGCCGGGGCTGTCGATGATCTGCAGGATCGAACGGGCGGTGACGGATTTGCCCGAGCCGCTTTCGCCGACGACGCAAAGCGTCTTGCCGGGATCGATGGAAAAAGACAGGTCATTGACCGCCCGGAAAATGCCGTTTCTCACCGGAAATTCAGTGACCAGATTGCGGACTTCAAGCAGCGGTTTGGCTGGCTTCATAGAGAGAATATCGCTCATCCGGGGCCTCACTTGTTATAGGGATCGGCTGCGTCGCGCAGGCCGTCACCGAGCAGATTGAGCGCCATGACGGCAATGACGACCGCCACACCGGGCAGGAACAGCCAGGGTGCAGTCGCAATCGAGCGGATATTCTGCGCCTCGCGAAGCAGCACGCCCCAGGAAATGGTGGGCGGCTGAAGGCCAAGGCCGAGGAAGGACAGCGAGGTTTCCGCGAGGATCATCGCCGGAACCGCAAGCGTGACCGAGGCGATGATATGGCTCGAAAAACTCGGCAGCATATGGCGGAAGATGATGCGCCCTTCCGGCACGCCATCCAGCCGCGCTGCGGCCACGAATTCTTCGGTCCTGAGCGACAGGAACCGTCCGCGCACGACGCGGGCAAGCTGCGCCCAGCCGGTCAGGGACAGGATGATGGTGATCATCATATACTGAAGCGTGGCGGGCCAGCCCTGCGGCAGTGCGGCGGCCAGCGCCAGCCAGATGGGAATGGTGGGCAGCGAGAGTACGAAGTCGATCACGCGCTGCATGGTGAAATCAATGCGACCGCCATAATATCCCGATATGCCGCCGAGAACGACGCCGAGCAGCAACGAGAAGAACACGCCGACAAGACCGATCGACAAGGAGACCTGCGCCCCCTGGACCACGCGGCTGAAGACATCTCGCCCAAGGCGATCCGCGCCGAAGAGGAAGAGCGGCCGCGTCTTGTCGGCGGACGCCAGCAGATGGATATCCGTGGTGAACAAGCCGAATACGGAATATTCGTAACCGCGACCGAAAAACTGGACCGGGATTTTCTTCGCCGTATCCTCGACAAAGACCGCCGCCAGTGTCTCGGGGTCACGGGTCAGCTTCAGCGGATAATAATGCAGCCCGAGCGAGAAACCCTCGGTCGTATCGATGAAATGCACGCGCTGCGGCGGATGGAAGGTGGCGCGGGCATTCTGCAATACCGGATCGTTGATGGCGAAGAAGCCCGGTACCAGCGCAACGATATACATGGCGATGGTGATGAACATGGCGGCCATGGCCAGCTTGTGGCGCTTGAAGGCCCACCAGATGAGCTGCCACTGCGAGGCGACGGCCGCGCGGTCCTGCCGGGCATTGGCGGTGATGGTGATATCGCTCATGGCGCCCTCCTATTCGAGCCGGATGCGCGGATCGACCAGCGCAAGCAGGATGTCGCTGATCAGCGATCCGATCAGCGTCAGCGCACAGATCAACAGCACGAAAGCGCCCGCAAGATACATGTCCTGCGCCATCAGCGACTGCAGAAGCAGCGGCGCGGCCGTCGGCAGATTGAGCACGATGGCGACAACGACGGAGCCCGAAATAAGATTGGGCAACAGCCATGCGATGGTGGAAATGAACGGGTTAAGCGCAATTCTGAGCGGATATTTCGTCAGCAGTTTGAACTCGGACAAGCCTTTTGCCCGCGCGGTGGTGACATATGGCTTGGGCAATTCATCCAGCATATTGGCGCGCATGACGCGGATGAGACTTGCGGTGGAAGACACGGCAAGAATGGCGACCGGCAGCCAGATATGGGCCATGAGGTCCATCATCTTGGCGATGCTCCATGAGGCAGTCTCATATTCGGCTGAAAACAGCCCGCCGACATCGGCCCCGAACTCCACCGCAGCCACATACATCAGCACCAGCGCCAGCAGGAACGAGGGTATGGAGAGGCCGAAGAAAGAAAAGGCAGTGAAGAGATAATCGCCAATCGAATATTTGCGGACGGCGGAAAAGACGCCGATCGGAAGCGCGATGGCCCAGGTTGCAAGAAGGCTTGCGATGGCAAGAACGAGCGTCAGCGCCATGCGTTCCCAGATAAGGCCCGAAACCGGCTGCTGCCACTCGAACGAAATACCGAAATCGCCGCGGCTGATGATGCCCCATATCCATTTAAGATATTGCACGATCATCGGGTCGTCGAGGCCAAAGCGCTCGCGAAGCTGCGCCGCCGTGTTGTGGTCGATGACCTCGTTGGAGGCGGCCAGTGTGGCGATATAGGTCGTCACATAGTCGCCGGGCGGCAGCTGGATCAGGACAAAGGCAAGGAAACTGACGGCAAACAGGGACGGTATCATCCACAGCAGGCGTTTTACGATAAAAAGCAGCATATCGTTCTCGCAATCACATTGTGCCGCACGCCCCGTCTCCTTCCAAGGAGGCGGGCTGCGGGTGGTCGAAACAACCTGAGAGGCGTCGCCGCGTTTCGGCAGCGACGCCCATGTGGCGGTATCAGCTTGTGAAGGTGAACTGTTGCGGCAACGCCGGGCCGGGGTTGGGCCAGGTCCAGCTGTCGGGTTCCGTTTCCGGCACATTGCGCAGATTATTGCGGATGATGCCGAAACCACCAACGGCAAGGCAGAGGCCGATCGTCTCGAACTCTTCCGCCGCGATATCGAAGATTTCCTTCATCTTCTGACCGCGCTTGGCAAGGTCGGCCGTCGAGCGCGCCTCGTCGAAAAGCTTGAAGCGCTTCTTCTGGCTCTCCGGCGGCTCTTCGCCCTTCTGGCCATTCGACGTGTACCAGAGCGCCCAGGGAATGGCGTAACGCGACCCCTGCGGATGGAAGGCGAAGAAATCGCGCGGATCAAGCATCGGATCAAGACCGCCGGGGCCGGGCCAGACGGCGGCATCATGGGCGTTGTCATCACCGCGTGTATAATAGAGTGCACGTTCGATGGTGTTGACCTTGATGTCGACGCCGATCTGCGCCCATTGCGCCTTCACCAGTTCCAGCGCATCGACCAGATCGGGATAAAGCGTCGGGATGACATCGATCGAGAAGAAGATCGGCTGGCCGTCAGGTCGCAACCGCATGCCGTTGCCGTTCTTCTTGTCATAACCGGCCTTGTCGAGAAGCTCGTTCGCCTTGTCCGCATTATATTCGGTGAATTGTCGCGCCAGCTTTTCATTGTACCAGGGATGTGTCGGGCGCGGCCCGGCCTGATAACCCTCGCTCTGGCCGAAATAGACGATGTCGATGATTTCTTGCCGGTTGAGCGCGATGGACAATGCCTGACGGAACGATTTGTCGGCAAACATCTTGCGCATTGCCGGGTCTTTGTGGGTGATGTTGAGATAGATCTGGCACTGCTGCGCGGCAGACGGCACCAGCGTCAGCAGCCGGTAATCACCCTTTTTCATGTTCTGTGACAGGGTCGGCTTGTTGGCAAGAACGCTGATGTGGCGCTCCTGAATGTCAATCTTGCCGGAAATCACGTTCAGCATCAGCGATTCAACATCCTGCGAAATGCCGAAATTGATTTCATCGATATAGGGCAACTGATTGCCTTCGGTATCGACCTGCCAGAAGTAAGGGTTGCGGGTCATGACCACCCGTGTCGCACCGCCGGAATAGGGCTCCTTCACCACCCATGGATCGAGCGTCGGCTTGTCGACATTCGACCAGCGGGAGGGAATTTCGATATCGCCGCATTTGGCCCGGAACAGTTCCGTCCAGCTCGAGACACCCGCCGCCTTCACATCGGCATCGAGCGACGTATTGTATTTCGGCAGGAACTTGCTGCAATAGTGCTTGGGAAACAGCGTCGGATGCTGGCCGAGCGGCGTGGCGAGATTTTCGAGATAAAGCGCATTCGGCGCTGCGAATTTGAACTTTACCGTGAAATCATCGACTTTTTCGACATCGACCGCCTTGCCGGCCACGGAAAGCTGCGCCGGCGTGGCGCTGTAAAGCTCCTTGTTCTTGATGCAGTCCTCGATGGCGAACACCACGTCATCGGCTGTGAAGGGGTGGCCATCCGACCATTTTGCGCCCTCCAGCAAATGGAAGGTGAATTGCGAGGCATCGTCGTTGACTTCCCATTTCACCGCAAGGTTCGGCAGAACCTCGGTAAAATCCATGTTCCAGCGGACAAGGCCCTGATTGCCGACCATGCGCAGGATGCCGTTATGGTCCGATGAACCGCGCAGGCCACGACGCAATGTGCCGCCATAGGCGCCGATTTTCTCGTGCGGCGTCACCACCATCGGATTTTTCGGCAGGCGTTCGGCCAAAGGCGGCAATTTGCCGTCCTTTACCAGCGCCTCCAGTTCCGGCGCCTGCTTGCCGGCAGCAGCCCGCGCCGAGGTCCCGATGACGGAGAGCGCGGCCACGCCGCCAACACCCGCCATAAAGGTTCGGCGCGTTACGCCCAGTGAAAATGTATCGCCATCGCGCATCGACAATCCTCCCAAAAAATCACCGGCAGCGAGACGGTTTTCACCGAACCGCGACGGCCCTCCCGGCCAGCCAGCACGCCGATCCTCCATCGGCAGGGGCAGACCATATGGGCGTTTTCAGATGATTACAAGTATTGACAGATTTTTACATCTTTTTTATTTGTAGACCGGTTTTCAGGATCAGGCTTGAAGGAAAATCGGTCAGGACAGCCCCCTCGCTCACAAAAACCCGGTATTTCTGTTGCGATTGAAATGCAGGAAACCCATTAACTTCAGCGATTTGCAACGGAAGGGCTGCTGATGGACAATCACACTGCATCTGCCGCCGCTCGAGGCGAAACTCGGCTGAGCGACATCATCTACGAAAAAATCGTGGGCATGATTTCGGACGGGCGGTTTCCCGTGAACGAGCGGCTGCCATCGGAACAGAATCTGGCATCGCTGTTTGGCGCGTCGCGACCGGTTGTGCGGGAAGCGCTGGAGCGGCTTCGGAACGACGGGCTTATCGTTTCGCAAAAGGGATCCGGCTCCTATGTACGCCAGCAGCCGGACTCTTCGGTCTTGCAGCAGGTGCCGGTCGGCTCGCTGGCAGATGTGCAGCGTTTTTTTGAGTTCAGGGCCGGATTGGAGGCTTCCGCGGCTGAGCTTGCGGCCCGCAATTGGCAGGCAACGGACAAGGTCCGCATAGAGCAGGCGATTGCCGCGCTGGAACAATGTCTCGAGCGCAACGATCTCGGCGCGGAGGAAGACTTCGCCCTGCACGAAGCAATTGCGAAAGCGAGCCATAACCAGTTCCACATTACGGTGCGGATCTGGTTCAAGCCTCATTTCGCCATCGGCCAGTCGGTGACACGCAGCCTCAGCCTCAAGCGGACCCCGCAGCATGTGCGCGAGGTGCAGGACGAGCACACGGCGATTGTGGAGGCGATTTTTGCGCGGCGCGAGCAGGCCGCGCATGACGCGATGAAAGACCACATATTGAAGGCGCGCGCCCGCATGTTTCAGGGCGTCGGCAGTTAGGCCGCACCCTGCAATGTCGAAAATAGAATCATAAAGCGCGGATGAGGGAGAGGAACCAGTGAGCCAGCCGCATATCGTCGAACCGAAGCTTCGTTCCCTGATCGATACCCCGTTGAGGGTTGGCGAATCGCCGGCCTGGGATGAGCGAACCGGCGATCTGTGGTTTGTCGATATTCTCGCACCCGCCATTTTCCGTCTCTTCCCCGACGGAAAACTCGACCGATACGACATGCCCGCCCAGGTCGGCTGTCTCGGCCTCTGCGACAATGGCTTGATCGTGGCGGGCCTCAAGAGCGGCGTGCATCTTCTCGATCCCGCGAGCGGCAAGCTCGATCTTCTCTGCGACCCGGACGACGGGCGGCCTGACAGCCGCCTCAACGACGGAAAGGTTGGTCCGGACGGCCATTTCTGGGTGGGGACCCGCGACGAGGCCGCGATACAGACAGGCAATGCACGCCTCTATCGCGTCGCCCCGGATGGCGGCATCGAACGCGTCATCGATGGCGATATGTTCACATCGAACGGGCTTGCCTGGAGCCCGGACGGCAGACGCATGTATCATTCCGACAGCAGCGGCCTCATGTATCAGGCATTCGATTTCGACGCCGCGACCGGCAGGATCGGCCCAGCGGAACGGCTCCACGATTTCGCGCCGGATGAAGGCAGGCCGGATGGTGCAGCGACCGATTGCGAAGGCTGTTACTGGAGCGCCGGCGTTCAGGCGGGGCGCCTCAACCGCTTTTCGCCGGACGGCGAATTGCTCGAGGTCTACAGGCTGCCGTTCAAGGGGCCGACCATGCCGTGTTTCGGTGGTCCCGACCTCAAGACGATCTACGTCACAAGTCTCGTGACCGAGACGGGCGGAATAACCACCGCTGGAACGCTCGTCGCATTCGACGCCCCGGTCTCCGGCGCGCCTGTTCACAAATTTTCCATCTGAAGATGACTTTTGATCTTAAGGAACCCAGTTGATGACGACATTCGATTTTCGCCAGGCCCTGCAGGGCATCTCCGGCGTTCCGGTAACGGCTTACGATGCAGGCGGCGAAGTGGAGACCGGCGTTACCGCCGCGGTTTACGCCCGCGTCGCAAAGGCAGGCATCCACAATATCGTCGCGGCAGGCAATACCGGCGAATTCTACGCCTTGACGCCCGCAGAAATTCTGAAGGTTTATGAGGCTGCGATAAATGGCGTCAGTGGCAAAGCCCCGGTCACGGCGGCTATTGGACGCTCGCAGCGCGAGGCGCTTTCCATGGCGCGTCAGGCAAAAGAAATGGGCGCATCCGCCGTCATGTCGCATCAGCCGGTCGACCCTTTTGCAGCCCCGCAATCGCAGATCGACTATTTTATCGGCCTTGCGGAGGGCAGCGAATTACCGCTGGTCGCGTATGTCCGGGCGGACGGCTTCTCGGTCAATGACATGGTAAGGCTTTCCGGCCACCCGAATGTCGCAGGTATAAAGTTTGCGACGACCGACATCATGCTTCTGTCGCGCGCGATTGCCGCTTCCGATCCGAACGGCGCTCTATATGTCTGCGGACTGGCTGAAAGCTGGGCGCCGGCCTTTTCGGCGGCTGGCGCACGCGGCTTCACCTCCGGTCTCGTCAATGTCGCACCGCAATTTTCCCTGCAGGTTCATGACGCCCTGACGGCCGGCGATTTCCCGGCGGCACGGAAGATCATTGAAAAGATCGAGCTGTTCGAACGGCTACGGACACGATACCGCAACGGCGCAAACGTGACCGTGGTGAAGGAAGCCATGGAAATCCTGGGGTTCGAGGTTGGCCCCGTTCGCGCGCCTGGGCTTGCCCGTCTGGACAAGGAAGATCGCGCAACGCTTGAAGGACTGCTTGCCAGCTGGCGTTGATGGAAGCCTTGCCGGCAAGCTGCACGTTTTCGCTTTTATCTGTTTATATGCCGGCCATGAGCCGGCATATTTTTTTCGGCCGTGCATCAATCCTGCACGACCGAGGCCGATGGACGTCAGCCGAACAGGGCAAGGCTGCTTTTCACGGTAACCCACACACCCCACAGAAGCGGAATACCGACGGCGACCCAGGCAAGCGCCGCCTTGGTGTCCAATCCGCCCCGTCCGATGCCGAAGGAGCCTGTCGGGCCGGCATTGGCGGCAGCGGTCTTTGCCTGCAGGGCTGCAACTTCCGCATCCGGCATGAACCACTTGTCCGAGAGCGGCCGCACGAAGGCATTGGCCACGAGGCCGATCGCCAGCATGCCTGCCAGAATGTACATGGTGCTGGTGTAGAGCGCGGGTCCTGGCGCCACACCCGCCGCAATCTGTGCCTCTCGGATGTAGTTGACGACGACCGGACCGGCAATGCCCGCAGTCGCCCACGCCGTCAGCAGGCGGCCGTGGATTGCGCCGACGAACTGCGTGCCGAAAATATCCGCGAGATAGGCCGGTATGGTGGCGAAACCGCCGCCATACATGGACAGGATGATACCGAAGGCCAGAACGAACAGCGCCTTGTTGCCCATCGTCGCAAGCGTCGGCGCCAGCGCATAAAGAATGATGCCGAGAATAAAGAAGCAGAAATAAGTGTTCTTGCGGCCGATCTTGTCAGACATCGACGCCCAGAAGAAGCGGCCACCAATGTTGAAGAGCGAAAGAAGCCCGGTGAAACCGGCGGCAATCGCCGCGATCTGCGCCTTCTGTCCGGCATCGAGATCTGCAAAGCCCACGCCCGGCAAGCCGATCAGCGAGCCAGCGAAGATTTCCTGCAGCATGGGCGAGGCCATACCGATGACGCCGATACCCGCCGAAACATTCAGGCACAACACCGCCCAGATGAGCCAGAACTGCGGCGTCTTGTGCGCATCGCGCAGATGTACATGACGATGGGTTATCATGGCGCTTTTGGCAGCCGGCGCCGTCCAACCTTCGGGACGCCAGCCCGATGGCGGAATGCGGTAACCGAAGGCGCCCGCCATCATGAAGGCGAAATAGATCAGCGCCATGACGACGAAAGTCTGCCAGACGCCGACAGAGACATCCGTCTTGAAGTTGTTCATCAGGAGATTGGCGAGCGGCGCACCAATCATCGCACCACCGCCGAATCCCATGATAGCCATGCCCGTCGCCATGCCACGACGGTCCGGGAACCATTTGATCAGCGTCGACACCGGCGAAATATAGCCAAGGCCGAGCCCGATGCCGCCAATGACGCCAGCGCCCAGCCACATCAGCCAGAGTTGGTGCGTGATGACGCCGACTGCCGCCACCAGAATACCGCCGCACCAGCAGCAGGCGGAAACGAAGCCGGCCTTGCGCGGCCCCACTCTTTCCAGCCAGCCGCCCCAGATGGCCGCCGAGCAGCCCAGAAGAACGAAGAAAAGCGTATAGATCCAGCCGAGATCGGCCACGCGCCAGTTGCACTCAGTGGTGAACAGCGCACCCAGCAGGGTGAGGCTGGAGCAACTGGGGTCCGTGGCCGGCAGCGCCTTGGACAGCGGCAGCCAGAACACGCTGAAACCATAGGCCATGCCGATGCATAGATGGATGGCAAGGGCAGCCGGAGGCACCAGCCAGCGATTGAAACCCGGTCTTGCGATTATTCGTTCGCGGTCCAAAAAGCCGGCTTGCGCCGCTTCTCCCGCTGTTGCACCTGCTACTGCCATTGACATTACCTCCCTCGTGGATGTCTGGACATGTCACGTTCGCCCCGCCAGGCGAACACCGATATCGCCGAACGTCCCCCGTCCGGTCGAAAGTGTGATTATGCGGTCACGCCGCTCAAGCCTGTGTGCTTTCCGGGACGCTCGGCTCTGAAAGGGACTCTCCCGCAACCGGTCCTTTGCCACCCGGCGCACCCTTGGCATCGTCGCCGAGCCCCACAGCATCGGGCGCCGGATCGTCGGGCCGCTTGATCTCCTTCGACGCGGCAAGCACAAGCGGCAGAAAATCACCTGCCCCGGCATCCGCCATCTCGAAGAACCGGCGTCGCATGCGCGGTTCCCAGAACTTGTTGATGTGGGTGGCGACACCCTCGATGCGAATATCTTCCGGCTGCGACAGAAAGAACGTCGCGATCTGGTTCGCCATTCTCACCAGCTTTTCATCGGTGTGGTTGAGCAACATGACCTCTTCCCCCGCGTCGGCTGCCGGCCGACGCCTCTATGTGTGACAAGGCCGGGCGCACCCGGCCCTCCTTATTCCGCCGCTTCGAGCTTGCCGCTGATCCGCCGCGAACGGCGACCAAGCGCATCATATTCCTCCTGCCATTCCGTCGGACCGTTGGACGGCGATACCTGCACGGCGGTCACCTTGTATTCGGGGCAGTTGGTCGCCCAGTCGGAGAAGTCAGTCGTAATGACATTCGCCTGCGTGCCGGGATGGTGGAAGGTCGTATAGACCACGCCCGGCGCCACACGGTCGGTGATCAGCGCCCGCAGCGTCGTGTCTCCTGACCGGCTGGCAAGCTTGATCCAGTCGCCGTCCTTCACGCCGCGCTGTTCGGCATCGTGCGGGTGGATTTCAAGACGATCCTCCTCATGCCAGACGACGTTTTCGGTGCGCCGCGTCTGCGCGCCGACATTGTATTGCGACAGGATGCGGCCGGTGGTGAGAAGCAGCGGGAAACGCGGACCGGTGCGTTCGTCCGTCGCCACATATTCGGTGCGGATGAACTTGCCCTTGCCGCGCACGAAACCGTCCACATGCATGATTGGCGAACCATCCGGGAATTTCTCATTGCAGGGCCACTGCACCGAGCCCTTTTCTTCCAGATAGTCATAGGAAACACCGGCAAAGCTCGGTGTCGTCGCCGCGATCTCGTCCATGATCTCGGACGGATGCATGTAGTTCCACGCAAGTCCCATAGCCTGTGCCAGCTTCTGCGTCACTTCCCAGTCGGCATAACCGTTTTTCGGCGACATGACCTTGCGAACGCGGTTGATGCGGCGCTCGGCATTGGTGAAGGTGCCGTCCTTTTCGAGGAAGGTCGAACCCGGCAAGAAGACATGGGCGTAGTTCGCCGTCTCGTTCAGGAAGAGATCGTGCACCACGACACATTCCATCGCGGCGAGACCGGCCGAAACGTGCTTCGTATCCGGATCGGACTGGAGAATGTCCTCGCCCTGAATATAGATGCCCTTGAAGCTGCCATCCACGGCCGCATCGAGCATGTTGGGAATACGCAGCCCCGGTTCGTTGTTCAGCTTCACGCCCCAGAGTTTTTCGAAGATGTCGCGCGTGGCGTCGTCGGAAATATGCCGATAGCCCGGAAGCTCGTGCGGGAAAGACCCCATGTCGCAGGAGCCTTGCACATTGTTCTGCCCGCGAAGCGGATTGACGCCCACACCGGGCCGCCCGATATTGCCGGTCGCCATGGCCAGATTGGCGATCGCCATGACGGTCGTCGAACCCTGGCTGTGTTCTGTGACACCAAGGCCATAATAGATCGCGCCGTTGCCGCCCTTGGCATAAAGCCGGGCAGCACCACGCAGATCTTCTGCAGGAACGCCCGTGTAACGTTCCGTCTCTTCCGGGCTATGCTGGGGTTCTGCAACGAACGCCGCCCAATCCTCAAATTCCGACCAGTCGCAGCGTTCGCGGATGAAGGCTTCGTTGAACAGGCCTTCCGTGACGATGACATGCGCCAGCGCCGTCAGCACCGCAACGTTGGTACCCGGCAGCAGCGGCAGATGGAAAGCGGCCTCCACATGCGGTGTGCGCACAAGATCAATACGGCGCGGATCGATGACGATCAGTTTTGCACCCTGACGCAGCCGCTTCTTCAATCGCGAACCGAAAACGGGATGCCCGTCCGTCGGATTGGCGCCGATCACCAGCACCACATCGGATTGCTCGACACTGTCGAAATTCTGTGTGCCGGCGGAGGTGCCAAAGGCCTGGCCGAGGCCATAACCTGTCGGCGAATGGCAGACGCGGGCGCAGGTATCGACATTATTGTTGCCGAAACCGGCGCGGATAAGTTTCTGGACGAGGAAGGTTTCTTCGTTCGTGCAGCGGGACGAGGTGATACCGCCGATGGATTCCCGGCCATATTGGCCCTGAATACGCCGGAACTCCGACGCGACATGGGAGAAGGCTTCCTCCCAGGTCACTTCCCGCCACGGGTCGCTGATCTTTTCGCGGATCATCGGGTTGAGAATGCGGTCCCTGTGGGTGGCATAACCATAAGCAAAGCGGCCCTTGACGCAGGAATGACCGCGATTGGCCTGCCCGTCCTTCCACGGCACCATCCGCACCAGTTCCTCACCGCGCATTTCCGCCTTAAAGGAGCAGCCGACGCCGCAATAGGCGCAAGTCGTGACCAGCGAATGTTCCGGCTGGCCAATCTCGATCACCGATTTCTCCGTCAGCGTCGCCGTCGGGCAGGCCTGCACGCAGGCGCCGCAGGAAACACAGTCGGAATCGAGGAACGCCTCATGCGCACCGGGCGATACACGGCTTTCGAAACCGCGCCCTTCGATCGTTAGTGCAAAAGTGCCCTGCACTTCCTCGCAAGCGCGTACGCAGCGGGAGCAGACGATGCATTTGGAAGGATCATAGGTGAAATAGGGGTTGCTTTCATCCTTCGGCATAAAGCGGGCATTGAGATCACCATCACCGGTGCGGGCCTTGACGTGGTTGTCGCCTTCGTAACCGTAACGCACATCGCGCAGGCCAACGGCGCCCGCCATATCCTGTAGCTCACAATCGCCATTGGCGGCGCAGGTCAGACAATCGAGCGGGTGGTCGGAGATATAAAGCTCCATCACACCCTTGCGTATCTGCTTCAGCCGCTCCGTCTGGGTATGCACGACAAGACCGGCAGCAACCGGCGTGGTGCAGGAGGCGGGGGTGCCGTTGCGGCCCTCCACCTCGATAAGACAGAGGCGGCAGGAGCCGAAGGCGTCCACCATGTCGGTGGCGCAGAGTTTCGGCACATCGATACCTGCTTCGCGCGAGGCGCGCATGATCGACGTTCCCGCGGGAACAGTCACCTGACGTCCATCGATGGTGAGCGTCACCATGTCAGTGGCGAGGGACTTGGGGGTTCCATAGTCGAATTCTGTCACAAGGGCCATGGTCTTACTCCGCCGCTTCAACATGTGGGGTGGGGGCAAAATCATCCGGGAAATGCCTCAGTGCGCTCATCACCGGATAGGGCGTGAAACCGCCAAGCGCACAGAGCGAACCGAATTTCATGGTTTCACAGAGGTCTTCCAGCAATGCCGTGTTTTTCTCCCGCTCGATGCCGAGCGCGATCTTGTCCACCGTCTCGACGCCACGCGTCGAGCCGATGCGACAGGGGGTGCACTTGCCGCAGCTTTCGACCGCGCAGAATTCCAGTGCAAACCGCGCCTGATGCAGCATGTCTGCCGTGTCATCGAAGACAACGATGCCCGCATGGCCGATGAGGCCACCAGCGGACGTGAACGCCTCGTAGTCGAAGATCGTGTCGAACAGCGAAACCGGGAAATAGGCCCCGAGCGGACCGCCCACCTGCACCGCCTTGACCGGACGGCCAGTGATCGTGCCGCCGCCGATACCATTGACGAGTTGTCCGAGTGGCAGGCCGAAGGCGGTCTCGTAAAGCCCGCCATGTTTGATGTTTCCGGCAAGCTGGATCGGGATGGTGCCATGCGAACGGCCGACACCGAAATCGCGATAAAACGCTGCGCCACGATCCATAATGACGGGAATGGATGCAAGCGAGATGACATTGTTGACGACGGTCGGCTTGCCGAACAGGCCCTGAAGCGCGGGCAGCGGCGGCTTAGCGCGCACCGTGCCTCGTTTGCCTTCAAGGCTGTTGAGCAGCGACGTTTCCTCGCCGCACACATAGGCACCGGCGCCCATGCGCACTTCCATGTCGAACGCGCGACCGGAGCCGAGGACGGAAGGCCCAAGAATACCCTCACGCCTTGCGATCTCGATTGCCTTTTCCATGACCTTGATCGCGTAGGGATATTCCGAGCGAGTATATATGAACCCCTTGGTCGCACCAACGGCGAGGCCGGCAATGGCCATGCCTTCGATCAGCACAAAGGGGTCGCCCTCCATGATCATACGGTCGGCGAAGGTGCCGCTGTCGCCCTCATCCGCATTGCAGACGATATATTTCTGGTCGGCCACCGCATCAGCGACGGTCTTCCATTTGATACCCGTCGGGAAACCAGCCCCGCCACGTCCACGCAGGCCACTCTGGGTCACCTCGGCAACGATATCGGACGGCGCCATCCCAACAGCTTTTTCAAGGCCCTTCATGCCGTGATAGGCGCGATAATCCTCCATAGACAATGGATCGGTCACGCCGCACCGGGCAAATGTGAGACGCGTCTGGCCTTTCAGGAAGGGAATGTCCTTCGTCGGCCCGAGGCAGAGGCGATGCTCGCCGCCGGTGAGAAAACCAGCATTAAAAAGCGAGGCGACATCGCTTGCCTTGACGGGACCATAGGCGATACGGCCATGCTCGGTGCGCACTTCCACCAGCACTTCAAGCCAGAGCATGCCGCGCGAGCCGTTGCGGACAATCCGGACGTCAAGGTTGCGGCCAGCGGCTTCGCGGGCGATGGCATCGGCGACGCGGTTTGCACCAACGGCAAGGGCGGCAGAATCGCCGGGAACAAAGACGGTGACACTCATCGGCGCGCCTCCGTCAGAATGTCGCTAAGACAGTCCTCATCAAGACGGGCATGGACTTCGCCATCCAGCATCAGCGCTGGCGCCTGCGCGCAAAGCCCGAGACAAAAGACCGGCTCCAGCGTCACGGAACCATCGGCTGACGTTTCATGCCAGTCGAGACCGAGGCGGTTCTTGACGGTTTCTGAAAGAGGCTCGCCACCCATCGACTGGCAAGCCTCGGCGCGACAGAGCTTCAGGACATGACGCCCGTGGGGATGATCACGAAAATCGGGATAGAAGGTGACGACGCCATGGACCTCGGCGCGCGAGATATTCAGCGCGGATGCGATGATCTGCTTGGCGCTTTCCGGGATATAGCCGAATTCATCCTGCACGGCGTGCAGGATGGGCAGCAGAGGCCCTTCCAGATGAAGAAGTTCGCCAATGACAGCGGAAATACGGGCCGCCTCATCTGCGGCAACCGCTCTTATATTCATAAGCCAGTCCTCCCAAACCGACAGGGGCAGGAATGGCGACCAAAACTTGCATCAAGCTCATCGCCACGCCCCTCATTTCATCGAGAATGGCGAAGTGCGGCTCGTCAGGTCAATAAGTCGTTTCCGTCGTGTGATAGGAAATTCCTATCAAATGATTTTTCTGCGGCTCTGAGACGCGCCTCATGCAGAAGCGCCGAAACTAGAGGCGTGTGCGGTTCCCGGTGTGTGGCAATCAGGCCGACGAGATGTTCCGGGTCAGGATCGGTGATCGGGATAATCCTGATCTGCTTTGGAAAACCGAACGATTCAGCGAGGTTACGCGGCATTATTGAAGCCCATTGTCCGGTGCGGATATGGGAAAACAGCACGATCATGGAGTTGGATTCAAGTGTCGGTTTGGCCTCCACTCCAGCTTCGGCCATGTGCCTGTTGATGATGCGCCGGTTCTGCATGTCCGGGGTCAATAGGCATAACCTAAGACCGGAAACCTGCTTCCAGGTAACGCTTTCCTGATCAGCGAGCGGCGTTCCGGCCGCGGCAATGAGGTGATATCGCTCCGAATAAAGCGGCACAGTCGTCACACGCCCGAGTGGTTCGTTGTCGAGGTAACTGATTCCCGCATCGATCTCGAGGTTTTCGATCTGGCTCAAGACCTGCAACGAGGTTCGTGAAGTCACCGAAAACGTCACATCGGGATGGCGCGCCTGAAAAGATTCCGTCAATCGCGGTACCATCGCCAGCGCGGTCGGAATGACGGCAAGGCGAATGTGTCCGGCAAGACCCTTGCGGGCAGCGCGCATTTCCTCGCGCATGGTGCGCGCATCGCCAACGATGCGACGCGCCCATTCGAGCACACGCTGTCCTTCCGGGGTCAGCCCCTGGTACCGCGCCGAACGCACGACGAGAACGACACCCAGCTGATCCTCCAATTGCCGGATTGCCGCCGACAGGCTGGGCTGGGAGACACCACATTCCTCCGCCGCCCGGCCGAAATGTTCTGCCCGCGCCAATGCAATGAAAAATTCCAGCTTGTCGATCATATGCTCTCCCCCGGCGCGCGATCCTTAGACCGGTGCACGCGGAAGAACACTAGAACGCGGCGGCGGCGCCCGCAAATAGCTGCAGGTATTTTCCTTGCGGCTAAGCGCAGGCGACGAGCGCCGGCCCCTTCAAGCGCGGATAATCGTAGGCGTTGACCTTCGAGGTGTTGTAACCCGCGCCCACCAGAGCTTCGGCAAGCTTGATCGCAGCCGTGACACCATCGATGACGGGCACGCCGGTGGCCTCCCGCAGGCGGTCGCAGAGAGATGACATGCCGGCGCAGCCAAGGATAATAGCCTCCGCCGCATTCTCACGCTTGGCAGCCTCGATTTCGCGGCGCAGCAGTGCTTCCGCGACCTCCGGATCCTCCTCAAGACCAAGAACCGGCAGGTCGATCGCGCGAACATTTCGGCAATGCCTTTGAGCGCCATAATCCTCCACCAGATCTTCGATGATCGGAATGGACCGAGGAAGCGTGGTGATGATCGAGAAACGGCGGCTGATCGTCATCGCCACCTGAACTGCCGCCTGGCAGATGCCGATAACCGGCCCCCGCGCCACTTCGCGCGCGGCGTGAAGTCCCGGATCGTCGAAACAGGCGATCACGTAGGCGTCCACACCCTGCCCCTCTCCTTTGCGGATTTCCGCCAGAAGCCCCGGAACGGCCATGGCCTCATCCGCCTGCCCTTCAATGCTGACGGGGGTGTCGACCGGATTTGCCGCGGAGACGTGGGTTTCCTTCTGCTTGACCCGCAGCGCGCTATCGAGTGCCTGCGCGGTCATGGAAGCGGTGGAATTGGGATTGATCAAACGAATATGCATCGCACGCATCCTGAAAAGCTGTCACTTGCCGTCAGGCGCGGTGAAATCGGTGATTGGCGGCGCCTTTAAAACGAACTGGCGGTCCGAGGTGATGTAGTTGTCGGCATGAAGTCGGGCGATCGGCTGGTAGCGATCGGGATCGACGTAACGCCCCTCCTCATCGAGGCACTCATTATGGACATGCATATGCACTACTTCGCCCAACACCAGTGTTCGGCGGGGGTAATCGATCAGTCGCTCCACCCGGCACTCGAAGGCGCAAGGCGATTGCGCAGCATAACTTGCGTCGATCTTGGTGCATGGCGTGGGCGTGAGCTTTGCCATCGACATCTCGTCAACTTCATTGTCAAAGCCGAGACCGCAGATCAGCATCTGTTCAGACAGCGCCATGTCCACCATGTTGACGACGAACTCGCCGGTGCGGCGGATATTCACCATCGTATCCTTTTCCTCCCCGCTGACCTTCGGCTGAATGCCGAGGACGACGATGGGCGGATCATGCGAAAAGACGTTGAAGAAGCTCATCGGCGCTGCATTGTTATGGCCCGCTTGTGAACGGGTCGTCACAAGCGCGATCGGTCGCGGACCGATAAAATTCGTCAAAAGGCGGTAGCGGCTCTGGGGCTCAAGCGCGCTGAAATCGAATTCCATGATCGGCATCCTAATTTAGTCGACAATTATCTTTCATATTGTTGACAATGTTGCAACCAAAATCCCGTTGATACAGTTGACTTTTTCATTCACATCGCGCTTCTCTACCGCGATTGGGGAGTATGTCGAATGAGCGAGCAGGCCGGCCCGTCCACGCAGCAGATTGTCGAGAAAGTATGGCTTTCGATTGCCGAACGCCGGCTGCGTCCGGGCGTGCAGTTGAAGGAAGAGCAACTGGCGACAATCTTCGGCGTCAGTCGTGCAAGAATCCGCCAGGCCTTGTCCGTTCTTGAGCGTGACGGGCTGGTGACGATTGTTCCCAATCGCGGCGCATTTGTCTCCAAACCATCGGTCGAGGAAGCCCGCGATGTGTTCTTCGTGCGCCGCACCGTCGAGCAATGCGTCGTCGAAAGACTGTGCAAATCCGCTACCAAAACCGATCTCAAAAAACTGCGCGACCATGTGGCGAAAGAGCGCGTGGCCAATACCAAAAACGTCACGACCGACATCATCAAGCTTTCCGGCGGGTTCCACCTGCTGCTTGCGGAAACGCTCGGTTCCGATTTCCTCTTTACCACCATGCGCGACCTCATCTCCCGCTCGTCGCTGATAACCGCCGTTTACCGTAACACGGATCGCTTCAACTGCGGCCCGGACGAACATGCGGAAATCGTCGATGCGATTGCCAACAACGATCCGTCGCGGGCCATCCACCTGATGACCCACCACCTTGAGCATGTGGAAGCGGAACTCGATCTCAGCGAAATCCGGGACCTTTCCCACGACCTGCGCGCAGCACTCGGCTGATCCCCCTCTCAGGCGCGCTGTCGCTGGCCGGTCCACTCCACATCATCTTCGACCAGATGACAGGCGACCCGCGTGCCGTTGGCGAGGCTTTTCACTTTTGGCACCTCTGCTGAGCATTGCGCCGTCGCCCGCGGGCAACGGGGGTGAAAAGCGCAACCCGAAGGTGGCTTTAGAGGACTCGGTACTTCGCCTGCCACAATCTCCCGATCCCGCTGCGGCGTCTTGATATTGGGGATCGTCTGGAGAAGCAGCCGCGTATAGGGATGGCGCGGATTGGCGAAAAGCTCTTCCGTATCCCCCTCCTCCACAATCCGCCCGAGATACATAACGGCGATACGGTCTGACATGTGACGAACAACGCTCATGTCGTGGCTGATGAAGAGATAGGTAAGGCCGAGTTCATCCTGCAAGCGGCGCATGAGGTTCAGCACTTGCGCTTGCACCGAAACGTCGAGCGCCGATGTCGGCTCGTCACAGACGAGGAATTCCGGTTCGCTGGCCAATGCGCGGGCAATGGAGATACGCTGGCGCTGGCCGCCGGAAAATTCATGCGGAAACTTTTCGCCGTCCGAGGCCGACAGCCCCACGGTTTTGAGAAGCTCTTCCACGCGCTCCATCGTTTGGGCCTTTGTCGCGCGCAGCTTCAGCTCGCGGATTGGCTCTGCGATGATGTTCTTCACGCGCCATCGTGGATTGAGCGAGGCATAGGGATCCTGAAAGATCATCTGCGCCGACAGGGGGCTGCCCCTGCCGCCCGCCGCAAATTGAAACTCACCGGCGCTTGGCCGGAAAAGCCCTGTTATCAGACGGGCGACTGTCGATTTGCCGCAGCCGCTTTCACCGACGATGCTGAGACAGCCCCCGGCCGGAACGGCGAAATCGATATCGTTGACGGCCTGGACGAACTGCCGGGGTTTGCGCTCGATGATGCGATTGAGAAGCGGGGCCGAAACATCAAAGGTTTTCGTCAGGCCCTTCACCGTCAAAGCCGGCTTGCTGAGTGCTGCTTTTTGAGCTGCGGATTGTGTCATGCTGTGCCTCCTGCGTTCAGCCAGCATGCACTGGCGCCGTTGCCGACTGTTTCGAGTTCAGGCCGTTCCCGCAGACAGCGCGGCCCGGCAAAACCACAACGGGGATTAAACGCGCATCCCGGCGGGATCGCATCGAGACGCGGCATCGCCCCGTCAATCTGGTTGAGCCGCTCTACCCTGGCGCCAAGCGACGGAATGGAGGCCATCAGGCCCTGCGTATAGGGGTGGCGCGGTTCGTGCAGCACCTGTTCAACCGGTCCCACCTCTATCAGCCGGCCGGCATAAAGCACCGCAACACGGTCGGCAGCCTCGGCAATCACGCCCATATCGTGGGTGACGAGCATGACCGCGGTCTGCTTTTCTTTGCACAGCCGCCGCAGCAGCGAAATGATCTGCGCCTGGATCGAGACATCGAGCGCCGTCGTCGGCTCATCGGCAATGATGAGTTTCGGTGAAGCGGCGAGCGCCAACGCAATAACTACTCGCTGGCGCATGCCACCGGAGAACTGGTGCGGATAATGATCGACACGATCCGCAGGTGATGGAATGCCGACATCTTTCAGCAGTTGAACGGCCCGAGCGCGTGCATCCGCTTTCGACAGTGGCAAATGCTGTCGGATCGTTTCGACAAGCTGTGCACCGACCGTAAACAGTGGATTGAGCGAGGTCAGCGGGTCCTGAAAGATCGCTCCGATCTCCCGACCGCGAATGCTTTCCATCGCCCGGTCATCCAGCTGATCGATACGGCGCGACCCGAGCCATATCTCACCGCCGGCAATGTGGCCGGGTTTTTCGAGCAGGCCCTGTATGGCAAGTCCCGTCATGGATTTACCGGCACCGGATTCACCGACGACACCCAGAATTTCGCCAGGCCGGATCGAAAGGCTGATATCGGAAAGCGCGGTAACGGTGCCACGCCGACCGGGAAACTCGACCTTGAGACTACGGACATCGATGACCGATTGGTTCATTTCAACCATGTTGGGCGACCTCCACCGGATAGCTCGGAGGAAAAATTTCGGAGACAGGCGGATTTGCCCAGCTCCGTTCGGGATATTTGGCAATCAGACGATCGAACTGAGCCTGCGCCTGTTCACGGGCACGCCGCATGTCGATATGAGCGACCTGTCTCTCACGCATGGAAAGACGGCCGTCGACAAAAACGGCCCGCGTGACCTTGCCAGAGCCGCCGGTCACCAGCGTGGTGATGGGATCGATGCTCGGCGCCATGACGATATCGTCGAGGTCGAATACGGCAATGTCTGCCCTTGCACCCGGCGAAAGATGGCCAAGGTCAGATCGTCCAAGCGCGTGCGCGCCGCCAAGTGTCGCCGCATCGAAAAGATCGGCACAGCGGATCTGGTCTGGAACGCCGTCATTGATACGACAGGTGATCAGACCAATGAGCAGGTTCATCAGCATGTCCGCCGGCACTGTGTCCGTCCCCATCGCAATGTTGATGCCGCGTTTGCGGCAGGAAGAGAAGGACGAGAGCGTGCTGCCGCCGCGGCTCGATACCAGCGGACAGTGGACGATCGACACGCCGTTCTCCGCATAAAGCGCCAGATCTTCCTCCGTCGCATTGGTGGCGTGCGGCGCGATCAGCCTTTCGCTGAGAAGCCCGGCCTTGGCCAGCCAGATCGGCGCGGTCGAGCCATGAAGCTTGCGGACCGTCTCGACCTCCATGACGCCTTGCGCCATATGAAGACGGAACTTGCAGCCGAGTTCGCGGGCAGCCGCATCGGTACGCTCGATCAGGCCCAGAGTGGAGGTTTCGACCCGATCCGGTGCGAGCATGCCGCGCACCAGATCGCCATGCCGCCCACTCTGCTTCTCGATGAAGGCAATTGCGTCTTTCAGGCCCTGGAAACCACGCTCTTCATCAAAGACCGGCACCATGCGGCCCGGTTCTTCCAGCACCATGCCGCCGGAGCGGAAGGCGGGGCTGAGATAAACGCGAAGGCCAAGTTCACCAGCAGCATCGGCCGCGGCCTCGAACTCAGTTACAGTCTCCCCCCACGCGCGATAAAACAGCGATGCAATTGGCGCTGCGGTGGTGATGCCGTTGAGAAGCAGTTGTCCAAACGCGAAACGCTTCTGGAAGGCAAGTTCTTCCTGCGAGTACATTTCGTAAGGACCGGCTTCGACATAGGAACGCGGCCAGACACGGCCCTTGGCCCAGCCCGGATGATGATCGATACCGAGGATCGTCGTATCGAGATCGGAAAGGGCGTCGAGATCGATCAGGCCGGGACTGACGAGAGCATTGCCGAAATCGATACGCCGGGCGACCTCTCCGGGAAATCCATGCCCGACAAAGACGATTTCGCCATTTTCGAAGACAACCTCGCCATTTTTGAGAAGGCGGTGCGTTCCATCCTTGTGTCCGACAATCCAGCTGGCTGTCAGCAACGTTCGCCCTTCCGGTCTTTCGCCCAATTGCAACGAATTGAGAATATCGCTCATCACGGCGCCTCCACGATGGCTTTGCCATCTCTCGCCGTGACCCGGCCGCCTTTAATGACCAACGGCCGCGGCGCGATGTCAACAACGGCCTGCGCCAGCGTTTCGCCGGTCAACAGCGTGAAATCGGCCGCACAGCCGATCTCCATGCCGTAATCCTCAAGACCCATGACATCGGCGCCACCCCAGGAAACGACGTGCAGCACATGCGCGAGTTCGATATCCGAGCGCAGACCGTTTTTCATGCCGATGATCTTGGCGCGATCCAGCATGTCCGGCTGTCCCCACGGACCCCATGTGTCGCGGATACCGTCACAGCCGCCGCCGACGCGGACGCCCGCCTCCTTGAGGCGCATAATCGACGGCACACTTGCCGATGGCGCGCCCGTGGTCAGGATGGCAACGTCCAGCCGTGCGATCTCGTCGATCAGCCTGCCGACGCGCAGATAGTCATTCATACCGAGTGCAAAGGCATGGCTGATGGCAACATTGCCCTGCATGCCGTTTGCCCGAATACGTTCGAAGATGAGTTCCATAGTGAAGGCACCGAGGTCGGCGGCTTCGTGCAGATGGATATCGATCGGCACGCCGTGTTTTGTCGCCAGCTGGAAAAGGACGTCCAGTTGGCCCTTCGGATCGCGGTCAATGCCGCAGGGATCGATGCCGCCAAGCACCTCGCAACCCTGCTTTAAGGCTTCATCGAGAAGCTCTACCGTGCCGGGCGTGACCATAACCCCGGATTGCGGGAAGGCGACCACCTCGATGTCGATGATGCCATCAAGCTTTTCGCGTGTTTCCCAAATGCCTTCGACCAGCTTCAACCCATGGGTCGGGTCGATATCGACGTGGCTGCGAATATGGGTGCCTCCATTGGCCGCAAGCCCGATGGCATGGCGCATGGACTGGCGATGCGGATCGATGCCGATCTGAACGCGGTTTTCCCGCTCGAAATCGATCCGCTCGCGCAGGATGGCGGCACGATTGTTGACGTGCCAGGGCATGCCCCACGTTGTCTTGTCCAGATGCGTATGAGCATCGATGAGACCGGGGACAGCGATTGCTCCCTTGCCATCCTCGACCGGCAATCCGGGTTCGGCTTCAAATGTTCCGAAACCTGAAATCTTGCCGTTCTTGATCAAAATATCGCAGGCTTCGCCCGCCATGGGCCGTACGTTGCGCAGAAGAAGATCATGCATGGAAATTACCTCAGTTTCGGATTGAGCGCATCGCGCAGCCAGTCACCCAGAAGGTTGACGGTGACGACGAGCAGGCAGAGCTGGAAGACCGGAAACAGCACAATCCACCAGGAGCCGGAAAACAGGAACTGGTTGCCGATGCGGATCAATGTGCCGAGCGACGGCTGGCTCGGCGGCATGCCGATGCCAAGGAAGGACAGGGTCGCTTCCGTCAAGATCGCCATGCCGAAATTAAGCGTCGCGGCAACCATGATTGGCGTCAGCGTATTGGGCAGAATATGCGCCGCCATGATGCGGCGGGCGGGAACGCCGATCAGCTTGGCGGCCTGAACATAGTCCTTGCCGGTTTCCACAATCGCCTGTGCGCGGACCGTTCGGGCATATTGCACCCAGGCGGAAAGCGCGATGGCGAGAATGAGCACGGCGGATGCACCGACCTCCCGCAGACTGTCCGGCAGCATCTGCCGCACGACGGTCGACACGAGGATGGCGACGAGAATGGTCGGGATGGAGAGCGTGATATCGCCAATGCGCATCAGTAAACCATCGGCAAAACCGCCGAAATAACCCGCCACCAGACCCGCCGTCATGCCGATGATGAGCGAGAGCACCACGGAGGCGACGCCGATGACGATGGAGATGCGCGTGCCGTAGAGAATGGCGGACAGCATGTCGCGTCCCTGCGTATCCGTTCCCAAAAGAAACGGCCATTCGCCGCCTTCCTGCCAGATCGGCGGCAGCTCAGCCTTCCACATGTCAAGCGATGCGCCGTCATAGGGGTTCTGTGGCGCTATCCACGGCGCGAAGATGGCGGCAAGGATCAATATTGCGAGGATGAGCGCGCTGATCTTGGCCGATTTGCTGCGGCTAAAGGACCAGTAGAGGTCGCTGTCACGCATGCGGCTTAAAAGTGACCGGCGGGCTGGTTTATCCGTTTGCGAAAGGTCTGTCATGAAACCGGCTCCTTTCGGTTAGCGCGCGGTGCGCAGACGCGGATCGATGACCGCATAGGCGATATCGACGAACGTGTTGAGGACAACGAAGATGAAGGAAATGATGCAGAGATAGGCCGCCATGACGGGAATATCGAGGAAGGTGACAGCCTGAATGAACAGCATGCCCATGCCCGGCCACTGAAAGACAGTTTCGGTGATGAGTGCAAAGGCGATGAGCGAACCGACATTCATCGTCGTCAGGGTCACCACCGGCATCAGACAGTTGCGAAGCGCATGGCGGAAATAGATCCGCCAGCGCGGGATGCCGCGTGCCCGTGCGAATTTTACGAAATCGGAGCGTAAGACTTCAAGCATTTCCGCCCGCACCAGACGCATGACGAGCGTGATCTGGTAGAGAGAAAGTGCAATGGCCGGGAGAATGAGGGCCGCCCGTCCGGAAGACGTCAAAAGCCCCGTCGACCACCAGCCGAGCTGGACGACATCGCCGCGACCAAATGCAGGCGCCCAGCCTAGCGACACCGAAAAGACCAGAATGAGAAGGATGCCGACAACAAAGCTTGGCAGGGAGACGCCGACAATCGACAGGAATTGCAGGCCCTCCGTATACCATTTCCCGCGCCGGATCGCCGTCAGAACGCCAAGAGGCAGGCCGACGACCAGTGATATGATGGTGGCAACCAGCACCAGCTCGAGCGTTGCGGGAAACCTTTCGGCGATCAATGGCAGCACCTGCTGGCCGTTGCGATAGGAAACACCGAAATTGCCCTCCGCCGCCTCTTTGACAAATCGCAGATACTGGGTCGGCAGGCTGTCATTGAGGCCGAGCCTCTCACGCAGGGCTGCGCGATCCTCCTGCGAGGTCTGTTCGCCGACCATCAGTTCGACGGGATCGCCCGCCAGCCGAAAGATCATAAAGGCGATAAGCGCAACGGAAAGCATGACCAGCACGGCATTTCCCAGACGCTTGATGATGAATACCAGCATTGTTACCTCTCGGACGCGCCCCTGAGCCGCGCAGGCTTTCAGGTTCGATCATTCTCTTCCAGAGATGGGGCAAAGGTTACGCGGCGTACAAGAACCACGAACACGGTGCAACTTTGTCGACAATTTTTGACACGGTTTCGTTCGGCTACACACCCGGTCAAACGAACTGGCGCGTAATCGAATGTCTGCTGAAACAGGCAGGGCGCTCGGTCCAGTGACCGGCGCCCCGCTTGCTCTCCGTCTTATTTGTCGAGCTGGGTCAGCCAATGGCGTGGCTTGTTATCGGCGCGGAAGTCGACACTTTTGACCTTGGCCAGCATCGCCCAGGCAATCGGCTGCTGATGCAACGGCACGAGCATGGTCTCGTCCTTGGCAATCTTCAGCGCGGCTTCTTCGAGCGCCAGACGCTTCGTATTGTCCTGCTCCTGTGCTGCCTGCGCGACAAGCTTGTCAATTTCCGGGTTGGACCAGCCGCCATAATTGGAGACGCCCATTGCACCCTTGCGGGTGGAGAGAATCTGCGACAGCATCGAGAAGGCGTCGAGCGTCGGTTCGTTCGCCCAGCTGAGGTTGAAAACGTCAGCCTTGCCGCCATTGCGCTTGGGTGACTGCACCGAACGTGGCGCGATATCGATGGTCGGCTGGAAACCGCCACGCTTCAACATATTCGCAACGCCAGAGCAGATATCCTCTTCGTTGACGCTCTCGTCATTCATGCAGGTATAGGTGAAAGCAAGGTTCTTCATGCCCGCATCGGCAAGCAGTTTCTGCGCCTTGGCCGGATCGGCCGGCTCGAACGTGTCGAGCGACTTGGCATAGCCGGCGATCTCAGGTGCGATCAATGACCCGGAAGGTCTTGCGAGACCACGCATGACTTTCTTGTTGATCAGATCACGGTCGACGGAAGCTTCAAAGGCCTGACGGACACGCAGGTCGTTGAAGGGGTTCGGCTGGCCGTTTTCCAGCTTCTCGCGGCGGTTGAAGCCGATAAAGAGCGTACGAAGCTCGGTGCGCTTCTTGACCGAGATATCGGGCGAGGATTCAAGGCGCGGCAAATCCTGGATCGGGGCGGAATCGATCAGGTCGATTTCACCTGACAGTAGTGCCGCGACGCGTGTTGCCGCAGATGCGATAGGCACAAATTCGATGCGGTCGAGATTGTGCTTCTTCTGGTCCCACCAGCCTTCATTCGCAACGAGAACAGTCTTGCTATCGGGAACGCGGCTTTCGAGCTTGAACGGACCGGTGCCGTTGGTGTGCATGGTGGTGTAGCCATCGACCTTCGACGCGAAGTCGGTGGGCTTCTCGCTATTGTTATCTTTCAACCACTTGGCATTAAAAATGAAGATGTTGGTGATGTCGTTCAGGAAGAGCGAGGTGGGCGCGTTGACATCGAGGTCAACCGTAAAATCGTCAACCTTTTTGACGCCAGCGTAAATCGGGATATTTCCCCGCAGCGGCGAGGTCGCGTCCGAAGCGCGGGTAAAGGATGCGACGACATCATCAGCGGTGAAGTCTGCGCCGTCATGGAATTTCACACCCTTGCGCAGGGTAAAGCGCCAGGTCTTTCCCTCAATCAGCTTCCATTCGGTGGCAAGCGCCGGCTCGATCTGGAAATCCGGTCCGTAGCGAACGAGGCCCTCATAAATATGATTCAGAAAAGCGAGGTTGGACGTAGACGGCACCGAATAGGGGTCTAGCGAATAGAGATCGGCGCGACCGGCCCAGCGAAGGGTCTCGGCATTGGCGGGGACGGCGATAGCGGCGGCAGCCATGGCCGCCAGGACGAAACTTCTGATACGGGACATTTGATCCCCCCTTTTTATAAATCGTTGGAAGACCGCTGGGCGGTCCGCTCGGGCAAAGGGAGTATTGTTTCGACCGGGCTTATTGTCAATAATATTGTTGACAATTATCGTACTCAAAATTGTAAGTTTTTGGATACGAGTTAAAAAAGGGAGGACGGAATATGACAGGCTTTCTGCTGCTGCACGGCACGATCGTCACGGTCGACAAGGGGCGGCGTATCATTGAAGACGGCGCATTGGCCATCGAGGGCGACAGGATTGTAGACATCGGCACTGTCGATGAACTGGAACCCCGCCATGGAGGCAAGGAGGTTATCGACTGCAGGGGAAAACTGATCATCCCCGGCCTGATCGATGCCCATGGCCATGCGGGCCACGCGCTTCTTCGCAGCATCGCTGCCGACACCAATGCGATGTGGATGAAAATCATCACCCCGACATACTACCACTACGTGACCCGCGACTACTGGTATGCCGACGGGCTGATTTCCGGCATCGAACGGCTGCGCGCTGGCGTGACGACCGGGGCCAGCATCATCACCTCGATGCCGCGCGCGGATGATCCCGACTTCGCCATCAACCACGCCCGCGCCTATAGCGAACTCGGCCTTCGCGAAATCATCTGCATTGGACCGTCAGGCTTGCCCTGGCCTCATCAGGTCACGCGTTGGGAGAGCGGTTCGCCAGAGTGTCGTGACGTAAGCTTCGACGAGATGATGGAGGGCAGCGAAGCGGTGATTGAAGCATTGCATGGAAGCGCCGATGGCCGCATTAGCGTTTTCCTGACGCCTTTTACCATCGTGCCTTCGGTCGAACCATCAAATGCATCGACGCCTGATCAGGCTGTGAAACTGACCGACGCCGACAGGATGCAGGCCCGCCGGATGCGCGAGATGGCGCGCAAGAGAGGTGTCAGGCTTCATTCCGACGCCTTTGCTGGACAAATCCGCATGGCGTTTCAGGACAAGGAAAATGCCCTGCTTGGTCCAGATATCCACCTCCAGCACTGCTGGGGCATCTCCCATGACGAGATCGACATCCTGGCCGAGACCGGCACCCGCGTGACCCACGCACCACCGGGCCGCGCGACACCCGTCATGGAAATGATGTCGAAAGGCATTCGTGTCGCGATTACCACCGATGGTGCAGCCCCGAGCCGCCATTTCGACATGCTTCAGACGGCGCGCCTGGCACAATTTACGCAGCATCTCCTGCACAATCATGACCGCTACCTGCTGCCGCCCGGCAAGATTTTCGAGATGATCACAATCGACGCTGCTCACGCCATTGGTATGGAAGACGAGATCGGTTCGCTCGAAATCGGCAAGAAGGCTGACGTCGTCATCATCGATATGCGCAAGCCACATCTGATGCCCATGTGGATGCCGGTCCACCGGTTGGTGCATCAGGTCCTTGGCAGCGATGTCGATGCCGTCTTTGTGGACGGAAAGTTACTGATGGAAAACGGGCGGGTGCTGACAGCAGATGTCGACGCCGCCATTGACTTTGGCCAACAGGAAGCGATGGCGCTGGCGGAGCGGGCCGGCCTGAAGGAACATATGCATGATCCCGGCTGGGGCCGCTTGCTGCGCACATTCGACGAGCCGGTGCACCCTCCCCGTCCACCGGAAGACGCAAGCTACCGCGCGAGCGCGCATGGGCTCGATCAGGATCGATAAATCAAAAGGCTACGGCAAATCCTCATTCACAACCCCGTCAGCATCACGACAAAAACTCCCCGGCCTGGAGTGGTCCGGGGAGCAAACCTGACATCATGTCAGGCACTTTGACTGGAGCTAGTGACTCACCCGTTCAAAACGGGGTGGATCTGAGTTGTCTAACCCGGTTTATGCTTTTTATGCAGACAATTAGAACGAACGCTCGAGACGAACGAAACCGGTCCAAGCTTCAGGCTTCTTTTCGACGTCGAGGTAGTTCGCATGGCGGCTCGCCCGTCTCTCCGGCAAATCCGTCAAATGGGGGAGCTTATGGCCTGTCGCTGGAAACGCCGGTGGGGAATGTCGTAGTATTTGCCAGCATTGCCTCAATCGCGTCCGCCGGAAGAGGTCGGCTGAAGTAATAGCCCTGGCCGTAAGGACAGCCCGCCATGCGCAGGAACGCGGCCTGTTCGGCGGTTTCCACGCCTTCGGCAATGACATCGATGTCCAGCGATCCCGCAAGCTGGATCATGATCGTGACGATGGCGCTATCCTTGGTTTTTTCCGGCAGGTGGGTCAGGAACGAGCGGTCTATCTTCATGCAGGACAGCGGAAATGTCTTGAGCATACCAAGGCAAGAATAACCAATGCCGAAATCGTCCAGCGCCAGGCTGACACCCATCTGTTTTATGGCGCGCATGATCCGTACCGATGCCTCAACATCCTGAATGATCAGCGTCTCGGTTATCTCGATTTCCAGAAGGGAGGGCGCTAGCCCGGTTTCCTTCAGCACCGACCTTATCTGCTGCACCAGCCCGCCCTGAAACTGCCGCGGAGAAATATTGACCGCCATTTTCATGGGCGGCAGGCCGGCGGCGGCCCATGCCTGCGCCTGGTGGCAGGCCTTTCTGAGGATGTTTGCCCCTAGCTCCACGATCAGTCCGGTTTCTTCCGCAAGCCCGATGAATTCCTCAGGGCCGAGCAGACCTTCCGCGGCATGCTGCCAGCGAACAAGCGCCTCCACGCCGCTGACCCGGCCGTTTGCAAGATCGACCTGCGGCTGGAAATGCAGGACGAATTCGTCCCTTTCCACCGCCTTGCGCAACTCCTCGATCCGGGTGAATTTCTTCCTCAGATCATCCGCCATATTCGGGGTGAAGGTGGCGATGCTGTCACGCCCGGCATGTTTGGCTTCATACATGGCGAGATCGGCCGCCGCGACGATTTCCGCCGTGGTTTCCCCGTGTTCCGGAAAAAAGGCCATGCCGATGCTGCAGGTGACCTTGATATCGTAATTGCCGATGCGCAAGGGCTGCGAGACTGCGGCCCGGATGCGCTGCAGGCGGTTTTCGACATCGTTCTTGCGCTCTTCGAGAATAATGACGAACTCGTCGCCGCCGACCCTGAGAACGAGATCGTTTTTCCGCAGGCTTTTCGCAATGCGCTCGGCGGTTTTCGACAGCAGGGCATCGCCGATGCTGTGGCCAAGCGTATCGTTGATGTGCTTAAAATTATCGAGATCGAGAAACCCGATACCGACCCTTCGGTTCGCCTTTGCCGCCACCGCCAATATTTCCGGCAGTCTCGTATCGAGGAAACGGCGGTTCGGCAGCAGGGTCAGCATGTCGTGATCCGCCAGAAAGGCGATATGTTCCGCCGCCCTTTTGCGGTCGATTGCCAGGCCCGCCATGCGCGCCGCAGCGCCGATAAACTCCACCAGCGCCGCGTCCGGCTCGCGGCCGGCCAGCATGCACCAGACGAAACCATGCGCCTTGCCTTCGCTGGCCGGAATATCGAAACTGAAGGCGACGTGTTCTGCCGGATGGGTGAGGCGCTCAGGATCACTGACACTGGCGAAAAGTGCAGCCAGCCCCTCCTGCTGCGCGAGCGCCGGCGAGGCGTAGACGGAAGGCTCCCCTTCCGCCGCCTCGAATACCCGCACCGCGCAGGCAAGGCCGGTGGCGAGATTTTCGATGGCCTTGACGAATTCCTCGAGAAAATCCTCGATCCGCGCCGCCTCCACAATCATTTGCAGGATACGCGCCTGCGCCTGAAGCAATCGCTCGGAGGCCTTTTTCTGGGTAATATCGCGCGAAGCGCCGACCACGCCGATGATGTTGCCAGCCTTGTCCTTCAGCGGCACACGCGACATCATGAGCCAGCGGTCGATATCGCCGCGCATGGCACGTTCTTCATAACCGAGATCCGGTTCGCCGGTGCGCATTACCCGCGCTTCGGTCTCGGGAATGCCGGCGCGCTGTGCCGCTTCACCATGAATATCGTAGTCAGTGAGCCCTATCAGTTGCTCGACCGTATCAAAGCCGTTTTCGGTGACGATGGCGCGATTGGCGAAAAGAAAGCGCCCTTCCAGATCCTTGGCATAGATAAAATCCGGTACGTGGTCGATCATCGCTTCCAGAAGCGCGTGCCGGTCGGAAGGATTGGCATTTTCGCCCATGTCAGGAATGGCGGATGGCGTGACATCGCGCTTTTTTCGCGACATCCGGTTCTCTTCGGGTGTCTTCGGGCCTTTGGAACGCACCTCTCCGCCTCATTACTTCATAATCAGGCAGAACAGTACGATTATACATATTATATAAGTATGAATGACAGGGCAAAGATCGCCGGGAATTCCGTCTTTTGCAGCAGCTTCCCCGAAGCCCTGCCCGACTGAAACCAAACAGCGCAACAGAAGCTGCGCCGTCACTTTATACAGGTGACAATTCGTTGCCCGTCACACCACCGGCGTCGGCAATTCTTTGCCGGCGAAATGCGCATCGAGATTGGCGAGAACCAGATCGGCCATGGCGCGTCTCGTCTGGTGCGTGCCGCTGCCGACATGCGGGGCGAGCGTGACATTATCGAAAGCGAAAAGCTCTTCCGGCACGCGCGGTTCGTCCTCGAAGACATCGAGCGCCGCGCCGCCGATCGCGCCGTTCGAAAGCGCCTCGACAAGCGCCGTCTCATCCACGAGCGACCCGCGCGCCACATTGACGAGCACGCCCTGGGGACCGAGGGCCTTCAGCACATCCGCATTGACGACATGGCGGGTCTCGGCCGTGGCGGCGGCGGCAATGATCAGCACATCACAATTGGCAGCCAGCGCTTCGATGCTGTCGTAATAATCATAAGCGACATCGCGGCGGCTTCTCGCGGTGTAGGAAATGCGCGCATCGAAACCCTCGAGGCGCTTTGCGATTGCCTGGCCGATGCGGCCGAGACCAAAAATGCCGTAACGGCGGCCGGCCACACGGGTGGAAAGCCCCATATCACCCTTCAGCCATTGGCCGGTGCGCACATGCTGGTCCGCCTGCGGCAGCTTACGCGCCTGCGCCAGAACGAGACCGAGGGCGAGGTCGGCGACATCGGCTGTCAGCACGTCAGGTGTATTGGCGACGCGGAAGCCGCGCCGTTTCGCGTCGGTCAGATCGACCTTGTCGAAACCGACGCCATTGATGGCGACGATTTCAAGATTGGGAAGCGCCGCGCCGATATCCGCCGGCAGGCCGATATGGCCGCCGGTGACGACGCCGCGGATCGCCGCGCCCTTTTCAGCAAGCAACGCCGCCTTGTCCGAAGCTTCGAACAGGCGATGCACGGTGAAGCGCTGCGCAAGTTCGTCTTCCAGTGCCGGGATGAGCGGGCACAGTTGCACGATTTCAGTGGTCATGGAGTTTCCTTTGCGCCGGCGAACTACTTCACATCGGCCTTGACGAATTGCCGGAGTTCCGGCGTTTGCGGATTGGCGAAGAGCTCGGAAGAACGGCCCTGCTCCCAGATCTTGCCCTTGTGCATGAAGATGGTTTCAGTCGCCACGCGGCGCGCGAAAGCCATTTCATGGGTGACAAGGATCATGGTCATGCCGTCCTTGGCGAGGTTTTCCATGACGGTCAGTACTTCCTCGGTCAGTTCCGGATCGAGCGCCGAAGTCACCTCGTCGAACAGCATTACCTTGGGCCGCATGGCGAGCGAGCGGGCAATCGCCACGCGCTGCTGCTGGCCGCCGGAAAGCTGGTCGGGATAGGAATCGAATTTCTCCGACAGGCCGACGAGCTGCAGAACCTCGCGGGCAATATCTCTCGTTTCCGATTTCGCCACATCCTTGACGATGCGCGGCGCGAGCATGATGTTTTCGCCGACCGTCAGGTGCGGGAAAAGATTGTAGCTTTGAAACACAATGCCGACATCGGTGCGCAGCTTGCGCAGCGCCTTGGCATCTTCGCCAATCGCATGACCGGCGATTTCGATGCGGCCCGAATTGATCTTCTCCAACCCGTTCATGCAGCGCAGCAGCGTGCTCTTGCCCGAACCCGAGCGGCCGATGAGGGCGAAGACTTCACCACGGCCGACCGAAAGCGACACGCCTTTCAAGACTTCCAGAGCGCCAAAGCTCTTGTGAACGTTTTCAACGATTACTTCCGGCATGAAGCCTCCTTTCCAGCCAACGCGACAGCTGGGACAACGGGTAGCAGACGATGAAATAAAGCACGGCCACGGCAACGAAGACGCGGAACGGCTGGAACGTGGCATTGTTGATGAGCTGCCCCGCTCTTGCCAGTTCGACGAAACCGATGATCGATGCGATGGACGTATTCTTGACGACCTGAACGGCAAAACCGACGGTCGGCGGCAGCGAAATGCGGATCGCCTGCGGCAGGATGACGTAACGATATTGCTGGGCGCGGGTGAGAGCGAGCGATTCCGATGCTTCCCACTGCTGCTTCGGCACCGCCTGGATGCAGCCGCGCCAGATTTCCGCGAGATAACCCGACGTATAGATCGTCATCGAGGCGCCGGCGGCGAAGAGCGGCGGCAATTCCAGTCCGGCAAGGCTGAGGCCGTAATAGGACAGAAACAGGATCATCAGCACCGGAATACCCTGGATCACCTGAATATAGGTGCCGGCGGCAATGCGCAGCGCCTTGAAATTCGAGGTACGGGCGAGCGCCACGAAGAAGCCGACGATGCCGCCGCCGATCAGCGCAATGATCGTCAGAAGCACGGTCCATTGCAGGGCGGTCAAGAGGAAGCCGAATTCGTTCCAGCCGAAAGTTCGAAGAGTCATGACTGCACCTCCGGCAAAGCGGTCATCGTCTTGCGCGCCACGCGGCGACCGAACAGCCACATGCCGACGAGGGCAAGAATAAGCCGCAGGGAAAGCGCCAGTGCCAGATAGATGAGCGTGACGACGATATAGACCTCGAAGGAGCGATAGGTCTGCGATTCCACGAAGGCTGCGGCGGCCGCAAGTTCATGGGTGGAAATAGCCGAACATATGCTCGACGCCAGCATCATCAGCACGAACTGGCTGCACAGCGAGGGATAGACCTTCGCAATAGCCGGCACGATAATGACGTGGCGATAAATCTGATATTTAGTGAAGCCGAGCGCCTCGCCCGCCTCAATCTGCGACTTGTGAACAGCCTCGATGCCGGCGCGGATGATCTCCGTCGAATAGGCCGCAAGGTTGATCGTCATGCCGATCAGCGCCGCCGTATCTGCCCCTACCCTGAAACCGAGGCCTGGCAGGCCGAAATAGACGATGAAAAGCTGCACGAGAAACGGCGTATTGCGTATGACTTCCACATAACCGTCCACGATGATGCGGACGATGCCGCCATTGATGGACCGCAGCGAGGCCAATAGAATGCCGAAAGCGCAGCCGAGCACAATGGAGAGGACCGACAGCTTGATCGTCAGCCATATGCCGTTCAGAATTTCATTCTGATATTGGGCGAGCGCGCCGAATTGGAATGTATAGGACATGCGTCACTCCGTTGACATTTCCCGGGCCCGCCGGAAGTTTCCCGGCGGGCGCGTTGAAAGGCTCAATCAGAAGCTTGGCAGTTGCGGCAGCGGACGGCCGGTCCACTTGACCGAGATGCGGTCGAGATCACCCGACATCTTCATGAGGTAGATTGACGTGTTCAGCCACTGGCGCAGCTCGAAATCCTCAAGCTTGGTCGCCATCGAATTGCCCTGCTGGAAGAAGGTGAAACCAACCTGCAGACCGGCTTCCGGGCGCTGCTTGATGATCGCTTCGCCAACCGTGGACGGCAGGGCGACAGCATCCACCTGACCGGCAAGCAATGCCTGTGCGCTGGTGGAATCGTCTTCGTAAACGACGATTTCGAGACCTTCGACATTGGCCTTGCGCAGCGCGGTTTCCTGCGAGGAGCCGCGATTGACCGAAACTCGCTTGCCCTTGAGGCTTTCGAGGTTTTCGAACTTCTGATCCTTGCCCGAGATGATGTCCATGTTGAACGCGCTGTAGGGCTGCGTGAACATCACGGTCTTGGCGCGCTCACCGGTCGGAGCGAGCGTCGCAACAAGGAAATCGACCTTGCCGGTCTGAAGGGCCGGAATACGCGCGGGCGGTGTCAGCGGCACCAGTTCCACCGGCAGCGACAGGTAAGAGCCGATGAGATTGGCGACATCGACGTCGTAACCGGAAGGATTGCCCTTCTCATCCACCATGCCCATCGGCGGCGCACCGGTCAGAACACCAATCTTGACCTTGCCGCGCGCGGTGATCTCGCTGAGCGAGACGGCTTGGGCAGACGTGGTGGCGGCAAGCGTTGCTGCTGCAACACCGACGGCAACGGTCATGTTCTTCAGAAATCTGGATATGCTCATGGTTTCTCCTCCAACCTTATAGTGGCTGCCCAGAATGGAACAGCGGCCTTGCGCAAACCGAAAAATGTTCTCGATAACATTTTAACGCGATTGACTAAAAACTCCTCCCAAGAAACTGCGAAAGCACAAAACCAGATGAATTTCCCATGAAATTCAATGATTTCGGCTGGTTATCGATTTTCCTCTGTTCGACACCGTTTCACGTTCTTGGCAGGATCAATAATGCATGTTATCGGTATCATTGCAAGTCCGATCTACAGAACTGTTTCGGGTCGGCAATCATTCGGGAGGAAACATGTATACACGCTCGGCAATTTTCGAAGGCAGGATTCACCCTGGCCGGGAGGAGGAGTTTTTCCGCATCGTCGAGGAAAAGTTGCTGCCGGTCTGGAAACGCATGCCGAATGCGCAGGCCGTGCGGGTGATGCGCACCGAGCGCACGGACCCGGACGCGGCCTCGATCATCATGGTGCAGGAAATCGACTATCCGTCGATGGAGGCGGTGGAGGAAGCGCTGGTTTCCCCCGTCCGGCTGGAAGGTCGGGTGCTGACGGATGAGATGATGAGCATGTGCGACGGGCGCTTTTATCATCTGGTCTATAGCCGCGTCGCATAAATCCGGTGCACGCCGCATCGATCTGCAATCATACGGCGTGCTTTCCCTTATTGTCTTCGTGTATGTCTTGTCCTGAACCGGTTCTAATTTAGGGAGACATGCTTTGGTGGAGCGCACGCCCTTGGCCGCAGCGTTAGTCACGTCAAAAAAAGCTACCATGAGCGATGTCTCGAAACTCGCGGGCGTCTCCAAGATGACCGTTTCGCGGGTGCTGGCCGATCCCGCCCTGGTGTCCGAAGAGACCCGCCAGAAGGTGATGAAGGCCATCGAGAAGCTGGGCTATGTGCCGGCCCGCATCGCCGGTTCGCTCTCTTCCCGCCGCACCAATTTCATCACCGCCATCCTGCCGACGCTCACCAACTCCAACTTCGCCGATAGCGCT
Organism: Agrobacterium sp. ST15.13.013; assembly: GCF_027956525.1. Taxonomy (NCBI): domain Bacteria; kingdom Pseudomonadati; phylum Pseudomonadota; class Alphaproteobacteria; order Hyphomicrobiales; family Rhizobiaceae; genus Agrobacterium; species Agrobacterium sp. ST15.13.013. The sequence goes on from NZ_JAQKGP010000020.1 coordinate 97,421, forward strand.
CAGGGGCTCGCCAATGCGTTGCGCGCCGCCGACTACCAACTACTGATCGGCTACACCATGTACGATCTGCAGGAAGAAGAACGCGTCATCCGCACCATGATGGAGCGCCGTCCCGATGCCATCGTCGTCGCCGGCACGGTGCATACCAAGATGGCGAGCGAGGTGCTGATGCGCGCCGGTATCCCGATCGTGGAAATCTGGGATGTTCCCGAACACCCCATTGACCATGCGGTCGGTTTTTCCAACTACGAAGTGGGAAGAACTGCCGCCAAGCATCTGATATCGCTTGGCTTCAACAAAATCGGTGCGCTCGGATCGAGGGCCGATGGCGATGTGAAGGACTGGCGCGGCGAAAGCCGCCTGCTCGGTTTCGGCGCGGCCCTGCGTGAAGCGGGCATTGCCGACGATCTCATCATCCGCGAAGGCAGCGCCCCGGTCTCCTATGACCACGGGGCAAAGACCCTCGGCTCGCTGCTGGCCAAGGCGCCCGATGTCGAGGCCATCTTCGCCGTGTCGGATATTTCCGCCGTTGGCGCACTGATGGAATGTCATCGAAGGAAAATCAGTGTCCCAGACCGCATTTCCATCCTCGGCTTCGGCGATTTCGATATCGGCCGGCAATGTTATCCGGCGATTTCGACTATCCGGGTCGATGCCCAGATGATCGGCCGCAAGGCTGGCGAATTGCTGCTTTCGATATTGGAGCCGGAGAAGGGTGCCGCTGTTCCCGAAGGGGCGCGGGTGGATGTCGGATTCGAGCTGATCGTGCGGGAAACGACGAGGCGGTTGAACGTCTAACCCTATTGGAGGGAGCGGGAGCCGCTTGTTTCTTCTCCCCGAGGGGGAGAAGTCCGCGGCAGCGGGATGAGGGGGCAAGCTCTCCGAAATCCGGCAACGGTGCCCCCTCATCCGACCCTTCGGGCCACCTTCTCCCCGGCAGGGAGAAGAAAGACGCGGCACCGCCGTGGTCTCAACATTTCCCCTGAGTGACCCGTAAAGCCCCTACCGCGCGCCCCAGGTATCCGTCAGCCGATACCCCTCCGGCCAAGGGTCGGACGGATCGAGCATGTGCTGGTGAATGCCGGTGATCCAGCCGCGGCCGGAAATTTCCGGCAGGATGGCCAGACGGTCGCCAACCTTGGTGGTCCCGAGAATGCGGCCAGTAAAGGTAGAGCCAATCAGCGAAACCGCCGTCAGCGTTTCGCCCTCCTTCATTTCGCCTCGTGCATGCAGCACGGCCATGCGGGCTGAAAGCGCTGTGCCTGTCGGCGAGCGATCCACCTTGCCCGGCTGGATGGCGACGGCCGCACCTGCCCGCAAGCCTTCAGCCGTGCGCTCCACCTTACCGGCAAACAGGCAGAAGGAAAAATGCCGCCAGTCCGGGTTCTCGGGATGGTCGAAGCCCAAAGCCTTGTTGGCGGCATTGGTGATGCGCACGCCAAGGCGGGCGATCTCATGCGCCTCTTCCGGCTTCAGGCTGAAGCCCATCGCTTCCGCATCGACGATGACGAAGCTGTCGCCGCCATAAGCGGTATCCACCTTGAGCTTACCCAGACCTTCGACTTCGAGATCCACATTAAGTTGTGCGGCAAAGCTCGGCAGGTTCTGCACGAAAATGCGCTCGGCCTTGCCGTTGCGGCATTCGGCGCGCACCTTTACCAATCCGCCGGGAGCCTCCAGGAGCATATGGGTTTCCGGCTCCTGCATCGGCACGATGCCGCCATCCAGAAGCACGGTGGAAATGCAGATGGAGTTGGAGCCGGACATGGGCGGCGTATCTTCCGGCTCCATGATGATGAAGGCGGCATCCGCGTCAGGATGTTTGGGCGGTACCAGCAGGTTGACGTGGCGGAACACGCCGCCGCGCGGCTCATTGAGCACGAAGTTGCGCAGGGTTTCATCACGGGCGATGAAGCGGCTCTGCTCCCAGATCGTCTCACCCGGCGGCGGCTTCACCCCGCCAACGATCACATCTCCCACCTCGCCTTCCGCATGGGCGGAAATCACATGAACTGTCTTGATACTGCGCATTCATTTATCCTCACGAAAGCCAGGAAGGAAGACGGGAAACAGCATGGCCGGTCAGCGCGCTGCCGACGCAATCGGCAAGGCTGCCGAAGCGCACCGCGCGACCACTGAGGCCGGGGCCGTAATGGGCGTATTTGCCTGAATTGGTCATGAGCGCACGGGTCTTCGTCGGGAAAACCGGCTCGGAAATGGAGCACCAGCAGAGATCAGGCAGCACCTGTACGCCGCTGTCCTTCAATCTCCGCAGCGTGCCGTCCTGCACAGCAGCATCGATGACATGCTGACCGGCGGTGACGATGACGGCGACATCCGCGTGACGCCGGCGGCCGGCAAATTCAGCCGCAAGCGCTTGGCACTCCTCCAGCGAGGCATGCGGACTGCCGATGGCGACGAGTTGAACCTCTTCCGGCCCTTCGTTGAGCAGCGACCAGCCGGCGGCCATGTCAGCCAGCGAAATGGAGACGGTGTCGGCAGTTTCGAGAGGGGCAAGACCGGCTTCCGGCGTTGCGCCCTCTATATGCAGCATGGCCGCAGCGGAGGTGGTGCCGAAAGCGGCGCAAAGCGCCTTTAGATCATCCCGCGACGGCTTTGCGGGGCCAAGGCCGCGCAACAGGGGAATGCAATCGGGGGCCGCCTTGCCCGCCAGATAACCGACGAGCGGCCAGAAGGCATCATCCACGCCCTGCGGCAACGCCACATCGACGATGCGCTGAGGACGGCGATTTTCCTCCAGATAGACGCCGGCCAGCGGCGCCCTGCCCGTCAGTGCGATGCAGAGATCGAGAAAATCCGGATGTTTCGCCGTACGCGCGCCAAGAACCGTATTGGCGAAGATCACAGCGTTCGACTCGGCCCAGGCGATCATGTCGCCGGCCTGCGGCGCGCTGTCGAGCAGGTAAGGCGAACAGGTGAAAGTCGGGCGACAGCCCATGCGCACATAGGCATCTGCCAGCCTTGCGGCCGGATCGCCGAAATCCTCCGCCATGCCCTGTGAACGCCAATGCGCCTTGTCCACGGAAATGGCGTTCATGGTCGTCGGCACCCGAACCTTCGCGCCCATCTCCGCCATTTTTTCCGCGAAGGTGAGATTGGCGGGGCTGGCGTAGATACAACCGTCAATATGGCCCTGCGTGACATCGACAAGCGCCGACGCCCCTTGCTGGACGGCCATGGCGACGGTGATGCGCATGGCCTGCTGCACGGCGATGCCATCGCGCCCTTCGAGCATGGCCCGGTCGTCGTCCCGAAGATCGAGATGCGCCGTCGTCGGCGGCGTGACGGAAATGGATACGCCATCGGCTTCGATGGCAGTCTCATCGATACGGACATGAGCGGCTTTGGAGAACCGGGCGAAATTTTCCGCGTCAAGCCGCAGCACCGGCAAAGGCTTGCCGAACATTTCAGCGGCGATCAGCGCGCCAAGCGTCAGCACGTCCTCGGCCTCGCATAAGACCAGCGCCGAGGGAGCACGGCCCGTCAGGATAAGATCGAGCAGCACGCCCGAACCCGTGCACGAACCGCGGCTGGTTGGCATGAACAGCACGCCGCCGGTAAGACAGACACCATGCAACGGGTGGTGCACGTCGATCACCCTGCCAGTGGCGGGATCGACCCCACCCCAGAAACTCAGCGCTTCGGTCGTCGCAATCACGGGACCTTCGGCCGAACCGGCCAAAATACTGCGGGCTTCAGGAACGGCTGTTGTCGAGAGGGAAGAAGACATCGAAAATCTCCCTAAAGCATTTCCAGTAAAAGTCGTAGCGGTTCTACGCCCGGAAAATGCGTGAAAAAAGAACTCGAGAATTTTTGCGTTTCGGAGAAAAGCCAAAATTCTCTAGAACCGTTGCGGCGAAAATGCCCGTGTATCGATGGCGGGTTTTTGCCCCGTCAGTAGATCGGCGACGATGCGGGCCGTGCCCGCCGACTGGGTCAACCCCAGATGCCCGTGGCCGAATGCATAGACCACCCGCGCCGTGTGCCGTGCTTGCCCGATGGCCGGCAGGCTGTCCGGCAGCGAGGGGCGAAAGCCCATCCACTGCTTGCCGCCTTCGGTTTTCAGGCCCGGCAGGAAGGCTTTCGCCTTGGTCAGCAGCGCCTCGGAACGGGCGAAATTCGCCGGAAGCTCGAGCCCGCCCAGTTCCACGGCACCGCCAACGCGGATACCGGAGGAAAGGCGGGTAACAACAAAACCATGGCCGCCGAAAGTCACCTGCGTGCGCAGATCGAAGGCGCCAGACGGCAGGGTTGTATTATACCCCCGTTCGGTTTCCAGCGGAATTTTTTCCCCGAGCGAACGGGCGATACGATGCGAAAAGGCGCCGGCCGCCAGCACCACCTTGGCGGCCTTGCGGGTGCGCCCATCATGGCTTACCACCTCGACACCGTCTTCTAGTGGTCGAAGCGAAGCGATATCGAGGCATTCGATACGCCCGCCGATGGTGCGGAAATGATCGGCCAGCGCCAGCGTATAAAGCTTGGGGTCGGCGATGGAATACCAGCCGGGCGTAAAGGTGCCGCAGGTAAAACGCGGCGCGATGCCGGGCTGTATCTCGGCCATCTGTTCGGCATTGAGATGCCGGAACTCGATGCCGTGACGTTCGCGCGCCTTCCAGCCGGCAAGCGAGGCTTCGAATTCCGCCTCGCTTTCATAGACCTGAAGGTTCCCCTCCTTGCGCAGCATCGCAATCGTGTCCGTCTTTTTGAGGAACGGCTCCAGCTCTGCCTTGGAAAGGTCCATCAGCGCCGTCTGGGCGGCGGTGGAATGTTCCACCTTCGAAGCGGCGCAGGCCCGCCAGAACCGGAACATCCACGGCGCGATCTTCAGCGCATAGGCCGGCGGCACGCTGAGCGGCCCGAGCGGATCGAGAAGCCACTTCGGCGCTTTCCAGAGAATGCCTGGCGATGCCAGCGGGAGAATATCGGTGAAAGCGAAGGCGCCGGCATTGCCGGCGGACGCGCCCGCCGCCGGTCCTTCACGGTCGATGACCGTGACCGACAGGCCGCGGCCCTGCGCCGCGATTGCTGCCGAGAGGCCGACAACGCCGGCCCCGATGACGATGACATCATTGGCTGGCATTACCGCACGCTCGCCAGAAACTTCTGCGTTTCAGGATGCTGCGGTGCGCCGAAGAGCTGATCCGGCGTGCCGATTTCCGCCATGACGCCCTGATGGAAGAAGGCGACGCGGTTCGAGACATCGCGGGCGAAGGCCATTTCGTGCGTGACGCAGATCATCGTCATGCCCTCATCCGCCAGCATCTTCAGCGTATCAAGCACTTCGCCCACCAGCATCGGGTCGAGCGCAGACGTGACTTCATCGAACAGCATATATTCCGGCGACATGGCAAGCGCACGGGCAATCGCCATTCGCTGCTGCTGACCGCCCGACATGCGGTTCGGATAGACCTTCAGCTTTTCGGCAAGACCCACATGGGTCAGTTGTTTGACCGCAATCTCTTCGGCCTGCTCCTTCGAGATACCGAGCACCTTGCGCGGCGCGAGCATGACGTTTTCCAGCACCGTCAAATGCGGAAAGGCGTTCCATTGCTGGAAGACGATGCCGACCTTGCGGCGCAGCTTGTTGAGGTCTGTCGATTTGGCGTGCACCTCGGTGCCGTCGATGACGATCTTGCCGCTGTCGATCGGCTCAAGGCCGTTGATGCAGGTCAGCAGGGTCGATTTGCCGGAACCGGAGCCGCCGATGATGGTGACAACCTCGCCCTTGTTGACGGTGAGGTTGATCCCTTTCAGAACCTCCAGCGGGCCGAAGGATTTGCGGACGTTTTCGATCTCAATCATTGGGGGACCACCGTCTTTCGAGATACCCGCCGAAACGGGCGATGGGGAAACTGATAAGGAAGTAGATGGCGCCGCAGATCATCAAGATCGTCAGCGGCTCCTGCAGGCGGGTGACGAGGATCTGCGAGGCACGCAGAAGTTCGATGAGGCCGAGCCAAAGAACGAGCGCCGAATCCTTCATGACACCGAGCGTGAGCCCGATCCACGCCGGCAATGACACGCGCGTGGCGAGCGGCAGCACAATGTAGCGCATGTCCTGGGACCAGGTCATGCCGAGCGACCGGCAGGCGCGGCGGGGGTTTGACGGGACTGCTTCGATGCCGCCGCGCACGATCTCGGGGCAGGAGGCAGCGGGATAAAACGACAGAACCACGCAGGACGTTGTGAACGGCGGCCAGCCGAGCTTTGCGATCGACTGGAAGGCGTTGCCGAGAACAAGCTGGATCAGCAGCGGTACGGAACGGAAAATATCCAGAACGAAGGTCAGCGGCAGCGACCAATAGGGTCCGAACTGGAAACGGATGATGCCGAAGATGATACCCAGAATAGTGCCGGCCGTGACGGCAACGGCGGTGACGGCAAGCGTCATGCCGGCACCCTTGGCCAGGAAAGCGAGATCACTCCAGGTGAGAGCGGTTTCAAACATGGCTCACCTCTCTCAATAACGGAACAGACGCGCGGCCAGCAATCTGGCGGCGAGCGTGACGATTTTGGCGATCACGTAATAGATGACCGCGGCGAGCGCGAAAAATTCGAAAGTGCGGAACGAACGGGCGTTCAAGGCCTGCGTGACACCGGCGAGATCCGTATTCATGCCGACGGTGACACCGAGCGAGGTCATGAGGATCGCCCAGATCATCTGGTTGGTGGCAGGTAGAAACGCAACGCGCAGCATTTGCGGCAGGATGATCAGCCGGAAGGTCTGCATCGAGGTCATGCCGAGCGAACGGCCCGACCGCGTCTGCGTATCCGGTATCGCTTTCAGCGCGCCGCGGAAATTTTCCGTGAGATAACCGGCATTGTTGAAGGCGATGCCGACCAGGAGCGCCGTATAGGGGCTGAGGTGAATGCCGAAATTGCCAAGACCGAAATGGGCCATGTAAATCTGGAACAGCGCCGGCGTGTTGCGGGCGATTTCCACCCAGACGGCGGCGAAAGCGCCGAGAATGCGGTTGCCGGAGAGCCGGCACAACGTCAGCACGATGGCGCAGGAAAGACCGATCACCATCGACAGAATGGCGATCTGCAGCGTCACCACCGCACCGTCCAGAAGCTGCGGCAAAGCCTTCAGCGCCTGATTCCAGTGGAATGTATAGTTGAACATGAAGCGTCCCGCCTTTTCAGAAACGATCAACGGCGCGACCATTTTGACCGCGCCGTTTACGAAAAGTCCTGATCAGCGATAAACGCCGTTGACGGTGAGCGAGGGAACTTCGCCGCCAACCCATTTTTCATAGAGTTCGGCGTAACGGCCGGTGCGAACCTGCTGGTTGATGAAAAGGTTCAGATAGTTGATGAAGCCGTATTCATCGCGGTTGGTGAACAGCGACACGTAGTCGATGTCATAAGGCGCCTTGCCGACGACAGAGACGCCTGCGAACTTGCCGCTCTTGACGGTCGACTGCGCAACGGTGGAGGTGGAGACGGTGGCGTCGATCTGGCCCTGGCTAAGCGCAAGGAACACGTCAGCCTGCGTCTGGTAAGGACGGAACTCGCCCACGCCCCATTCCTTGACTGTCTTTTCGAGCGCGATGGCTTCGAAAGTGCCGGCGGTTGCGCCAACCGTCTTGCCCTTCATGTCTTCGAAGGACTTGATGCCGGACTTGTCGTTGGCGGTGACAGCCATTTCAAAGGCAAAGTAAGGCACGGTCATGCCGACCGTCTTGGCGCGTTCCAGCGTATCAGACGTCGAGGCAACGCCGACGTCGACGCGTCCGGACATCAGCGCCGGAATACGCTCGGGGAACGGGGTCTCGACGATTTCAGCCGTGACGCCAAGCACCTTGGCCAGATCGTTGCAATAATCGACGTCAAAACCAACAGGGTTATTGGCATCATCACGCGCGCCCATGGGCGGGAAATCGAGCACAACAGCGCAACGCAGCGTGCCGGAGGAAATAATGTCGTCGAGTTTGTCGGCCTTGGCCGGCGTAATAGCGAAAGTGGCGGCCAGAAGGCCGGCGATGATGACCGATTTTTTCATTGTTGATTTGCTCCCATCAATTGGTCTGCCTTTGAAGGCGCGGTCACTATTTCCCCATGAAGTCGATAAATCAACACAAAAATACAACGAGTATACAAAAAGAATTTTTGCACGTGCGAACGAGTGAGGCGGCACGGATTGCCCAAGTAAGCTTGCGCATGGAGGGAACAACAGCCCAAGCCCTTGGACTGAAACACTCTTTCCGACACCCAGACGCGCGCCGGCCGGTTTCTTGCGACAAGCACCAGAATGATGGTTAGGGTATCGTCATGTCTAACGGGCTGGCCTTTTGCTCTGACCGAGCTTCACAGAAAAGACCCATTGCAATACTCACACCTTTGTATACTTTATGTATTCAAAATGTGCGAACCCTATCGGAGGACTATGATGAGCGACACGACCACCTTGACCATTGAGGCGCTTTTCCAGCGGGTCGAGTCGATTTTCTTGAGGGCCGGCCTCAACGCCGTGCAGTCGGGAGCGCTGGCGCGCGTCATTACAGCCGGTGAGCGGGACGCCTGCAAGTCCCACGGAATCTACCGTATCGAAGGCGCGCTCCGCACCGTCAAAGCCGGCAAGGTAAAGCCCGATGCGATACCTGAGGTGGCTGAAGACGATGGCACGGCCATCGTGAAGGTCAATGCCCATGGCGGCTTCGCCAACCCTGCCTTCGAACTCGGCCTGCCGGTTCTGGCGGAACGCGCAAAGCGCCTGGGCGTTGCCGCGCTCGTCATCAATGACTGCACCCATTTTTCGGCGCTCTGGCCTGAAGTGGAGGGGCTGACCTCGAACGGGCTCGCCGGTCTGGTAATGTGCCCGAGCTATTCCACCGTCGCGCCGACGGGAGGAACCAAGCCGCTGCTCGGCACCAACCCCTTCGCTTTCGGCTGGCCGCGCAAAGGCACTTCGCCTTATGTCTTCGATTTTGCGACATCCGTTGCCGCCCGCGGAGAGATAGAACTGCATCGACGCGCGGGGAAATCCCTACCCGAAGGCTGGGCGGTCGACGCCGATGGCAATCCGACGACGGACCCCGAGGCGGCCCTTGCCGGTGCCATGTTGCCCTTTGGCGGCCACAAGGGTTCTGCCATCGGCACGATGATCGAGCTTCTCGCCGGCATCATGATCGGCGACCTCACCAGCCCCGAAGTGCTGGACTATCTCGGCACCACCACACTTGCGCCCTTCCATGGTGAGTTGATCGTCGCCTTCTCGCCGGAAGCCTTCGCCAAGGGGCGCCCGGGGGATCCCTTCCAGCGCGCGGAAGCACTTTTCGACGCCATCATCGGCCAAGGCGCCCGCCTGCCCTCCGGCCGCCGCTTCACTGCCCGCGCCAAATCCGAAAATGAAGGCATTACATTGACCGCAGAAGAAATGGCCAGCCTCGAGCGGTTGCTGGAGAATGGTCTGGCGGCGATCTCCTGACTGTGTCGGAGAACAATATACATAAGGCCCACGGCCCGGTGCAGAGTTGCCGACGCCGAGAGAATATCCACTCTTCATCACCAGCTTCGTGGGGATTGTAGCCGGCAAAAAAAATTTAAACGGACAGCCGTGGGACAAGTCCGGGGTGACGTCGAAGCCAAGAAACGCTCAAACCATAAATGCAATAAAGGCCCGCATTTTGCGGGCCTCCAGACTGCTGACAAACCCCTGGCGTGAGCTGGGGGTTTATGATTCATTGGGACATGTTGAAGAAACCTGCTCCTGAACAGACCGCTCTCGAGATGGTGA
>NZ_JAQKGP010000021.1:0-99826 GCF_027956525.1 Agrobacterium sp. ST15.13.013
TATCGGTGCGAAGCTCGGCGCTGCATCGCTGCAGTTCATCGGTGGCTACGACGTAGACCAGGAAGAAGGCGCTCTCCGCCTCATCGCTACGGCTGACATCGGCCCCGGCACGCTTGGTCTTGCTGGTGTTTGGGCTTCTGGCGTAAACGCTTACTACGCTGAATCCGAGTGGGCAGTTGCTGCTGAATACGCAATCAAGGCAACTGAAAAACTGACGATTACGCCTGCATTCCAATATTCTGGTAATGTTGCTGCGAAGGGCTCTTCTGCTGCATTCGCTGCCGCTGGCGCCCCCATTGTTGGCGGTGCTGCTGGTACGACGTACTACGTTGTTAACGACTGGTCGAACGATGATGCTTGGACTGCAGGTGTTACCGTTGATTACCAGATCACACAGGGTCTGGCCGCGAAAGTTACTGCCAATTACACCGACACCGACAACGCACCGGAAGAATGGACTGGTTTCGTTCGCCTTCAGCGTTCGTTCTAATCTGATCTGACATAGTCAGTGATGGAAACCCCGGCAGAAATGCCGGGGTTTTTTGTTTGAGTGCGGTCAGTCCATTAAACAAAAAAGCACCGGGCCTGCCGGTGCTTCGATAGTTTGACAGCGATCAACCGATGTGCCGGGTTTCTATCCCGCCCGCCCATGGCGCAGGTCGTCAACGATATCGGCCTGTTGCCCGAGCCTCGTCTTGTAGACCTGATAATTCTCCATCACCCGCTGCACGTAATTGCGGGTTTCGGGGAAGGGGATGCGCTCGATCCAGTCAATCACCTCGTCGATTGGCTTGCCGCGCGGGTCGCCATAGCGGGCGATCCATTCCGGCACGCGCTTGGGCCCGGCATTATAGGCGATGAAGGTGAGGATATAGGAGCCGCCGAAACTGTCGATCTGCTCGCCGAGATAATGTGCGCCGAGCGTGGCGTTATAACCCGCATCGGTGGTCAGTCGCGCCTGGATGTAGGGCAGGCCATGCCGTCCGGCCACGCCCTTGGCTGTTCCGGGCAGCAGTTGCAAGAGGCCGCGCGCATTGGCGGCGGAGACGGCGGCCGGGTTGAAGGCGCTTTCCTGCCGGGCGATGGCATAGGCAAGCGCCTTGCCGGAGCCGGCAATATTGGCGCTGGCGGGAATGACGCCGAGCGGATAGGCGAGTGCGGCCGCATCGATGCCGCGGCTGAAGGCGGTCTTGCCGATCTGTAGCGAAACCTGATGGTTGCCGTTGCCTTCCGCCCGTGCTGCAAGAATGGCAAGTTCGCCGGGGCTGTCGAGCTGTTCGGCGAGCGAGCGGTAAAGGCTGTCGGCACGCCAGCCGTAACCCGCCGCCTCCAGCCGGTCGATGGCGCGCACGGCTTCGCGGCCGGCGAAACGTTCGCGGTCGCCACTGCTGGGGCTTGGATAGGTGACGTTCAGTGTCTTCGTACCTATCCGCGCGGCGGCGAGCTGGCCGTAAAACGTGCCGGGATGCGCGGCGGCTTTTTCGAAATAGTCACGGGCATTCCCCGGTCCGCCCGCTTCCGCCGCCCGTCCGAGCCAATAATAGGCGCGCGAGGCCGAAAGCGGCCGGTTCGACGTCTGCAACAACGTATTGAAATGGCGAGAGGCTGCCGCCGGATCGCGCAGCGCCCTCAGCGCATACCAGCCGGCATGGAATTCTGCATCGGCAATATCGACGGCTGAAGTGGCCGAATGATTGGCGACGATGCGATAGGCTTCGGCAAAATCACCCAGATCGGCAAGGCCGCGGGCGACGATACGGCGTTCGTTCCACCATTCGCCGGGGTTGACGAGTCTGGCCGTTTCCTTCGGCGCCTGCCGCAGCAGCACGGCGGCTTCCGGATATTTCTGCTGATTGCGCAGGTTCTCGATGCGCGCGAAGAGATAGGTCGGATCGTTGCGCCAGGAGGCGTCGACCTTGCCCAGCAACGCCGTGGCATTGACGGATCGCTGTAGCACCGCCGCCCAGGCATTATAAAGCGACTGCGTCTTGCCGAGATCCCCGAAACGCTTGGCCTGGCTGATGCGGCTGCGATACATCAGATAATCCATACGCGCCTTGTGATCGGCCGGCGTCAGATAGGTGGGAAACTCGGCAAGCACACGGTCTTCCATGTCCTTGTCCATGCCTTCGCTGACCCAGAGCTGGCGAATGAGGCGCTGCGATTCGTCTGTTTTACCGGAGGAGGCGAGCGCCTTGGCAAGCACGACGGTTCCTTCCGCGGTTTCCGGCCGGCTGCTACCGAAGGCTGAAAGCACCTGCGCGGCCGGCGGATCTTCCCTGTAAAGCGCCTTTTCGGAATTGGCCCGCAGGGTGGCGGCACCGGGCCAGCCGGCCAGTTCGCGCTGGGCAGTAGCAATCTCGGCTGATGGCACATCCTTCTGGCCGGAGACGGCAATTGCCCAGGAGAGAATATGCCGGTCGAGGCTGCCGCTCGGCATGGTGTTGCGCAGCGCGATTGCCCTGGCCGCATCGCGGCTGGACAGCGCGTCGAGGCCGGCCTTCAGCTGGCTGGTATCATCGGGGCGGGTAAGGCGCGGTATGGCGCCGGTGATCTCGGGCGAGGCCGGCATGAAGGCCGGAACAGCAGGCGCGTTCGGCTTGACATAGGGAAGCGGCACCGCACCTTCCGGCAGCGGCCCGGCCAGTGCGTTCCAAACGGTTGCGGCAAGACCCGCCGCCATCAATCCCCAGACTGTCTTTTTCATGCCGTTCTTCATTGTGTAAAGGAGTTGCCGATTTTCCTGTAATATCGCTTCATTGCAGCAGGATTGCCGAAAACGGTCTGATGTCCCACACCGGAATCTTGAGATTTCAGCCTTAATGAAATCTTAATAACCGCCCCGCGATTCAATCAACTTTTATTCACCGGCCCGCGAGCGATGTCTCTTTTCGGCGCCGGCTTTTTGCACTTGCCGGTCATGGTCCGGAGACTGTCACACTTCCGACAATTTCGGACAAAATACGGTGCCTTTGCGCTTGTCGGCGTCAAGGGCTGGCTCTAATGTGTGCCGGTTTTAACCATCGAATGCGGCCGAAGCATGAACCGGCTCGGCGCCAGGAGCTTTGCATGTTCAAGGGATCAATTCCCGCCCTCATTACCCCGTTCACGGACAATGGCGCCGTGGACGAACAGGCATTTGCCGCCCATGTGGAATGGCAGATCGCCGAAGGCAGCAGCGGACTTGTGCCCGTGGGCACGACAGGGGAATCTCCAACCCTCTCCCACGACGAACACAAACGGGTCGTCGAGCTGTGCATCGAGGTGGCGGCGAAACGGGTTCCGGTCATTGCGGGCGCAGGCTCCAACAATACCGATGAAGCAATCGAGCTTGCGCTGCACGCGCAGGAGGCCGGTGCGGATGCGCTGCTGGTCGTCACACCCTATTATAACAAGCCGACGCAGAAGGGCCTGTTCGCCCATTTCTCGGCAGTCGCCGAAGCCGTGAAACTGCCGATCGTCATCTACAATATCCCGCCGCGCTCGGTGGTGGACATGTCGCCGGAAACCATGGGTGCGCTGGTCAAGGCGCATAAGAACATCATTGGCGTCAAGGACGCGACCGGCAAGATCGACCGCGTTTCCGAGCAGCGCATTTCCTGCGGCAAGGACTTCATCCAGCTTTCGGGCGAGGATGGCACGGCGCTCGGCTTCAACGCCCATGGCGGCGTCGGTTGCATTTCGGTCTCCGCCAATGTCGCGCCGCGCCTCTGTTCGGAATTCCAGGCGGCAATGCTCGCCGGCGATTATGCCAAGGCGCTGGAATATCAGGATCGCCTGATGCCGCTGCACAAGGCGATCTTCATGGAGCCCGGCGTCTGCGGCACCAAATATGCGCTGTCGAAGACGCGCGGCGGCAATCGCCGGGTCCGCTCGCCCTTGATGAGCACGCTGGAACCGGCAACGGAAGCGGCCATCGATGCGGCGCTGAAGCATGCCGGCCTGATGAACTGAGGCAGGCCCGAAAGCGTTTAAGGCGCGCCATGAACCGCTTCGCGACAGAAGCCGTTCGGCGCGCCTTTTCTTTTCGCGACGACAACATTAAATAGGGGTTCGAAAACCGCTCTCGGCGGTAAGCCGAAGGCGCAATAAGAAAAACAAGGGATTGAAATATCATGGCCCCCAAAGGCAGCCAGCGCGTGGTGAACAAGATCGTTGCGGAAAACCGCAAGGCTCGTTTTAACTATGAAATCATCGATACCTATGAGGCGGGGCTGGTGCTGACCGGCACCGAGGTCAAGTCGCTGCGCGAAGGCAAGGCGAATATCGCCGAATCCTACGCGTCGGACGAGGGCGATGAAATCTGGCTCATCAATTCCCACCTGCCGGAATATCTGCAGGCCAACCGCTTCAACCACGAGCCGCGCCGCCGCCGCAAGCTGCTTTTGAACAAGCGTGAGATCAACCGTCTGCGCGCCGGCATCAACCGTGAAGGCATGACGCTGGTACCGTTGAAGGTCTATTTCAACGACAAGGGTCGCGCCAAGCTGGAACTGGCGCTCGCCAAGGGCAAGAAGCTGCACGACAAGCGCGAGACCGAAAAGGAACGCGACTGGAACCGGCAGAAGTCGCGGTTGCTGAAGGGCGGCAACGCCTGAACCGGTTTGGCCGGACAGGGGATTTGCCGCCTTTCGCGACATGTACCTCCGTCCGAACTTGATCCGGCATCCAGACGGCGCGTCTGGAATGGCGTCATTAGTTTGATGGCGAATGTTGCCAGACACTTCGACGTCATCCTCGGGCTTGTCCCGAGGATCTAAACACGTAAACAAAATCAATGCGTTGCAGATCCTCGGGACAAGCCCGAGGATGACGTCGAGAGGATTTTCGCCCTTCGCCCTCGACTTCGATGCAAACGCAGTCCGTCCAGAGATTTAAACGGGACAGCAGTGGCTTCAGGCGGGGATGAAGAGGTGGATGTGGCCGTGTCGCCTCTCAAGCAGCCCGATACGTCCGCTCCACATGCGCCCGCGTTGCAGAAACGCTGAACCGGCTGACAAGCGCCGCCAGATTGGCGCTGACATCGCTCAGATTATGCGTCGCCGCATTCGTCTCTTCCACCATGGCCGCATTCTTCTGGGTCAGGTTGTCCATGCTGTTGATGGCGGCGTTGATTTCCTGAATGCCGACGGACTGCTCCTGCGCCGCCTTTGTCAGCGAGACGATATGTTCCTGAATATGATCGACCTTGTTGCCGATGGTATTGAGGGACTCGCCCGTCTTGTTGACCAGCGAAACGCCCTGCATCACATCGTCGGAAGATTTGGCGATCAGCGTCTTGATTTCCTTGGCGGCGTTGGCGGAGCGTTGTGCGAGTTCGCGCACCTCCTGGGCGACAACGGCGAAGCCCTTGCCGGCCTCACCGGCGCGTGCAGCCTCCACGCCGGCATTCAGCGCCAGAAGATTGGTCTGGAACGAAATCTCGTCGATGACGGAAATGATCTGGGTGATCTTTTGCGACGATTCCTCGATGGCGCCCATCGCTTTCACCGCGTCCGTCACCACATCGCGTGAGCGCGCGGCCTCAACGGCCGAGCTTTCCACAATGGCCTTGGCCTCTTCGGAACGCTGCGCCGACAATTTGGAAATGGTGGTGATTTCCTCGACGGCGGCGGCGGTTTCCTCAAGGGCGGCGGCCTGCTGTTCCGTGCGGCGGGCCATGTCATCGGTCGCGGAAGTCAGTTCACGGGTATTGCTGGAAATCTTGTTTGCTTCCTCGACGATCTGCGCAAAGGCGCCGGAGAGATTGCCGACCGCGGCGTTGAAGTTGGCGATCAGCCCCTCGAACTGCGGTGCGGTCTTTTCGCCGATGCTGGAAGTGAGGTCGCCGTTTGCCAGCTTGTTGAGGGCATTGTTGAGCAGTTCGAGAACGTGATCCTGCTCCCTCTTCATCTGCGCCTGCTCGGCCTCGACCTTTTGCCGCTCGCTGGCAAGCACGTCGAGATAGACGGAGATCGAATAATCCATGTCGAGAAGGGCGGCCTTGATGGTGGCGGAGAGGGCGTCCTTCACCTTTTTGGCCTTCTTCTCCATGAAAAGGCCCTTCAATTCGGACTCGATCACGGCCTTGACGATGCCATCAAGCATCAGCGCGTAGCCACCGATATACCACCTCGGCTCCAGCCCCAGTCTTGCATGGGTGCGGCCGATGGCGGTTACGGCATCGGTATAATCCGCATTGAATGTACCGGAGGCTATCCTCTCCCAGTGCTTGAGCTGCATGCCCTTGGCGTGCTGGATATGGGCCTCGCTGGAGAAGAACTTCGCAGTCTCCGGCACCGAGCGGGCCTTGGCGTAAAAGCGATCGAGGGACGCATCGAGGGAGCCGGTAATGACGCCCTTCATGTCTGAAAGATTTTGCCGCTCACCGTGGCCAAGCCCCAGAAAATTCAGTCGTTCATCAAGTTGTCGGTCGGTTTTTGCTTGGCCGTGCATGTCTAGTCATCCTGCTTTGACACCCCAAATCACGTAACTGGTGTCTTTGCGTGATTTAGACACGTCTAAAATTAACCAAGATATAATTTCGACTGACCGGATTTGATGTTTGTTAAGTTTAAAAGGAATTTTACCTTGGGCGATCAGCGCAAAACAAAAAAGGCGCCCGTTTTTCAACGGACGCCTTTAAAAGTCTGCGGTGTCTAAACCAGGGTCAAACCGTCTCCGGACCCTCTGCGTGCCGGGCGGGGCGCTCGTTCGGGTCGCGCCCGATCTCGGCCTTCAGCGTCATCAGATCGATGAAGTGATCGGCCTGTCGGCGCAAGTCGTCGGCGATCATCGCAGGCTGCGTGGCCATGGTGGAAACCACCGAAACCTTGCGGCCCTTGCGCTGCAGCGCATCCACCAGCGTGGTGAAATCGCCGTCGCCGGAGAAGAGCACCAGGTGATCGACCGTCTCGGACTGTTCCATGGCATCGACTGCGAGTTCGATATCCATGTTGCCCTTGATCTTGCGGCGGCCGAGTGCGTCGGTGAATTCCTTCGCCGGCTTTGTCACGACCTTGTAGCCGTTATAATCCAGCCAGTCGATCAGCGGGCGGATCGAGGAATATTCCTGATCCTCGATGAGCGCCGTATAATAATAGGCGCGCAGCAGGTATCCGCGCTTTTGAAACGCCTTCAGGAGCTTGCGGTAGTCGATATCGAATCCCAGGCTTTTCGATGCTGCATAAAGATTGGCCCCGTCTATGAAGAGCGCAATTTTCTCCCGTGGATCGAACATTCCATCCCATTCCTTTTCTTGGAAAGGCCATTATCTGGCTTTTATATCCGGTCGATGACGCAAAAAAACATGTCGTATCAACGCGCTTTGCGTGTCGCCGTTGCGTTTTAAGTAAGCTACCTTCCCCCTTATTCCAAGACAATTCTTCTAGACATTTTGCTCATCAGACGCCAAACATGGGCGATATGGTGCCAAAAGACGCCAAAGACAGGAAAAACTTGAATTCCGCGGCCAATGGCTGTATCGGAGGCTGGAAAGCGTCGTCGCGAGAAATCTTGAATGTTTTTCGCAAGGCACGAAGCGCAGATTCAATAGGTTAGAGTACCCCTTGTGCACCCCGAACATCGCACGGCGCTCTGATCCACGACATTACGACCCGCAAAGGACAGGCAATGGCCCGCGTCACAGTTGAAGATTGCATTGATAAAGTAGACAACCGTTTCGAGCTGGTGCTTCTCGCCAGCCACCGTGCGCGCCAGATTTCTCAAGGGTCTTCCATCACGGTTGACCGCGACAACGACAAGAACCCGGTTGTTGCGCTGCGCGAAATCGCTGACGAGACACTGTCTCCCGACGATCTGAAGGAAGACCTGATCCACTCGCTGCAGAAGCACGTGGAAGTGGACGAGCCCGAGCCCGATCCGGTCACGCTCGCCGCCTCCGCTGCCGAGGGCGAAGACGACGACCAGCCGGAAACCGTCACTTTCGACCAGATGTCGGAAGAAGAACTGCTGGCCGGTATCGAAGGCCTTGTGCCGCCGGAAAAAAACGACGATTATTGATCCGGTTTTATGATGCCTTTGGCAGGCGGCGGTTACTGTCTGTCAATAGTTGCCGTCATAATCTGATCCCTATTGATGCAGCATTGTGCGCCGACCCCAAGGTTGGCGCGCTTTCTTTTTGTGGAATATCGCATGATGCGGCAATACGAACTCGTCGAGCGGGTTCAAAAATATAAACCGGATGCGAATGAGGCCCTGCTCAACAAGGCCTATGTTTACGCGATGCAGAAACATGGCCAGCAGAAGCGGGCCAATGGCGACCCCTATATTTCGCATCCGCTGGAAGTTGCCGCAATCCTCACTGAAATGCATCTCGACGAATCGACCATCGCGGTGGCGCTGCTGCACGATACGATCGAGGACACCACCGCCACCCGCGCAGAAATCGACGAGCTTTTCGGCGAGGATATCGGCCGGCTGGTGGAGGGACTGACCAAGCTCAAGAAGCTCGATCTCGTTACCCGCAAGGCGAAACAGGCCGAAAACCTGCGCAAGCTGCTGCTCGCCATTTCCGACGACGTGCGCGTTCTTCTGGTGAAGCTTGCCGACCGCCTGCATAATATGCGCACCATGGAATATATGCCGGCCGACAAGCGCAGCCGCATTTCCGAAGAAACCATGGAAATCTATGCGCCGCTCGCCGGCCGCATGGGCATGCAGGATATGCGCGACGAGCTGGAGGACCTGTCCTTCCGTTACCTTAACCCTGAAGCCTATGAGACGGTGACCAACCGTCTTCAGGAGCTGGAAACGCGCAATGAAGGGCTGATCAAGAAGATCGAGGACGAGTTGCGCGAGCTTCTCGTGGCAAACGGGCTGGTTGGGGCAGGCGTGAAGGGGCGTCAGAAGAAGCCCTATTCGGTGTTTCGCAAGATGCAGTCGAAGTCGCTCTCCTTCGAGCAGCTTTCCGATGTCTACGGTTTCCGCATTCTGGTGGATGACATTCCCTCTTGCTACCGGGCGTTGGGCATCGTGCATACGCGCTGGCGCGTGGTGCCGGGCCGGTTCAAGGACTATATCTCCACACCGAAGCAGAACGACTACCGTTCCATCCACACCACCATCGTCGGTCCTTCGCGCCAGCGTATCGAGCTGCAGATCCGCACCAAGCGCATGCATGAGATCGCCGAATTCGGCATCGCGGCCCATGCGCTTTACAAGGATGGCGAAAACGGGGAGGGCGATCTGCTCTCGCCGGAATCGAACGCCTATTCCTGGCTGCGCCACACCATCGAATCGCTGGCCGAAGGCGACAGCCCGGAAGAATTCCTCGAGCATACGAAGCTCGAGCTGTTCCAGGATCAGGTGTTCTGCTTCACGCCCAAGGGCAAGCTGATCGCCCTGCCGCGCGGCGCCACCCCCATCGATTTCGCCTATGCGGTGCACACCAATATCGGCGACACCACGGTCGGCGCCAAGATCAACGGGCGGATCATGCCGCTCGTCACCCGCTTGAACAATGGTGACGAGGTGGAGATCATCCGCTCCGGCGTGCAGGTGCCGCCCGCCGCCTGGGAAGAGGTGGTGGTGACCGGCAAGGCGCGTTCTGCCATTCGCCGCGCCACCCGCATGGCCATCCGCAAGCAATATTCCGGCCTCGGTTATCGCATTCTGGAACGTACCTTCGAACGCGCCGGCAAGGCCTTCTCCCGGGATGCGCTGAAGCCCGTGCTGCATCGTCTGGCGCAGAAGGATGTCGAAGATGCCATCGCCGCCGTCGGCCGTGGTGAAGTCTCGTCGCTCGATGTGCTGCGTGCGGTCTATCCGGATTATCAGGATGAGCGTGTGACGGTGAAGATGACCGGCGACGATGGCTGGTTCAACATGCGCAGCGCCTCCGGCATGGTCTTCAAGATACCCGGCAAGTCGCGCTCCGTACTTGAGGACGATGGTGCCGCCGAGATGCTGGATGGGCCGGACCCGCTGCCCATCCGTGGACTTTCCGGCAATGTCGACGTGCATTTCGGTTCCGCCGGCGCCGTACCGGGTGATCGCATCGTCGGCATCATGGAAAATGGCAAGGGCATCACCATCTATCCCATTCAGGCTCCGGCGCTGCAACGCTTCGACGATGAGCCGGAGCGCTGGATCGATGTGCGCTGGGACCTCGATGAGGCGAACAAGTCGCGCTTCATGGCGCGGGTGATGATCAATGCGCTGAACGAACCGGGCACGCTCGCGTCCGTCGCGCAGTCGATCGCGACGCTGGACGTCAATATTCGCGGCCTCAACATGGTGCGCATCGGCACGGATTTCTCCGAGCTGGCGCTGGATGTCGAAGTCTGGGATCTCAGGCAGCTGAACCAGCTTCTGTCGCAGCTCAAGGATCTCGATTGCGTTTCGACCGTAACGCGTGCCTTCGATTGAGGCATTTTTGATCTTTTGTAAGCACTGCAAGGCTGTTGTTATGCGTTGAACGCATGGCAGCGGCCTTTTCCTGTCTCTGGTGGCGGAGGCGGTTTGCGACTATTTTCATCTCAGAAATTGAAGAGAAGGAAATGCGGCGTGCCGGTGGATGAACACCGATGAGAAACGCCAGTTCCAAACCGAAAGGACCGAAAATCATGTTTACTCCGCTTCGCAAGATCGCCCGCGCCGTTCGTGGCAAGACCACCCAGGAACGCGAATTCGAATATCTCAGCGGTTCGGTATCGAATGTCGACCTCGAATTCCGCCAGCGCGAAATCGACCGCGGCCTGTTCCGCCGGTAATGCGCACAGCGCATGGCAGCCCTTCGCCATGCGTTTGGGTCAGCGGGGGCAGTCATATTGGTTGACGTGAAGGCTGACCTTTAGAGACAAGAAGGTGCGCGCGAGAAGCGCGGGCATCCCGGGCTGTGTGGCCATTCCCGCATGGATAGTCGGCGCCGCATGCCCCTGCTGCTTGTGGCGCGCTTCTGAATATGGCCTTATGCCTCTTGGCTCGGCCCGGGCGATGAAATAAACTGCACCCCATGCCGTTTCGCCGCCGTGAACCCGTTGGTTTTTCAGAGAAGATTCGCGACCTGTTTTGGCCGCGCACGGGGTTTTCCCGTTCGCTGCGCTATATGAAGCTGCGTCTGCTCCGGCTTTCCGCGTCTCCGCATTCCGTCGCCGCCGGTGTCGCCATCGGTGTGGCCGTGGCCTGGACACCGTTTCTCGGTGTCCATATCATCATTGCGATGGCGCTCGGTTTTCTGATGCGTGTCAATCTCGTCGCTGCCGCGCTCGGCACCACCTTTGCCAATCCACTGACATTTCCGTTCATCTGGGCATCCACCTGGGAACTGGGGCACTTCATCCTCGGTCGGCAGAAGATCGAAAGCGCAGCGGATGTGGATTTCGTGGCGCTGTTCAGCCATCTCGAATTCCGTCAGATATGGACGCCTGTGCTGGAACCCATGACAATCGGCGCGTTTTTTCCCGCCCTTGTCAGCGCGGTCGTCGCCTATATCGCCGTTTATGGTCTCATCAGCGGTTTCCAGCGGCGCAAGATGGAAAATCTCGCGCATCGCGCCGCCAACAAGAATGCTTCTCTGGAGATGTTGAAATGATCATTGGATTGGGCAGCGACCTGATCGACATCCGCCGCGTTGAAAAATCGATCGAACGTTTCGGCGAGCGCTTCACCCATCGCTGTTTCACCGATATCGAGCGCGCCAAATCCGATGGCCGCAAGAACCGCGCCGCTTCCTATGCCAAGCGTTTCGCCGCCAAGGAAGCCTGTTCCAAGGCGCTGGGGACCGGCCTTGCGAACGGCGTTTTCTGGAAGGATATGGGCGTCGTCAATCTGCCGGGCGGCAAGCCGACCATGGTGTTGACCAATGGGGCAGGGGAAAGGCTGACGGCGCTGCTGCCCGCCGGCCACCGCGCCAATATTCACCTGACGATCACGGATGATTTTCCCTATGCTCAGGCATTTGTGATTATCGAGGCGCTTCCCGTGAACGGGTAAGACCCGGTGAAGCCGCATTGGCGTCCTATTTGCGGACGTGTCACAGAAGCGCTTCCCTTCGGGCTGGAAAGGTTCTAGAGAAGTCGCAGAAATATGAAAGCCTTGCCGGCCGCGTGAGACAGCATCACCCGCCGCAGGCGCGATAAGCAACGGCCCGGGAGCTTCTGAAATCGAAGAAGCCGGGAAACAATCAGGCAGGTCTTTAAGTGTCGGAAAAAGCTGAAAAGAAGCAGAACGCCCTCTGGGAGAACGTCAAGGTCATCATTCAGGCGCTGCTGCTGGCCATGGTCATCCGCACCGTGCTGTTTCAGCCCTTCACGATCCCGTCCGGCTCTATGATGCCGACGCTGCTGGTGGGCGACTATCTTTTCGTCAACAAGTTCTCCTACGGCTATTCGAAATATTCGCTGCCCTTTTCGCCGAACCTGTTTTCGGGCCGTATCCTCGAATTCAGCAAGCCGAAGCGCGGCGATGTCGTGGTCTTCCGCCTGCCGCCCAATCCTGAAGTCGATTACATCAAGCGCCTCGTCGGCTTACCCGGTGATCGCATCCAGGTGACGAACGGCGTGCTGTTCATCAACGGTCAGCCGGTTCCCAAGCAGCCCGACGGCACCTTCACCTCCGATTACCGCGCCGATCCGGGCGCCAATGTGCCTGTCTTTCGCGAAACGCTCGACAATGGCGTCACCTACGATACGCTCGACCAGTCGCCCGACTCGCGCGGCGACAACACCCGCGAATTCGTGGTGCCGGAAGGCCATTATTTCATGATGGGCGACAACAGAGACAATTCGCTCGACAGTCGTTTCGACGTCGGTTTCGTACCGGAAGAAAACCTGATCGGCCGCGCCAGCGTCATCTTCTTCTCGCTGGGCAATGACACGCCGTTCAGCCGCATTTGGGATTGGCCCGCCAACATGCGTTGGGACCGCCTCTTCAAGGTTGTGGAATGAGCAAGACCAAGCCGCTTTCGGCGGACGAGATTTCCCGTCTGGAAGCGTTGATCGGATATGAGTTCAAGGAAAAGGCCCGGCTTGACCGGGCCTTGACCCATGCCAGCGCCCGCTCCGCCGCGGCCGGCAATTACGAGCGGCTGGAATTTTTAGGCGACCGTGTTCTCGGTCTCTGCGTCGCCGAACTGCTGTTCTCCACTTTCCGCAACGCCACCGAAGGCGAGCTTTCGGTTCGTCTGAACCAGCTCGTCAGCGCCGAATCCTGCGCCGCGATCGGCGACGAGATGGGCCTGCACAATTTCATCCGCACCGGTTCGGATGTGAAGAAGCTGACTGGCAAGGCGATGCTCAACGTGCGCGCCGATGTTGTCGAAAGCCTGATCGCCACCATCTATCTGGATGGCGGGCTGGAAGCGTCGCGCAAATTCATTCTGAAATACTGGCAGGGCCGCGCGACAAGCGTGGATGCCGGGCGTCGTGATGCAAAGACCGAATTGCAGGAATGGGCGCATGCCAGATTTGCGACCACGCCCTCCTACCGTATTGACGATCGCTCCGGACCGGATCACGATCCACGCTTTACGGTGACGGTGGAAATTCCCGGCGTGAAGCCGGAAACCGGTGTCGAGCGCTCCAAGCGCGCGGCCGAACAGGTGGCGGCAACGAGATTGCTGGAACGCGAAGGCGTCTGGCAGAAAAGCCCCACCGGAAACTGAGCACCCGACGACAGGGTGCTGCAATCGAGCGCATGGCGGACCCTATGGCCGCATGTTGAATACCTCTGACCTTGATGGATATCATGACCGATCACGAAAACCCCGCCGTAACGGGCGAAGACAATGCCCTTCCGACCCGTTCCGGTTTCGTCGCCCTCATCGGGCCGACCAACGCCGGCAAATCGACGCTGGTGAACCGGCTGGTGGGCGCAAAAGTCTCGATCGTCAGCCACAAGGTGCAGACGACACGCGCCGTGATGCGCGGCATCGCCATCCACAAGAATGCGCAGATCGTTTTCATGGACACGCCCGGCATCTTCAAGCCGCGCCGCAGGCTCGACCGTGCCATGGTCACGTCCGCCTGGGGTGGCGCGAAGGATGCGGATCTCATTCTGCTGCTGATCGACAGCGAGCGCGGCCTGAAGGGTGATGCCGAGGCCATTCTGGAAGGGCTGAAGGATGTTCCTCAGAAGAAGATCCTGTGCCTCAACAAGATCGATCAGGTGAAGCGCGAAGACCTGTTGAAGCTCGCCGCTGCCGCCAATGAGGCGGTCGCGTTCGACCGCACCTTCATGATTTCCGCCACCAACGGTTCGGGCTGTGAAGACCTGATGGACTACTTGGTGGAGACCCTGCCGGAAGGCCCGTGGTATTACCCGGAGGACCAGATTTCCGACCTGCCGATGCGCCAGCTCGCCGCCGAAATCACCCGCGAAAAGCTGTTCCTGCGCCTGCATCAGGAACTGCCCTATGCCTCGCATGTCGAGACGGAAAAGTGGGAAGAGCGCAAGGACGGCTCCGTGCGCATCGAGCAGGTGATCTATGTCGAGCGCGACAGCCAGAAGAAGATTGCGCTGGGCAAGAACGGCGATGCTATCAAGGCGATCTCCACCGCATCACGCAAGGAACTGTCAGAGATCCTCGAGCAGCCGGTGCATCTCTTCCTGTTCGTGAAGGTGCGCGAGAACTGGGGCGATGACCCCGAGCGCTTCCGTGAAATGGGTCTGGAATTTCCGCGGGGCTAAGGCCGAAAGGCATCCTCCCTCAACCCTGTGCCTGTCACAGGGTTCCAGCCGATGCGGCTCGTGCGCGGCGAGTAGAGCCTTTTCAGCCCAATGACTTGGGCTGACCAATTTCTTGTGACGAGCACAGGAATAAAGGGCGCAAGGGCTTTGAATATCTTCAATATTTATCGGGAACCGAATACGTTCGGGCGTGTTGTTCCAAAACGATTGGGCGCAACCTTTTTTGATGATGGATATTCATGTCGCCGAAAAAACCGAACGGAATTTCCACCACCCCCTGCCAGCAATGTCCCCTGCGCGACCTGCCGCATTTTCGGGACTTTTCCTCCCCTGAACTCGATTTCGTCTCCCGTTTCAAGACAGGAGAACTTGCGGTTGAAAGCGGCTCCGTCATCCTGATGGAAGGCTCGCACAGCGCCCATCTTTATACCGTCCTGCAAGGCTGGGCTTTCCGATACAAGACACTGGAAGACGGGCGCCGGCAGATCCTCAATTATGTCATGCCGGGTGACCTCGTCGGCCTTCAGGGCACGGTGATGGGGGAAATGGAGCATTCGGTGGAGGCCCTGTCGCCGGTGACGCTCTGCGTTTTCGAGCGATCGCGGCTCAACAATCTCTTCACCGATCACCCGACTCTTGCCTTTGATCTCACCTGGATCGCGGCAAGCGAGGAGCGCATGCTCGACAACCACCTCCTCAGCATCGGCCGACGCACCGCGCTGGAGCGCGCGGCCTATCTCATCGCCTTCCTGTATAGTAAGGCGAAGGCGGTTGATCTCATCCGCAACGAAACACCTATTCCCGTCACCCAGCAGCATGTGGCAGATACGCTCGGCCTTTCCATTGTGCACACCAACAAGACCTTGAGAAAGCTGGTCGATCGCGGCCTCATACGCTGGACGGACAAGGGTTGTCTGGTGCTTGATAATGCCGGGCTGGCCAATGTTGCCGGCTGGGAAAGCGACGAAAAGCGCCAAAGGCCCTTCATTTGATCTTCTTCCGACATGTCTTTTTTAAATGACGCTGGAGCCGTAATTTGCGACTTCTGTGGTGATATCTCGCTTGAGATCACGTCGCAGACTGCGACTTTGAGCCATGGGCTCTCTATTTAGGAAGAAGAAAAGATATGGTGCCACAACGGGTTATCATCGTTGAGGATGAATATCTGGTGGCCCTTGATGTCGAAGCGGTTCTCCAGTCCATGGGCGTGGAAACGATCGTAATCGCAACGACGCTTGGGCAAGCAAAGCAGGCCGTCGAACAGGATGGTGCCGATTGCGTTCTTCTCGATGTCAGCCTGACGGACGGCAAAAGTTACGCTTTCGCGCGCGATTTGCGGGAAGTGGGCATTCCCTTCGGTTTCGTCAGCGGTTATGGCGACACGACGGGTTTTCCGGAAGATCTCATGCACGCGCCGTTGCTCGGCAAGCCTTTCGGTGAAAACGAAATTGTCGATTTCGTTCTCAATCTCGTCGGCACGGTCGGCGACGCCGTAAAAGAATAACGTTTTGCCGCCAGATCGGGTATGCTCGGACCTGAATCGAAATCCGGACGCGTTTCATGCAGTGGCAGGAAGAGGCAATCATTCTCGGCGTCAAACGCCATGGCGAGACGAGTGTCATCGCCGAGGTGATGACCCCTTCGCGTGGCCGCCATCTGGGGCTGGTGCGTTCCGGCCGTTCCCGCAGCATGCAGCCGGTGTTGCAGGCCGGAAACCGGGTGGATGTCATCTGGCGGGCGCGCCTTCACGATCATCTGGGCGAGTTCCGCATCGAGCCGCTGCAATTGCGCGCAGCACAGCTGATGGAAACGGCGACCGCCGTTTATGGCGTGCAGGCCATGGGCGCATTGCTCAGGCTTCTGCCGGAGCGCGATCCGCACCCGCATCTCTATCAGGCGCTGGATATCATTCTCGATAATCTGCATGACCCCGTCGATGCCGGGGAATTGTTCGTGCGTTTCGAACTGGCGGTGCTGAACGAGCTCGGTTTCGGGCTCGATCTTACCGAATGTGCGGCGACGGGGCTGCGCACCGATCTCATCTATGTATCGCCGAAAACGGGCAGGGCGGTTTGCCGCACGGCAGGTGCGCCCTATGCGGAGCGGATGCTGTCGCTTCCGGCTTTCTTGAGCGAAGGCCAGTCGAAGGCGGCCGATCCTGACAGCCTTGCGGCGGCTTTCCGCCTCACCGCTCATTTTCTCAACCGGCATGTCTACGATCCGCGTGGCCTCAACGAAAACGCCGCCCGCGACGGTTTCGTGCAGGCGGCGCTGAAGGCGCTGGAAGGCCGAGTGGCGGCGCCTGCGCTCAACAGGGCCGTGCAGGCTTAGATCAGGCCATTGCAGGCCTCGGAGCCGGCCGCTCCTGAATGGGCCAATGCACGATGGCCGCAAAAATCCCCATGCCGACGCCCAGCCACCAGACGAGATCATAGGAACCGAACCTGTCGTAAAGAAAGCCGCCCAGCCAGACGCCGAGGAATGAGCCGAGTTGATGGGTCAGGAAAACCACACCGCCCAGCATGCCGAGATGACGTGTGCCGAACATGATCGCCACCAGCGCATTGGTGGGCGGTACGGTGGAAAGCCACAGAATGCCCATGACGGAGGCGAAGATGATGACCGAAAGCGGCGATTGCGGCAGCAGCAGGAAGGCCGTGACCACGACCGAGCGGGCAATATAGATATAGGCCAGCAGATAGGGTTTGGAATAACGCTGGGCGATGACGCCGGCGGCAAGCGATCCGATGATGTTGAAGAAGCCGATTAGCGCCATGGCGATGACGGCGTACCGTGGTTCGATGCCGATATCGCCGAGATAGGCCGGAAAATGCGCGGTGATAAAGGCCACCTGAAAACCGCAGACGAAGAAACCGGTGGTCAAAAGCAGGTAGCTTTTATGGCCGAGCGCCTCCTTCAGGGCTTCGCCCGCCGTCTGCTGGAACTGCGCCTGCGACTGGCTGCCGGAGGATGAATTGCCGCGCATGAAAAAGGCGAGCAGCGGCACGAGCATCATCATCGCGGCGAGCCAGACGAGGCTGTCCGACCAGCCATAGTTGGAAATCAGCCCCTGGCTGATCGGCGCAAACAGGAACATGCCGGCCGAACCCGCCGCCGTGCCGATGCCGAAGGCGAGCGAACGTTGCTGCGGCGTCACATGGCGCGCAAAGGCCGAAAGGATGACGCTGAAGGAGCCGGCGGCAATGCCGAGCCCGACGAGAACGCCGCCGCCGAAATGCAGCCAGAACGTCGAGGTCCCGAAAGACATGCAGATGAGGCCGGCAGCATAAAGCAGGCCGGAAAGAACGAGCACGCGACCCGTGCCGTATTTATCGGCGATGGCGCCGAAGAAGGGCTGGCCAAGCCCCCAGAAGAGGTTCTGCAAAGCCATGGCAAGACCGAAGGTAGAGCGATCCCAGCCGGTATCGGCAAGCATCGGCAACTGGAAGAAACCCATTGCCGAGCGGGGACCGAAGGTCATGACCGCAATCAGCGACCCGGCGACGATAATCACCCAGGGCATGGTCTGGCGTGTGGCTTGCGACATGAATATTCCCCCATCGCGGCGCCTCGCCTCAGGGAGAAGGCGCATGGCTTGCCGCAGAATCCGCTACGATGGAACGAATATTATCTTTTGTCAGCCGGTCCCACTAGCGACTTTTCTTGACGGCCACTATTCATGCCATTGATGGAATGCGGAAGAAGAGACGACGATGAAACAGAATATCTACGACGATCCCGGGTTCTTCGAGCGCTACAGCGCAATGCCGCGCTCCGTGGAGGGTCTGCGTCAGGCCGGCGAGTGGCATGAATTGCGCGCTATGTTGCCGGACCTGAAAGGCAGGTCTTTCCTCGATCTCGGTTGCGGTTTCGGTTGGCATTGCCGTTATGCGGCGGAGCAGGGTGCTGCCCATATCGTTGGCGTCGATCTCTCCGAAAACATGCTGCGCCGCGCCGTCGAGATCAATGGCGGTCCGGGCATAGACTATCGCCGCGCCGCCATCGAAGACATCGATTTTCCGCAGGAAAGTTTCGATGTGGTGCTGAGTTCTCTCGCCCTGCATTACGTTCGCGATCTTGACGTGGCATTCGCGAAGATTTTTGCCGTGCTGAAATCCGGTGGCGATTTCATCTTTTCCATCGAACATCCTGTTTTCACGGCGCTGGAAAAACAGGACTGGTTCTATGACGAGGAGGGCGAAATCCTCCACTGGCCGCTCGACAATTATCAGAACGAAGGCGTGCGCCACTCCAACTGGATGGCGGATGACGTGGTTAAATATCACCGCACGTTGTCAGGCATTCTCAACAGCCTGCTTTCTGCCGGTTTTACCCTGACGTGTCTGGCCGAGCCCAGGCCAGATCCGGCTTTGATGGCCGAGCGCCCGGAATTGAGACACGAGGATCGCCGCCCGATCTTTCTGATTGTCGGGGCGAAAAAGCCGTGATTTCAGACTGCGCGTCGCATTTGCGAGTGTGAAACAATGATGGAGATCGGCGCGTCCAGCTCTGAGCCGGTTGTTGAGCGATGACCGTAGCGCGCTCCTCCTCATCCCTGTGCTCGTCACAGGGATCCAGCCAGCCCAAGTCCTTGGGCTGAAAAGAGTCTCTCCGCCGCGCCGACGCGCGTCGGCTGAATTCTTGTGACGAGCACAGGAGTGAGGGAGAGAAGGTGTGCCCGGTCAGAACCAAGCCGCCGGCCTACCGCCGCTTGATCGCCCAGCCTTCCGGCCTTTCCTCGATCACCCTGGCAACATCGCCGACGGATAGCCGGCCTTCGCCGCGCGGCGTGACGTTCCAGCCGAAGAGCGGGCCGGGCACGCGTCGGTCGCCGGACATGCGGATGCGGCCCATCGCCTTCATGGGGGAGGGCACATCGCGGGAGCCGGTCATCTGGTCCTGTGTGGTCATGATGCAGCGGGCGCAGGGCTTGACGAGATCGAAACGAATGCCGCCGATCTCGATGGCCGCCCAGCGGTCCTCCGCCCATGCTTCCTCCGTGTCGAGCACGATATTCGGCCGGAACCGCTCCATGCCCACGGCCTCCTCGCCATTTCCGCGCATATTGTCGTTGAGTGCGGCAAGCGAGGCGGTGGTGGTGACGAGAATCTGGTAGCCGTCGGCAAAGGTGACGGGGGTTTCATTGCCCGTCCATTCGAGGCTCGCAATGCGTTTAGAGGCATCATCGAAGAACGCCAACTTCACCTCGCGTCCGAGCCAGGCCGAAAGCGTGTCATTGGTCTCGTCATCGGCGATATTGGCGCTGACGATCGATTTCCACACCGCCACATCCATGCGCTGGCCTGATGGCCGTGCGACTACCTCGCCGTCTTCACCCCTTGAAAGCAGCATGCTCTCGTCCTCATGGCGAGCCAGAACCGTGGCAATAGCAGGCAATTCACGCTGGGTGATGAAGTGGCCGGATGGGTCGACAAGCATGGCGCGGCGGTCACCCGGCAGGCCTTCGGCCGAAACGGCGCTTTCGGAGAGGGGAATGCCGCGCGCGCTTTTCAGCGGATAGATGTTCAGTTCGGTCACACGCATCTCGGGTCTCCTCAGATTTCGTCGAGAAACAGGTCCAGCACCTGTTTCAGCCTCTCATGGCGGGCTTTGGCCATCTGCCGGCCTGTTTCGGTGCGAAAACCGTCGGCCAGCTTGAACAGCTTGGTTTCGAAATGGTCGATGGCAAAGGCGCGGTCGTCAAGCGGCCGTTCTTTCGCCAGCGGGTCAACCGGATCGTAAAGTGCCGAGCCCAGGCGCCCGGCAATATAAAAGCAGCGCGCCGCGCCCACCATGCCGATGGCATCCAGCCGGTCGGCATCCTGAAGGATTCTCGCCTCCAGTGTCTGCGGCTCGATATTGGCGGAAAAGCTGTGGGCGGTAATGGCGTGCGCGGCGGCGTCGATGTCCGCCTGTTTCCAGCCGAGCCCCATTAGAATGCCCGCCGCCTTTTCCGCCGCCAGCCGCGATGCCTGCGCCCGCAAGGGCGAGTTCTTCTCCACCGCCACGCAATCATGCAGCAGCACGCTTGCCGCCAGCACGGTGCCATCGCCGCCTTCGCCCGCATGGATGCGCATGGCGTTGCGAAAGACGCGGTGAATATGGGCAAGGTCATGCGAGCCGTCGCCCGCATCGGCGGCGTGCTGCATCAGTTCCTGCGCAAGCGCCGCATAGGGCGCGAAAGCCTCAGCCGCGATCATGCCTGCGGCTTCCGGGTCAGGATTTTCTGGTAGAACAGGCCGATACCGATCAGCACCGCGCCGAGCCCGATGAAGGACAGTGCTCTCAGCACACCTTCGAGATTGCTCATGTCGATCAGGAAGGCCTTGGCAACCGAGATCAGCACGAAGGCAGCCGATGCCAGACGCAGGCTGCGGGCATTGAAGCGCGAACCGAGCA
This sequence comes from Agrobacterium sp. ST15.13.013, assembly GCF_027956525.1. Lineage (NCBI taxonomy): Bacteria > Pseudomonadati > Pseudomonadota > Alphaproteobacteria > Hyphomicrobiales > Rhizobiaceae > Agrobacterium > Agrobacterium sp. ST15.13.013. Next base: position 21,028 of record NZ_JAQKGP010000021.1, read on the forward strand.
CAAGCAGCAACACGCCAATCAGCAGCCAGACCACCGAATAGCTGTAGGTCTCACCCTGCATAAAACCCTTCCAGTCTGCGATATTCTCGCCCTGCCAGAAACGGCGCACCGAAAGTGTCGCCCAGGCAAAGCCGAGTGCTGCACCCGCCACCGCCAGCATGCTGACATAGGCTGGCGGACGTTTTCCCCGCGCATAATAGGCAAGGCCGCCATAAGCGAGCGCCGGCAGAAGGTAACCGATCAGCAGGAGGTTGAGGACCGGGATGCGGCCGGTATTCTCGCCGGTGAAATAGGGATTGAGCGTGAAGAAATGCATCGTCAGCACGTTAATGACGGCAATCACGCCGGCAATCATCGAGCCGTAACGGAAGACCGGGCTGGGGCTCTTGAGATCGAGCGTCATCAGCACGCCCGAGAAGCCAATGGTCAGCAGCGTGTAGATCGACTGTTCGCCGAGCGTCGGGACGCTGTTGTCCAGCGTGCCGCCATTCATCGCATGGCGGATGAGGATGGCGACGGCGAGAAGCCCCATGACACTGGCAATCGCCTGCAGGAAGTTCTTCGCCCTGACCCCCGGCCAGTCGCGCAGCAGCCAGGCCGAGGCAACGGCCAGCAGTGCGGGAATGCCGTAACCCGGAAGAAGCGCGTTGAAAACAGGCGTGGTGCCGAGATTCTGCGGCCCGACAATGGTGGGTTCCCAGGCGATGCGGCCGAGAACGGCGACGCTCGCCACGGCCATCACCCAGGGCAGAACCTCCCAGTTGCGATGACGTGTCGCCAGCACATAGACAAAACCAATGACGGAGAGCAGCACGGTTGTCGCAAGCCCCTGCGTCAGCGTGTGCAGGCAGAGCGCGAAGGCGGCGAATGAGCCGAGCACGAGGATGTTCAGCGGCTTGCGATAGGCCTCGTTGTTCTGCCGGTGCAGCCACTCGGCGCCTGCAAGCAACACCAGTCCAAGGCCGAGGCCATAGGCGGCGTGCAGCCAGTCACGGCCGAGATTGCCGTATTCGACGAAGCTTGCGGTGGCGAGCCAGACCGGGAAAAGCGCGGCGATACCGGCCCAGAGCTGGGCAAAATCCGAATCGTCAGCGCCCTTGCGTTTCAGGAAGGAGAAGGCGCAGAGCACGAAGACAGCCCCGAGGCCGAGCGCCATGGCAATTTCCGCCGTGTAGCCGACTGACACGGACGGAAGGGAGACGGACGTATCGTTGATAAGGCCGATAAAATCGATGCCCCGCCGCGACATCAGCGACACGGCAGCCTGCGCACCGAGCGCTGCGATAATGGCTGGCCAGGCCGCATAATGGCGGGCGGCGCCAAGCGCTGCAAGGGCTGCGATGATCGCTGAAACGATGATCGCCGGATGAGTATCGACGCCGCCATCGGCAAAGAGGAAGCCGATGGCCGGCAGGATCACGGCCATCGAGACGGTGAGATTGAGGGCGAGCGACGGGCGCAGCAGAAGCCGCATGCCGCGGATGGCGCGCCGCGCGGGAACGGCGGGTTCACCGGTTTCGGCAGGCGGCGTGTCGAATGTCTTGCCGGGCCAGAGGAATATGGTTCCCGCCAGCATGACGAGCAGGGCAAGCGTTGGTGGTTCGGCACTGATCGTTTCGGAAAAGCCGATATAGCCGAGCGCCCAGAGGCCAAGCCCGGCATTGGCGAGAGAGGGAACCACGGTCCAGCCCTGCCTGCGCGCCGCGGCCGCTGTTGCCAGCCAGGCGATAGTCAGGAACGCGAAGAGCGCCCAGATATTCGGCGTTTCGGTGGAAATCAGTGCTGGCGTCAGCATTGAACCGAGAAGGCCGAGACCGGCCAGCGCTTGCCCGTGCAGCAGCGAAAGCCCGATGGTGGCGAAGGCGACGAGCCCAAGCAGGCTGAAAGCCATGCCGGGGCCGATATAGCCGTAAATGCCATAGGCGGCGTAGACGACGCCGAACAGCGTCAAGGCGCCGGCCGCCGTCAGCACGCCCGGTATCATGGCGTTGGAATAGGTGGAGGCGATGCCCGGCACCGCCTTGCGGCGGATCGCTTCGCCGGCAACGCCGAGAACGAGGCCGAAAATGGCGGCGAGCGAAAGCCTGACCGCCGGGCTGAGCAGCCCCGATTCGATCGAATATTTGACGAGGAAAATACCGCCGAGCGCGAGCGCCAGCCCGCCGGCCCAGACGGCCCAACGGGCGCCGAGCAGGCTTTCGAAGCTTTCCTTCGTCGCCGGAGCGGATGCCGCCTCGCTGGCGGGAGCTGCGGGTGCTTCCTCGCGGACGGCGTCTTCCGCTTGCGCCATGGCGGCGGCTTCCTGGGGCTCGGATGCATAGTCAGCCTGGAAGGCTGTATCTTCCGCAGCGGGGGTGCTTGGCTCTTCCACCTCGAGATCCGGTTTTACCGCGGATTCCTCGCTCTCCGTTTGCGCCGCCGCAGCCAACGTCACGCCCGCAGCCATCAGCCGCTTGAGACTGAGAACTTCCCGTTCCAACGACTTGATTCGGCTTGAGTTGCGGATGCTCGCGACCAGCGTGTAGATGAAGGCCGCGACGAGGGCGAGGATAAACAGCGGGATTTCCAAACGGATTCTCCAATTACGAAGCTGTTTTTAAAGCCCTTTTGGTGAATTTATGCAAGGCCCGGTTGATGGATGATATGGGTGGCGAAGGAGCGGGCGTGTGCCACTTGTTTCTTCTCCCCGCCGGGGAGACGTCCGCGGCAGCGGGATGAGGGGGTGAGGGTGGAGATATTCGGTGAGCTTGCCCCCTCATCCGACCCTTCGGGCCACCTTCTCCCCGGCGGGGAGAAGAAATAGGTGGCACGCGCTCGGCCTCGTGTCAGGAAACATCCGCCAGCCAGTGCCGTGCCGCTTCGATATCGGCAAGCCCGAGTTCATGCCCGTCCTCAACCGTTTCCAGCTCGGCACTTGCGCCGCTCGCGGCGAGCCGGCCCTGCAGTTCGTGCGCCTTGTCGAGATATTTGTCGCGTTCTCCCGCCACAAGCAGGAGATTGCGGCCGGAAAGATCGGTCTGCGGCCATGTTTCGAGAACCGGCATCGGGCGATAGAGCAGGGCGTCGCCGGCAAGGTCGGGATAGAGCGCTGCAAAGGCCGCGTAGAAGTTCGCGCCATTGGAATGGCCGATAAACCGCAGTTTCGAACGGTCTAGGCCATAGGACCGTATCGCCCCCTCCACGAAGGCGGCGAAGGCTTCCGCTTCCGAGGCGATATCCTTCTGGTCGAAGCTGAAATCGGGATTGCGACGGAACCAGCGGGCGATCTCTTCCTCCGTGCTGCGGCCGCGCACGCCGAGAAGCGTTGCGCGCGGTGCTGCCCGGTGCGCCAGCGGCATCAAGCTGGTTTCGCTGCCGCCGGAACCGTGCAGCAGGATGATGGTGCTGCCATCCGGCTCCTGCGGCGTGTAGAACCGGTGCACGAAGGGAAGGTCGCGATAGACGATGCGTTCTTCGCCCGGCATTGAAAATTGCGGCAGGGCAACGCGTACATCCGCCTCGTCCTTCATGAAGAGCGGCGGGATGAACAGTTTTTCCCCGAGCGATTCCAGCGGTTCGTCCACCGTCATGCCCGGCCCGTCGGTTGCCATTTCGATCAGTACGCCGCCCGGTTCGCGGACATAAAGCGAGTGGAAATATTTCCGGTCATGGGCGTTGGTGGTGCTGGAATTCAGCGATTTCAGCCCGGTTAGAACCGTGTTCAGCTCATCCATATCCTTCGCGCGGAAGGCAATGTGATCGACGGTGCCGGTGCCCGGCGCGCTGGACCAGAAGCCAGTGGCGTCGCGCACGTCGATAATGTCGCCGCTTTCGGAAACGAGCCGGCGGATTGCGCCTGCCTGGCTTTCCTGCCGGTAACCGAAATGTTTCTCCAGAAACGCCACGGTTTCTTCCGGCACTTCGCTCAGCACCGTCGCGCCATAGATTCGGCGAATGGCGTCCTCGGCGGAAATATCGTCCGTCACATGCGGCGTGGCATCGGCAAAGGCGTGGGTGCCGACCAGCTTGACGATCAGGCCGTCAGGATCTTTCAGCCGGATGACCGGGGCACCGAACTCATCGGAGGGGCCTTCCGCCCGGATACCAAATCTCAGCGCCCGCGTCAGCCAGAAGCCGATGGCGGCGGGATCGATGGCCACGGAAATTTCCAGCGTCTGGCCGTACCCGACACGGCCCTGGCCGCCATCTTCCCAGACGAGAAAGGTGAGAAGCGAGCCGGGCGAGGCGATATCGTCGCCATAAAGCAGATGCAGCTGCATGGCGTCTTCGAAACCGGCCGTGCGCTTGGCCAGCCTCAGGCCCAGAAAGCCGGCGTAAAAATCCACATTCGCCTGCACCTTCCGGGTAATCATGGTGATGTGGTGTATACCAAGTGCAGAATTCATCTTGCCGTCCCGCGTTTGCCTGCTGTTCGTGGCCCTATTTGTCGCACGCTGCCCCTGATCCGCAACCCCGGCAAATGAGAACGCTGTGTTCTCTGCGTGAACGATATTTCCGCACCTTCGTTGCACGCGGGATGGGCAGAGTTGCCAGCTTGTTGCCTGTGTATCGATCATTGATGCATATAAAATAAGCATACAAAATAACGGCTATTTTGTATGCAATTTTATCTTGCCTTGAGAGTTGGAATTGGGTCTTATGCAACCAATCCAACAAAACCATCAGGGGGAACAGATGATTTTAACGCGCAGGTTGTTGTCCAGAACACTGGCCATTGCCGCCATCGGTGTCACCGCCGGATTTTCATTGCCGGTGGTAGAGGTGCGGGCCGAAACGCCGGTGAAATTCACACTCGACTGGAAGTTCGAAGGCCCCGCCGCGGGTTTCCTGCTGGCGCTCGACAAGGGTTACTTCAAGGCTGAAGGGCTCGATGTCACCATCGATAGCGGCAACGGCTCGGTGGAAGCCATTCCGCGCGTGGCGACCGGCGCCTACCAGATGGGTTTCGGCGACATCAACTCGGTGATGAAGTTCCTCGACGAGGATCCAAGCCAGAAGATCAAGGCCGTTTATATGGTCTATGAGCGTCCGACATTCGCCGTGGTCGGTCGCAAGTCGCTCGGTGTTACCGGTGATCCGAAATCGCTGGAAGGCAAGAAGCTCGGCGCCCCGCCGCCGGATGGCGCCTTTGCGCAATGGCCCGCCTTCAAGCAGGTCGCAGGTCTCGATGACAGCAAGATCAAGATCGAATCGATCGGTTTCCCGGTGCGTGAACCTATGCTCGCCAAGGGCGACGTCGATGCCGTTTTCGGCTTTGCCTTTTCGGTGATCCTCAATCTCAAGAAACAGGGCATCGCCGATGACGATATCTCGACCATCCTGATGGCCGAGCATGGCTTGAATCTCTATGGCAATGCGGTGCTGGTAAACACTGATTTCGCTGAGAAAAACCCTGAAGCGGTGAAGGGTTTCCTGAAAGCGCTGGCCAAGGGTTTCGCTGATTCCGTCAAGAACCCGGAAGAGGGTGTGGCGGCCGTCCTCAAGCGCAACGAGACGCTGGACAGCGCCATCGAGCTGGAGCGCCTGAACATGGCCAACAGCATGAACATCAAGACGCCCTATGTCGTGGAAAACGGTATGGGCGGGGTCGATCCGGCCCGGCTTGCGGCCTCGCTGGAGACGCTCAAGGTTTCCATGGGCCTGAAGGGCAACGTCAAGGCGGAGCAGGTGTTCGACGCGACCTACCTGCCGGCCAAGGAAGAACGCATGCTTCCCTGATGGGTAAAATGAGCGGGTGCGGCCCGATTCTTCTCCCCGCCGGAGAGAAGTCCGCGGCAGCGGGATGAGGGGGCAAGCTCTCCGTATATCTCTACGCTTGCCCCCCTCATCCGACCCTTCGGGCCACCTTCTCCCCCTCGGGGAGAAGAAACAAGCGGCAACGCTGCGGGGTTCAAAAGCCCGATCAGCAACTGAAAACGGAACTGCGATGTCACGTCTCGTGGAAATAGATAATGTCGACATGCGTTACGGCGGTTCCGCCGGCACGCTGGCCGTATCCGGCTTGAATCTCACGGTCGACAAGGGTGAATTCGCGGCCGTGGTCGGCCCGTCCGGCTGCGGCAAGTCGACCCTGATGAAGCTGGTGACAGGGCTGCATATTCCGCAAAGGGGCAATGTCATCGTCGCCGGGCGGCAGGTCACCGAACCGGTCTCCATCGTCGGCATGGCCTTTCAGAACCCGACGATGCTGCCCTGGCGCACGACGCTTGAGAACATCCTGCTGCCGCTGGAGATCGTCGAGAAACACCGTCGCCGGCTGCGCGCCCATAAAGCAGACTATGTCGCGAAAGCCGAGCGTCTTCTGGAGATCGTCGGCCTGAAGGGCTTTGGCTCCAAATATCCGTGGCAGCTTTCCGGCGGCATGCAGCAGCGCGCCAATCTCTGCCGGGCGCTGATCCATGAGCCGGAACTGCTGATGCTCGACGAGCCATTCGGCGCGCTCGACGCCTTCACCCGCGAGGAGTTGTGGTGCGTCATCCGCGATCTGCACGCCGCGCAGCGCGTCACCATCATCCTCGTGACCCATGATCTGCGCGAGGCGACATTTCTGGCCGACAAGATTTTTGTGATGAGTGCAAGGCCGGGCCGGGTGCTGGCGGAACATCGCGTGCCTTTCGCCCGCCCGCGCCAGCTCGATATCATGTATGACAAGGGTTTCAACGACATGGTGCAGGCACTGCATGGCGAAATCGCGCAGGCGAGGGTGGCGGCATGAGCGCGATCATGGAAACCACCGTCACGACTGAGCCGCGCAAACCGCTGATTGCCCGTGTCAACTGGGTGAAAGCCGCCCCATGGCTTTATACGCTGGCGCTTTTCGTGTTGTGGGAACTGCTTGTCTACGCGCTGAAAATGCCGCCCACCATCCTGCCGTCGCCAGTCAGGGTCGGGCAGGCCATCGTGCAATATTGGTCGCCGATCTGGAAGAATTCGCTGCAAACGCTGTATACCACGACGCTGGGCTTCGCCATTGCTGTGGCCGCCGGTCTCGCTATCGGCCTGTTCATCGGCTGGTCGAAAACCATCTATGCCGGGCTTTATCCGCTGATGATCGGCTTCAACGCCATTCCGAAGGTGGCGCTGGTGCCTATCCTCGTCATCTGGTTCGGCATCGGCACGGTTCCCGCCGTTCTGACCGCTTTCCTGATTTCCTTCTTTCCCATCGTCGTCAATGTCGCCACCGGCCTTGCCACCATCGAGCCGGAAACCGAAGATGTGCTACGGGCGCTCGGGGCCAAGAAGATGGACATCATGCTGAAGGTCGGTATTCCGCGGTCCATGCCCTATTTCTTCGGCTCGCTCAAAATCGCCATCACGCTCGCCTTCGTCGGCTCGGTCGTGTCGGAGACCGTCGCTTCCAATTACGGCCTCGGCAACATGATGAGTTCGGCGCAGAGTCAGTTCAACGTGCCTCTGGTCTTCGCCGGCCTGCTGATGCTCGCGGTGGAAGGTATTGCCATGTATGCGGTCATGGCGTGGCTTGAAAAGCGCATGACCGGCTGGGCGCATCGCTCCACCATGGGGCAGTGAACGGTTGCCATCGGTTTCTTCTTCCCGCCGGGAAGAAGGTGGCCCGGAGGGTTGGCTGAGGGGGCTAGGTTTACGATTAACCACGCCCTTGCCCCTCATCCTGCTGCCGCGACCTTCTCCCCGGCGGGGAGAAGGTGCGACCGCTCGGCATTCTTGGGATCACGGAAAGCTGTGAGCCTGTTCAATGCGCCGCCATTTCCTTGACGATATCATCACCGTCCATCAGGAACGGATAATAGGTCGGCCAATTGGTCACTTCGTCCAGCAGCGCCTTGCGGTCGTTGCCCCAATAGAGATGGTAGTGGCCGGCTTTGACCGGAGCAATGGAATGGTCGCTGAACTGGATGAATTGCGGCGCGGCCTCGTCGCCGGCGGTTTTCTTGAAGATATAGCGTACGCCGCGATTGCCCTTCTTGTAGGTCAGGATTTCATGGCCGTCGCTGACATAGGTGCCTTCAGCGGGCTTGCCGTCCTTGTAGAATGCCACGCTGTCGGCCTTGATGACGATGCGGTTCACATCGGTCTTGTAGCCGATCTCGTAATAGGCGCGGTACTCCGCCGCGGTCTTGTCGCCATGCGCCGCCTTTTCGGCCATGACGGAATCGAGCGAGCCGTTCAGCAGATAGGGGTAGACCGATTGCCAGTCGCCTTCCCAGTCGGAAAGCGCGCGCGGTTTCACCTGGGCATCTTCGAAGTAGCCCTTGTAAATCTGCTTTTCCGCCTCGGTCATCTGGTGGCCATGATCGTGCCCATGGTCGTGGCTGTGGGCAGCGGATTTGTCGCCGCCGGCGGCCATCGCCGCGGTCGTCGCCAGCAGCATGGAACCAAGTGCGACAGCGCCGGTGACGCGGGTGAGTATCTTCTGCATTTGTTTCGGCCCTCTTATCTTCATAATGGCAAGTTATGTAATAACATTACATTATGATCCATAAAGGCCGCGTTCGAGGGATGCAAGTGGCGTCCCGGCTCGGTGCAACGAAAAAGCGCGATGGCTTTGCAGCCGTCGCGCTTGAAAGAGGGTAAGGTGCAACGCCTTAGGCGGGTTGCGCGCTTATGTCCGCCTTGCGCTCGTCAAAGGCGAGTTTCATAGCCTTCGTCACGTCGCGGGTCGTTGTAAAGTAACTGTCGCTGCGCACCCAGTAGCGTAATTTCACCGTGGCGCTGTCCGCACTGACTGAATCGACAAAGGTCACGGGGGCTGGATCCAGCAGCACGCGGCTTTCGGATCGCGCCACCCGCATCAGCATGTCCTGTGCGGCGGCGAGGTCCTCGTCGTTCTTGACCGTCAGGCTCACTTCATGACGGCGCGACGGAAAGCGGCTGTAATTGGTGATCGGCACGTTCCACAGGGTCGAGTTGGGTGCAAGGCGATAAAGCCCGTCGCTCGTCTTGAGCTCGGTAGCAAACAGCCCGATCTCGATGATGGTTCCTTTGACGGTGGTCGTCTCGATATATTCGCCGACGCGGAAGGGACGTAGCACCACGAGCATGATGCCCGCGGCGATGTTCTGCAACGTCCCCTGCAACGCAAGGCCGATGGCAAGGCCGGCGGCGCCGAGAACTGCAAGAATGGAAGCTGTTTGTACACCGAACTGGCTAAGCACCATGACCAGAACCAGAATTAGCACGACATAGCGGACCGCCCCGGCAAAAAAACCGGCTAGCGTCGCATCGAAGCCGCGAACGCGCGACAGGCCCTGAAATGCCCAGCGTTGCAGGAATGTTGCGGCCAACCAGCCGATGATCAGAAGAAGAAGCGCGCCAATGACCGAAAAGGAATATTGCACTGCCAGGGCGCTGGCCTGCCGAACGGCTGCCTGCGATGCGACGAAGATATCCGCTGCCTGCTGTTCCATGAATTGTCCCGTAATCTTTATTGCTGTTCAGCGTTGGTAACGAACGGGCGCCTTGGCGGTTCCGCCAAAATTCGGGCTTCAGCCGCCAAGCGGCAGCACGAAAGGCACGTTGCCGTCGGTATCCGCACCCCTGCCGATCGCCTTTATCGCCCTGACAAGTCGCCCGTCGCGCCTCAGAAGCCGGTCGCCAATGGCGATGATACGGGCATTCGGCGTGGCGTAAGGGGAAACCGCCCGCAATCGCCCGGCGAGTTCGTTCTCGTCTTGGTCCGGATAAAGGCTGAGGGATGCGATGACGGCGGCGGCGGGTGAGCGCGAAACACCCATCCAGCAATGGATGAGCAGCGGCGCGGACTGGTCCCATTGCCGGGCGAAATCGATTAGCTTCAGCACATGCGCATCGTCCGGCGCGATGAGATCGGCGGTGCCCTTGAATGCAATGTCGTTCATGGCAAGCGTCAGGTGCCGGTCTGCGGCAATGACGGCAGGGCGGTGAAAGGACTGCTCTTTGGCGATCAGCGTCACCATTTCGCGGGCCTTGTGCTTCACGGCCATCTCCGCGATCCGCGACAGCGGCGATACAACAATGGCCGTCATGTCGCGCTCCCCGTCTTGACCATACGCAGCTCTTCAATTGCCTCAAAACGCTCAATGAAAAGCTTTTGCGCTTCAGTCGAGGGCAGGGGCGTCATGTCGAACATATCGCGGGTGATGCCGCGCGGCAGGCCGAAGAACTTCTGCGCCTCGGCGGTGGAAAAACCGGCAAGTTCCGTCGCTTCGAAAAAGGCGGCGACCGTATCGGCCTTCTTGATGCGGTCCTTCAATTCGCGCGATGCATGCGGCGGCAGGCCGAAACGCAGATGCACCGCGGCTTCCAGGCGTTTTTCCACGGTCTTGTAACCACCGCCGACCACCGATTTGAACGGCGAGATCATGTCGCCGATGACATATTCCGGCGCATCGTGCAGAAGCGCCATCTGCATCTCGTCAGGCGTGGCACCGGTGCACATGCGGCAGAAGATGGTCTCGACGATGAGGCAATGCTGGGCCACGGAAAAGGCATGGTCGCCGCGCGTCTGGCCGTTCCAGCGGGCTACGCGGGCAAGGCCATGGGCAATATCGACGATTTCCACATCGAGCGGCGAAGGGTCGAGCAGATCGAGCCGCCGACCGGACAGCATGCGCTGCCAGGCGCGCGGGCTTTTTGCGGGCGTCACTCTCAGTCCTCCGCCCGCGCTGCCGGATCGGCCGTCGGCAAGGAAATGCCGCTCCACGCCGGCAGCGCCACCGTCACGGGAACATTCCCGGCAAGAAGCGGCGTACCTGAAGCAAGCGCATCGGCAATACGGTCGATCCGCACAATGGCGAGCGCCCTGTTACCGGAAACAGTTCCGAGCGCGCCGACCGGCTTTCCATCGGCAGTAATCTCCGCTCCGCTGGCGGGAAGCGCGACTTCGGCCGAAACGCTGACGACGCGGCGTCTTGCCGTGCCGCGATGTTTCATGCGCGAGACGACTTCCTGACCGACAAAACAACCCTTATTGAAGGAAACGCCGTCATTCACATCCATTAGCACATCGTGCGGAAAAGCATCCTGAAGCGCATAATCCCGACCCGATTCGGCAATGCCCTGCTCGATACGGAGCGCATCATAGGCCGCGATGTCGCCGGATGCGGAGGCGCCCGGTATACGGTAGAGATCGATGCCGGCTTTGGCGAAACGGCCATCCCTGACGCCAGCCGCTGCGGCAGTCTCGTTCCAGAAAACGCTCACGCCTTCCACCGTCTCGGCTTTGAGGTCGACCGGTGCACGCAGCTTGTACATGGTCAGGCGGCGCAACAGCGCGTCCTGTTCGGCCGCGCCCGTCTCGATCAGATAGTCCCCGCCATCGCGCCAGATCAGAAAATCGAACAGGATCTTGCCCTGCGGCGTCAGAAGGGCTGCGGCCCTTGCTTCGCCTTGCGGCAGGTTTTCAACATCTGCGGTGATGAGGTTGTTCAAAAATTCCTCGGCGCCGGCGCCGGAAACCCGGATCAGACGGCGGTCGGCAAGAAAGGCGGAAGGCATGGCGTCACCGTTCGGTTCGTCGAGACTATGCGGATAGCAGGCAAGATGCAGATGCATTTGCCGGAATGCTCATTCCGCACAGTTAGGATTTTTGCAAAAGAACGGCAAGCGCTGCGATGCGATCAATCGCCGGCGGTGAAGAACTTCCACTTGCCGTCAGGCGAAATGCCGACGCGATAAAAGCTGTAATTGCCAAATTCCTGCATGTCAGCCAGATCGCCCGCCGTAATGATTCGCAGAAGCTCCACCTTTTCCGGCGCAGTCAGCGTATTCAGCGGTTTTCCGGAAAAATAGGGGAAAACATAGGCCTCGTCAGGCGTGCCGGCGTCCACATGGGCATAACCGGTCGACAGCAGGTCGATGATGATCGCCAGCACTTCCAGCCCGTCAGGATCGCCGGAATAAGTTTTCAGCGCCGCAATCGGGTCTTCGCCGTCATTGCCGTCGATGCGGAATTCGTTCTGGCCGGCAGCGATGAAGGGTCGCAGCTTTTCGATATCGCCGGAGGCGGCGGCATCGATGATCTGCTGGCGCAGCTTGCGCACGGGTTCCGGCGCCTTGGAAATGTCGTGCTCGATCACGACAGACATTTCAGGCGTGTTGTCGGACGTGGAGGATTGCTGGTTGGCCTGATTGGCGGAACGGTCCACAAGAGGGTCGGGCAGGGGAATGCCTTCCGAATCGCCTTCGATTTCGTCCGGCTCCGCGGGCTGGGCCTGCTGCGGCTCACCGCCATTCTCAGCCTTCGGCTCGCTTTCGGTGTTCTGCGCCGGCTTCAGCTCGGAAAGGGCAAAGGCGCGGCCTGGCATGCCAATCGGGCTGGCGGCGAGCGCAAGCAGGATGGACAGCAGGGCGGAAGAGCGCAAAAGCCCCTTGCTCAGGCAAGACATGATAGACCCCGGCTTTACTGTATTACCCGCTGCGGCGAAAATTCGCCCTGAAGCATGCGCTGGCGCAGCGATTCCAGCATTGCTTCAGCGCCGGCCTCGCCATGGATACGGATGGTTTCGCGCATGGCCAGAGCGATGGCGGCATCGGCGATGATCTCAGGCTCGATGCCGTCGGCCATGCCGTCAGCCCATGCCTCGTTCTGGTGTTCCAGAGCGACCTGCATTTTTTCATGCACGATCATATCGTCGATTTCGTTACGGCTTGTCTGCATTTTTCATCCTCGACAGGGCGGGCAAGTCCTTACCACCCTGTTAACAACACTAGCAGCCTTTTATCAAAACGGCACGGCCTGCGGCGAAAAGAGGTTAATAATCCTCTAATTTCCGAACCGGGACGCGATTTCCTGCGCGAGTGTTGCCCCTTCGTTACGGTAGTTCTCTTCTGCCATGATGGCGGCGCGTGTGCAACTGGTGTGGATAGCCGCAAAGGAGCGGTATCCACGGTTGAATGCGGCCGTCATGCGCTGGCGGCGTTCGGGTTCGTTGGCCGTATCAGCGGCCAGAAGGTCGCTCATCGATTTGCGCCAGTCCTCCGGTCCGGAAGAGGGGCACAGCGTTCTCAGATATTGCACCGCGCCCAATATTTCCGAAAGCCGCGCCAGCTTGTCGTCGTAAGGAGCGGGTTTGGGCGGTGTCGCTTCCGCAGGACGCGCCGTCGAAACGGATTTTGAAGGCTGCGCATAAGCGATACCCTCTTGCCCTGATACGGCAAGCATTGTCACAAAAAGAGACAGGAAGATGGTTGGTCGTATCAAAATTCTATTCTGCCCCACACATACGCGTGAACTGTTGGCTCGTGACCATCCGGCGGGCGGATCGATCCTAGATAATAGCGATTCTGGCTGGCTGGCAATCATGCAAGCAGGCGTTCGGCGCATTCGACGACGCTTTCGGGCGCGGGCAGCAGGCGAATTTCCGCCAATGTGTACCAGCCCGCATCCGCCGCATCGTCGCCGACAGTCACGAGGGGGTCGGCATCGGTTTCCACGGTGAAAACCGACAGGAAATAATGGCTCGTCAGCAGGCCTGCCGCATCTCGCGAGGGAAGATCGTATGTCGCGAAAAGCTGCGGCCGGCGAGCGACGATGCCGGTTTCTTCCTGCAGCTCGCGCAATGCCGTTTCGGCCGGCGTTTCGCCGTCTTCGGCCCGACCGCCCGGAAAGGCGAACATGTCCTTGGAGGGTGGGTTGATGCGGCGCACGAGAAGCAGCCGGTCTCCATTCCTGACGATGGCGGAGGAGGCGGCACGGGGCTTGATACGAAGGGTCATGAAGGGTTTCGCTTGTTTCGGCCGTTTCCGGCCTGTCTATCGTGGTATCGTGGCTCGGAAAAATCGATTCCGGTTTCCGCGCCGATGGTTATAGTCCGGAACGGACGCGATTGTGCACACTAAAGACGGTGGAATGAAGGTCTATCTTATCTACGTTCTGGCGGCTCTTGCCGAAATCGCCGGCTGTTTTTCCTTCTGGGCCTGGCTGAAACTCGGTAAGACCGGTTGGATATTGTTGCCCGGCATGGTGGCGCTGGCGGCTTTTGCCTGGCTTCTGACGCTGGTGCCGACAGAGGCGGCGGGCAGGGCCTATGCCGCCTATGGCGGGATCTATATTGCTGCCTCGCTTTTCTGGCTCTGGGGCGTGGAAGGGCAAACGCCGGACAGGTGGGATATCGCCGGCGGCATCGTCTGCCTTGCCGGCACCGCCATCATCCTGTTCGGACCAAGGGCATAAGGAGAAGGCGATGTGCGGACGTTTCGTGCTGAAGGCGACGCCCGAGGAGATTGCCGATTATCTCGATCTGATCGGCCTTGAGGATTTTCCCGCCCGTTTCAATATCGCGCCGACCCAACCCATTCTGGTCGTCATGGAGGGCGAACGGCAGGAACGCGGCAGCAACCTGCCCAATCGCCGGGCCCTGCTGGTGCGCTGGGGTTTCATGCCGGGCTGGGTGAAGGACCCCAAGGATTTTCCGCTGCTCATCAACGCCCGTTCCGAAACCGCAATCGGCAAGGCCTCCTTCCGCGCGGCCATGCGCCATCGCCGCGTGCTCGTCCCGGCAACGGGTTTTTACGAATGGCGGCGCCCGCAAAAGGAGGAGGGCGGCAAACCGCAACCCTATTTCATCCGCCCGAAAAGCGGCGGCATCGTCGCTTTCGCCGGTCTCATGGAAACCTGGTCGTCTGCCGATGGTTCGGAAGTTGATACCGGCGCAATCCTCACCACGGCCGCCAATGCCGCGATTGGCCGTATTCACGACCGCATGCCCGTGGTCATTGCGCCGGAAGATTTCAGCCGCTGGCTCGACTGCAAGACCCAGGAGCCACGCGAGGTCGCCGACCTGATGCGACCCGTTCAGGATGATTTTTTCGAGATGATTCCCGTTTCGGATAAGGTCAACAAGGTCGCTAATGTCGGCGCCGACCTCATCGAACCGGTGCCGGAAAGCGCGCCGCTGGCAAAGATCAAACCGCCGAAGGACGAGGGGCAGATGTCGTTGTTTTGAGGTGTTTCGCGAGGCCAATGACGAGGGCTGAGCGAGCCGCCTTTTTCTTCTCCCCGCCGGGGAGAAGATGGCCCGAAGGGTCCGATGAGGGGGCTACGGTAGAGATATGCGGAGAGCTTGCCCCCTCATCCCCTGCCGCGGAATTCTCCCCGGCGGGGAGAAGAAACAAGTGGCACTTGCTCGGTCCCATAGAAGACTTCAGAGACAATCAGCCGTTCAGCCCGATCTTTTGCAGGCCTTCCTGGATCATGATGTCGGAATAGACGCGGTTGCGGCCATTCGCCTTGGCCAGATAGAGCAACTGATCCGCCGCATTCAGCTGGTTGTCGAAGGGCTCGCCCTTCTCGATCTCCACGACGCCGAGCGAAATCGTCAGCGCCAGGCTGCTGCCGCTCAGCTGGCGGCCGTTCCTTTCCACCTGTTCGCGCAGTTCCTCGCAGAAGGCATAGGCAGCCCGGGCATCCAGCCCGCGCAGGAACACGGCAAATTCCTCGCCGCCGAGGCGGGCGGGAATATGGCGTTGCTCGTCGCACATTTCATGCAGCAGTGCGGCCAGCTTTTTCAGCGCCCTGTCGCCGGCATCGTGCCCCAGCGTGTCGTTGATCTTCTTGAAATGATCGATGTCGAGAATGGCGACGGCGCCGCTCTCGTCATTGCCATTGATGACATCCATCAGCGCCCGCGTGCGCTCGAAGAAGGAGCGACGATTGGGCAGGCCTGTGAGGTGATCTCGCTCTGCCAGTTCGCGCAGGCGTTTGAGCTGTTTCAACGTCTCGATATTGTTGTCGATGCGGCATTGCAATTCTTCCGGCACGAAGGGGCGGTAGACGAAATCCGACGCGCCGGCCTTGAGAAAACTTGCCGAAAGGAGACGATCCGTTGAAGAGGAGATGCCGATGACCCGCAAATCTTCGGAGGACCGGCTGTCGCGGATACGGCGTGTGAGCTCGTAGCCGTCCATGTCGGGCATATGATAATCGGTGATGACAAGCTGGATCGTCGGGTCTTGCGACAGTATCTCCAGCGCCTGCTTGCCCGAATGGGCCTCGCTGACCCTGAAATTCTGCCGCTCCAGAATTTCCACCAGGCCGGAACGGGCTGTTCGCACATCATCGACGACCAGAACGGAGAAGAGCTTGTTGCTCAAAATCCGCTGGACCGTTCTGACGACCGCATCGACGGTTCGATGGCCGTCCTTGACGATATAGTCGATGATCTTCTTTTCGGCGTAGCGCTTGCGCGCCTCGTCATCCACCGTGGCGGTGAAAACGATGGCTGGCACCTTGCGCTCGGATAAAAGTGCGAGAATCTCGCCCTTCGGCGCATCGGGCAGGTTGAGGCCCGTCAGCGCCAGCGTGAAGTCATGGGTCTGCATGAGGGTATCGGCCGCGGCCATGCTGTCGCAATGGACGACTTCGGCTTCCGTTTCTTCCGAAAGCCGCGTCTTCAGCAGCATGGAAAGAGCAACGGAATCTTCAATCAGAAGGATTTTATCCTGCATGGCCGTCCCAAGCCCCCCTGGCCTGTCTTCACAATCTTCCCTCAACGCCGAACATCCGCCATCCGCGTGTCTGCGGATTCGAGAGCCGGCTTATGCATTGTTGTGGAAAAAAATGCGGAATAGAAAAGTTCTTTTGTATTCACTAATCTATACGTCGGTGTTCGTATAGCCTTCTTGTGGAAGGCGAGCCTTTTACTACACTTTCGTTGCAGCTTCGTTACAGAAGGCTGCCGATTGCGTGAATGACTGACGCTCTGCAGTATCGCGGCGGTGCCTGAAACAAAAAAACGGCGCCCGAAAAAGGCGCCGCGTGATTGTCGATTTTCCGTCGGCAACGTTCCGTTTTCTGGAAGATTCGCAAAATCCAAAAAAATCAAAAAATCTAATATTTTCAGGCGGTTTTGGCGGCGGGCTTGCGCTTCAGCATCAGGGTTGCGGCCGCTACGGCCTTCAGTCCGAGCGGGCGGTAGTGGCTGTTGAGGTCGGGCTTCGCCGGCGGCTGCGCCTTCGTCTCGTTCGTCATTTCTCTCTCTCCACAATTCACGTCAATCGCCGTTGCGATGCGTGTGAGCCACTTCTTTCGCGGCTAATCTTGACGGATTCGAGGCGAAGAAAAACGAAGCCGGCTTTCCAGACTGCGACATTTTGCGTCACATCCTGCGCCGGCTTGTGTGAGAAAAAATAAACCTGCGGTTTTAAATACCGCGATCGAGGCCGTTGCCGCCATTGGCGTCGTCATGTGCGTCTTCCTCGATGGTCAGCGTGCCGTAGCGGCGGTGCCAGAGGCGGGCGCTGATGGGAATGAAGACGAGATAGGCGGCAACCGTCAGAACCAGCACTTCCCAGGTGAAGCTCATCAGCATTGCGACATAGAGCACGACGACGAGGATCATCGGCAGGACCAGATCGCGACGGATGCGGCTGGTGCCGGATTTTCCCGACCAGACCGGCAGGCGGCTGATGAGGAGATAACCGATCAGCACGGTATAGGCGGCGGCCACATAGGCGAAGGGCTTGTCCGGCTCGACGCCGAGGAAGCCGAGATAGACAGGCAGCAGCACCAGCATGGCGCCCATCGGGGCGGGGACGCCCACGAAGAACTCATTCTGCCACGGCGCCTTGACCGGCCGCTCGATCATGACGTTGAAACGCGCCAGACGCAGGCCGGCGGCGATGACATAGATGAGGGCGGCGATCCAGCCGATGGAGCGCGCCTGGTCGAGAAGGTAGGCATAGACCACGAGGGCAGGGGCGACACCGAAATTGACGATATCGGCCAGCGAATCCATCTGCTCGCCGAATTTGGACGTCGCTTTCATCATGCGGGCGATGCGCCCGTCTATGCCGTCAAGGAAGGCGGCAAGCAGCACCATGCCGACGGCCAGCTCGAAGCGGCCCTCTATGGCGAGACGCACGCCGCTCAGGCCCGCACAGATGGCCAGAACGGTGATGAGATTGGGAACGACGAGGCGAAAGGGAATTTCCCTCAGCCGTGGTCCACGGCCGCTGTCGCTGCGGCCCTCTGGTTTGCCGTTCTGTTGCGGTTCGGCGATCGGCGTTTCCATGCGCATGCCCTTCCTGTTTCCGTCAGCCGCGGCGGCTGACGACCGGACCCTTGGCGGAGCCGAATTCGGCGAGCACGGTTTCACCGGCAATCGCCGTCTGGCCGACCGATACGCGCGGCTCGAAACCTGCGGGAAGGAAGATATCGAGACGCGAGCCGAAACGGATAAGACCGAAACGCTCGCCGGCGTCGACTGGTTCATTCGGCTTTACCCAGCAGACGATGCGGCGGGCAACCATGCCGGCGATCTGCACCACGCCGACCTTGCCGTGCGAGGTCTCGATGACGAGGCCGTTGCGCTCATTGTCTTCGGAAGCCTTGTCCACTTCGGCATTGAGGAAGAGGCCGGGACGGTAAGCGACATTGACGATGCGGCCACGCACGGGCGCGCGGTTCACATGGCAGTTGAACACGTTCATGAACACCGAGATACGCACCAGCGGTTCCTTGCCGAGTTCCAACTCCAGCGGCGGAACGACGCTCTGCACGGCGGAAACCTTGCCATCGGCCGGGCTGATGATGAGGTCGTCATCCTGCGGCGTGACACGCTCGGGATCGCGGAAGAAATAGGCGCACCAGGCTGTGAGCACGAGACCGACCCAGAACAGCGGTTCGGCGATCCAGCCGAGCACCAACGATGCGACGAAGAAGGCCGCCACGAAGACATAACCTTCCTTGTGGATCGGTACGATGGTGTTGCGAATGGTGTCGAACAGATTCATGAGATTCCTTGCTCCGGTTGTCGTCTGTCGCGTCTGTATGTGGTCGTGATACGACATGAGCCACACGGCAATGCGACAAATTTTGCCTAGCTGGTTACAGCCAAACGCGCCGCCGGGCAATGGGCCGGGGGCCATGAGGCCCGGTTGGCCGGGGTTATGCGCGTCAATGCGCCGGTTCACCGCGGTCGATGACACCCAGATCGTCGGTTTCGCGCACATGGCGCAGCACCTCTTCCGCACGGATCGCCTCGCGCTGGCGGCTCCACATCGAGGCGTAGAGGCCGTTCTGCCCCATCAGCGAGCTGTGCGTGCCGCGTTCGGCGATCTGCCCGTCCTTCAGCACGATGATCTCATCCGCGCCGATGACGGTGGAAAGGCGATGGGCGATGACCAGCGTGGTGCGGTTCTTCGAGACGATGTCGAGCGCGCTCTGGATTTCCTGCTCGGTATGCGTATCGAGCGCAGAGGTCGCCTCGTCGAGAATGAGGATCGGCGGCCCTTTGAGGATCGTGCGGGCAATCGCCACGCGCTGTTTTTCCCCGCCGGAAAGCTTCAGGCCGCGTTCACCGACCATGGTGGCGTAACCCTCCGGCAGCTTGCCGATGAAGGCGCTGATCTGCGCCGCATCCGCCGCAGCCCTCAGTTCCTCGTCGGTGGCGGAGGGGCGGCCATAACGGATGTTATAGGCGAGCGTGTCGTTGAAAAGCACGGTATCCTGCGGCACCATACCGATCACCGAGCGCAGGCTCTTCTGCGTCACATCGCGAATATCCTGCCCGTCAACGGTCACCGAGCCTTCCTGAATATCGTAGAAACGATAAAGCAGCCGCGAGATCGTCGATTTGCCCGCGCCCGAAGGGCCGACAATGGCCACCGTCTTGCCCGCCGGCACGTCGAAGGAAACGCCCTTCAGGATCGGTCTGTCGGGGTCATAGGCGAAATGCACGTCGCGGAAGGAGATCGCGCCCGGTCCGGCTGCAAGCGGCTTCGCATCCGGCCTGTCGGTGACTTCCGCCTCTACTTCCAGAAGATCGAACATCTGCTCGATGTCGGTCAGGCCCTGGCGGATTTCGCGATAAACGAAGCCGATAAAATTCAACGGCACGGAAAGCTGCAACAGCAGCGCATTGACGAAGACGAAATCGCCGATTGTCTGTTCGCCGCGCTGCACGGCAAGCGCCGACATCACCATCATGACGGTGGAGCCGATGCCGAAGATAACGCCTTGGCCGAAGTTCAGCCAGCCGAGCGAGGTCCAGATCGAGATCGCCGATTTTTCGTAACGCTCCATGGCGACATCGAAACGCCGCGCCTCCATCTCTTCATTGCCGAAATATTTGACGGTCTCGAAATTCAGGAGCGAATCGATTGCCTTGGTGTTGGCGTCGGTGTCGCTGTCATTCATGGCGCGGCGGATGCCGATGCGCCAGTTGCTGGCCCGCACGGTGAACCAGATATAGGCCCAGACCGTGATGACCGTGACGAGCACATAGGAAAAACCGTAGGAGGCCCAGAAGATGATCGCTGTCAGCAGGAATTCGATGAGGGTCGGCGCGGTGTTGAGAATGGTGAAGCGGACAATGGTTTCAATGCCCTTGGTGCCACGCTCGATGACCCGCGACAGTCCGCCGGTTTTGCGCTCCAGATGGAACCGCAAAGAAAGCCGGTGCATGTGAACGAAGGTCCTGTAGGCGAGCTGACGCACGGCATGTTGGCCGACGCTTGCAAAAAGCGAATCGCGCAGCTGGTTGAGTCCCACCTGTATCAGCCGCGTCAGATTATAGGCGATCACCAGCGCGACGGCTCCGAGCAGGAAGGCGGGAACAAGCCCGGCCATATCCAGCCGGCCGTTCAGCGCATCGGTCGCCCATTTGAAGAAATAGGGAACTGAGATCAGCACCAGCTTGGCGACGACCAGATACACGGTGGCCCAGACCACCCGCATCTTCAGATCCCAACGCCCCTCCGGCCACATATAGGGCCAGAGATTGATCAGCGTCTGGATGGGATTGCTGGAATCCGCAGAAATGGTTTTTTTCTTCGTGGCCATCATTCGCTCCGGTGACTGCCGGAAGCCGACAGCAGGGCGGCGGCTTTGGTCAAGCCGCCGCGCGTGTCACAGATAGGGTTGTTGCGCGTTCACCGCAACGCTAGAAATGCTCAGGAGCCGCCCTTCAGCCGCTTGCGGTGAAGTTCCTCGGCATTCGGCAACGCCTCTTTCGGCACGCCGAAAATCTGGCCGGGCTCGATCAGGTCGGGGTTTTTGATCTGGTCTTCGTTGGCGAGATAGATCGTCGTATAACGCACGCCCTGACCATAAACACGACGGGAAATCTGCCACAGCGTATCACCGCGGCGGATGATGACGCTGTTCTGGCTCTCTGCCAGCGGCGCCTGCTCGAAGGTCTGCGGACCGGCGGGCGCCTGTGGAGCGGGAGCGGCGGGCGCCGTGATGTGGAGCTCGGCAAGGCGGCTTGCCAGCGAGGCGATACCCTTGCCGATTGCCGCCACATCGTTCGGCCATGCTTCGACCGATGTTAGCAGCTGGCGCGCCTTGGCGGTGATGTCGCCGGCAAAAGCGGTGAAGGCCGGATCTGTCGCGGCGGCGGTACGGAATTCCGAAAGCGACTTGAGGCCGATGACGACGGCGGAGCGGCCGGCAATGGCCTGATCGAGCGCCGGCGTGGCCTGATCCTTGTAGAGATTGGAAAGAATGCCGAAGGCCTTGGCAACATCGTCGCGCAGCTTTTCAAAAGTTGCGCGATCACTTGCCGTGCTCTGGTTTTCAGCCGGCGCCGCAGTCGCTGTGGCTGACGACGGAGCGGACGGCGTTTGCATGGCGACGGTCGCCTGGTCGGTCTGCGGCCGCTCGAAGGGAACGCGCACGCGCAGTTTCGCGGCGCCGTCGGCATTCAGTTCCTCGACGGTGATGATATGGCTGCCGACGCTAAGCTCGACATCGCCTTCGACGACGAAATGACCGGAGGCTTCCGTGATGCTCTTGCCGATTTCCCTGTCATCGACCAGCGCACGCACAGTCGAACCGGCAGGCGCGGAACCGGCGACGAAGATCTTCGATCCCTCGAACTCGACGGCGGTGACCTGAACGCTCGAGGTCAGCGGGGCCGCGGCGGACGCAGCCGCAGTGCCGGCGAGCGGTGCGGAAGCGGTGTTGGCGCTGGTTTCGGATGTTGCCGCAGGCTGTTGCGAGGGCGCGGCTTGCGGCTGAAGCGCCGGAGGGGCCGCCTCCGGCATGGCCAGCACGCGGCTTGCCTTGCCGGGCTTGGAAACCATGGCCAGAAGCTCGCCCGTCTTGCCGTCAGGTACGGAAACCGTGGCGACTTCTTCGGATTGCGTTGCCTTGCCGTTGGCATCGGTCGAACGCAGCACCAGCTCATGATCGCCGGGTGGCAGCGGATTGTCGAAAACGGCGGCGAAATCGCCGCTGCCGTCGATGGTCGTCTGCGCGATCACCTTGCCGTTGCTCAAGATTTCGAGCTTCGCACCGGGCTGCGCCTTGCCGGCGATCACGGCCGAACCATCCGGCTCGACGCGCAGCACGTCGAAAGTCGGCGTGGCGGATGATGATTGCGCCGCATCGGCGGGTGCTGCGGCCGGTTTTGCCGGTTCTGGCGCACCATCGTCGGTGCCGGCGAAGACGCCAGCCAGACGACGCACCTGGGCCGCCGCCGCCGCCGCATTGTCAGGCAGGCCGCGCAGGAACGCCGTGGTGCGCTCGGCGGCCGCGCGCGCCGTAGTGATGAGCCGCGACGTCGTTTCGTCCAGCGACTCGGGAATTTCGATATTCGTCAGTTCCTTCAGCGAGGTTTCGACCTTCTTGCGCGCCGCTGCGAAATCGGCGTCGGAGGGAACCTTGCTGTCGGCGAAAAGCGTCGTCAGATCCTTGATCGACTGGGTGGCGGAAGCCGCCCGCCGCCCGACCTTGTCGGCGATGTTGGCGGTTTCCTCGGCCGCGTCGGACAGAATGTCGCCCGCCTTGTCGGCGCCCATTTCAACGCTGTTCTTCACGGCGTCGCCGGCCTCGTTGATAGCGTCGCCGATCGGTTTGCCGTCGTTTGAAATCCGCGGCAGGACGAAAAAGATCATGAGCAGGGACGCAATCCCCAGCACGACCAGCGCCAGCAAACCGGCTTTATTATTTTTCATCCTGGAATCTCCGGGTATTTCAAGCTTTTCACACAAGTTGAGATTGCTAGCGCCTTACCTTGCGCCAGACAAGCGGCGAGTGGCTAAAAGGCCATATTTGCAAGGGATTTCCCAAATTTTCTTGACGTGCCGCATCGCACATAGTTCCTTCCCTTCATGACGGACAAAAATACATCGATTCGATCCATCTGCGTTTATTGCGGCTCCCAGCCCGGACGTGATCCGGCTTATATGGAAGCAGGCCGCGCGCTTGGGAAATGCTTTGCCGAAAGCGGCATTCGCCTCATTTATGGCGGCGGCACCAAGGGCATCATGGGCGCGGTCGCCAGCGGCGTTCTTTCCAATGGCGGCGAAGTAACCGGCATCATACCGGAATTTCTGGTCGATATGGAGGCGACGCGCCATTCTCTCGGACAATTGAACGAGCTTGTCATAACCAAGGACATGCACGAGCGCAAACATATGATGTTCGAGCGGTCCGATGCCTTCGTGACATTGCCGGGCGGTGTCGGCACGCTGGAGGAGATCGTCGAGATCATGACCTGGGCGCAGCTTGGCCGCCATTCCAAACCGATGGTCTTTGCCAATATCAACGGCTTCTGGAACCCGATGCTGGAGTTGGTGCAACACATGCGCGACCAGGGCTTCATTCACCGCGCGCATCTTCTCAACCCACTCGTCATCGACGAGGTGAAGGATATCGTGCCCGCCATCATCGACCGGGCGCTGGCGCAGCAGAACCCGGAAGGCGACCCTTCGGTGATTTCCCGCCTCTAGCTTTGCCCTTTGTTAACGACCGCCTGGGCGGCTCGTTACAATTTTAAATGTATATTAATACAGATTTAACGGCGGCATCTCTCCGCCCGCTCTTTTCATGGCCCCGCGGCTTATCTTGTGCCAGCCTCAATAAGGCGTTGGCTGTCGCGGAATTCGTTTCGCCGCCATGAGAGTGGGTGTCATCGGGAAATGATTGCTTTTGTGGTGCGGCTCAAAAGCCGGGCGCATTTTATTATTCAGAGAAATTCCGCGCAGGGTAGGGAGGCGCTCCTCGGTTCCGCCGCTCGCCGCAGGGTCGATGCGCGCATGAGGCTCGGCATCCTGATCGCCGCCTTCGCTGTCATCTATGCGGTCGTCGCCGCACGTCTCGTCCAATATGGCCTTGCCGAACCGGTGGCGACCGCATGGATCAATACCGGTGCCAATGCCGTCGCCTCCCGGCCGGATATTGTCGATCGCAACGGCACGCTTCTGGCAACCGATCTTAACATGGTCTCGCTCTATGCGGATCCGCGCCGGATCGTCGATCCGGACGAGGTGGTGGAGAAACTCGCGACCGTTATTCCCAATCTCGACTGGCGTGAAACGCACCGCCGGTTGCGCTCGGATACCGGCTTTCAATGGCTGCGACGCCAGCTGACGCCCCGGCAGCAGGCGGATATTCTCAACCTCGGCATACCGGGCATCGGCTTCCGGCCGGAAAAGCGAAGGTTTTATCCGGGCGGCCCCACCGCTTCGCATATTATCGGCCACGTCAATGTCGACAATCAGGGGCTTGCCGGCATGGAGCGCTACCTCGACCAGCAGGGGCTGGCCGATCTGCGCGCCGTGGGTCTTGCCAGCGGCGCGCCGATGGAGCCGGTGCGGCTCTCCATCGATCTCAGGGTACAAAACATCGTCCGCGATGTGGTCGTGAAGGCGAAAAGCGCCTATCAGGCCGAAGCCGCCGGTTCGGTGATCCTTGATGTGGAGACGGGCGAAGTGCTGGCCATGGCCTCGGTGCCTGACTACGATCCGAACGAACCGTCCCGCACCCTCGCCGATGGCAGCATCGACAGGGAGTATGAAAAGGGCTGGTTCAACCGGATGAGCAACGCCACCTTCGAGATGGGCTCCACATTCAAGAGCTTCACGCTCGCCATGGGGCTGGATGCCGGGGCGATCACGCTGGGTTCGGTGGTGGATGCGTCGCGGCCGATCCGCATGGGCGGCTTCACCATCAAGGATTTCAAGGGCAGGAACCGGCCGCTCTCCATTCCGGAAGTGTTTCAATATTCATCGAATATCGGCACGGCGGCGGTGGCCGACAAGGTCGGGGTCGAAGGCCATCAGCAATTTCTGACGAAACTCGGGCTTCTTACCAGGATGGACACGGAAATGCCCGGTGTGGCCACGCCTACCCAGCCGAGAACATGGAAGAAGATCAATTCCGTCACCATCTCCTTCGGCCATGGCGTCGCCACCACCCCGTTGCAGACGGCGGTGGCCGCTGCCGCGCTGATCAATGGCGGCAACCTGATTTCGCCGACCTTCCTGCCGCGTTCGAAAGAAGCTGCCGCATCGCTCGCGCGCACCGTCATCAACGACAGGACGAGCGCCGATATGCGCTACCTGTTCAATTGGAACGGCATCAAGGGTTCCGGCCGTGGCGCGCAGGTGGAGGGATTTCATGTGGGCGGCAAGACTGGAACCGCCGACAAGGTGATCAATGGCCGTTACGCCAAGGATATCAATTTCAACGCCTTCGTGGCAGGTTTTCCCATGCACAAACCGAAATATGTCGTGTTGACGATGATCGACGCCCCGAAGACCGGCGTGAACGGCGGGCGCACGGCGGCCTCAACCGCGGCCCCGATGACCCGCGAGATAATTACCCAAACGGCAGGCGTTCTCGGCGTCAAACCGCATTTCGGTTACGACGCCAACCCGCAATTGCTGGTGGACTATTGACGCTACCTCTCTTCATTCCCGTGATGAGCAAAGGAATGAGGGATGCCGCCCGGACTACCGCTTGAGCCGCAGCAGGCTGGAGCCGGTATAGATCGCCAGCGCCACCCAGATCATCGCAAAGGCGGCCATGCGCACCATGTCGAACGGCTCCTTGAAGATGAAGATGGCAATGAGGAAGATCATCGTCGGTGCGATATATTGCATGATGCCGATGGTCGACAGCCGCAGCAGTTTTGCGCCATTGCCATAAAGGATGAGCGGAACGGCGGTGATAAGCCCGCTTGCCGCCAGAAGCCAAGTATCGGCGGAGTTGCCGCCCATGAAATGCGCCTGTCCGCTGAAGGCGAGCCAGATCATCACCAGCACGGCAGGGATGGATAAAAGCATGACTTCCAGCAGGAAACCCTGCGTTGCGCCAATCGGCAAAGTCTTGCGGAAAAAGGCGTAAAAACCCCAGGACACGGTGAGCGCGATGGACACCCAGGGCAGGCTACCCGCATGCCAGGTGAGGATCGCCACCGCCAGCGCCACGAGGCAGATAGCGGCGATCTGCGCCGGATAAAGCTTTTCCTTGAGAAGCACCGCGCCGAGGAAAATGCTGAACAGCGGATTGATGAAATAGCCAAGCGCGGCATCGAGCGCGCGGCCTGCGCCGATCGCCCAGATATAGACGCCCCAGTTGATGCTAATGAGGATGGCCGTCAGGCTCGCCATAGCCAGCATCTTCGGGGTTCTGAGCGCGGTTCTGATTTCCGCCGTGCGCCCGAGCGCAATCAGCACGACCGCCGCAATCGGCACCGACCAGACGACGCGATGGACAATGACCTCGATCGGCGAAATATGCGCAACCGCTTTCATGTAGAAGGGAAGAAACCCCCAGAGCAGATAAGCGGAAAGCGCGAAAGCAAAACCGCGCGCGCTGTCGCCGCCCTCCTGGGCCGGGAGCGATTTGTCGAGTGCCATGGGGAGTACCGCCAATTGTTCGGATGCCGTTTTATAACGGATCGCCACAGTGGCGGCCAATTCATTTCCGTGAAGGGTTCATGAGAAAAACTGCATGAATAAAAGGCGCGCTGCCCTTGAAATGGGCTGCTCCGCGATGGAAGGAAATGATCCGCGCAGGAAGCCCTGCGTGAATCATTCTCTTATCCGTCCGTTGCAAGGTGATGAAAGGACTGGTTATTTCCCGGCAAAACGGTCGTTGGCGCGGATCAGTTGATCAAGAATGCCCGGCTCGCTCATCGCGTGTCCGGCCGCCTCGATGATGTGGAAATCCGCCTTCGGCCAAGCTTTGGCCAGCTGCCAGGCATATTTCAGCGGGCAGGGCATGTCATAACGCCCATGCACGATGACGCCGGGAATATCGTTAAGTTTGCCGGCGTCGCGCAGCAATTGGCCTTCTTCCAGCCAGCCGCCATTGACGAAAAAGTGGTTTTCGATGCGGGCGAAAGCGATGGCGTATTTGTCCTCGCCGAAATCCGCGACCCGGTCGGGATCGCTGACGAGTGAGATGGTTGCCCCTTCCCACTGGCTCCATGCCTTGGCGCATTCGAGTTTCTTCGCCTCGTCGGTACCGGTGAGATAGCGGTTATAGGCCTGCATCATCTCGCCGCGTTCGGCTTGCGGGATGGGTGCTATGAATTTTTCCCACTGATCCGGATACATTTCGGAAACGCCGAACTGGTAATACCAGTCCAGTTCCGGCCTGGTGACGGTGTAAATGCCGCGCAGAACCAGCTCACTGACGCGGTCGGGATGGGTCTCGGCATAGGCGAGCGCCAGCGTCGAGCCCCAGGAACCGCCGAAAACCAGCCATTTCTCGAAGCCGCAAAGCACGCGCAGCCTTTCGATATCGGCAACGAGATGCCATGTGGTATTGGCTTCCAGTTCCGCATGCGGCGTGGAGCGGCCGCAGCCGCGCTGGTCGAACAGGATGACGTCGTAAAGGGCCGGATCGAAAACGCGGCGATGCGTGGGATTCACCCCGCCGCCGGGACCGCCATGCAGGAAAACCGCCGGTTTTCCACCGCGCGTGCCCACCCGTTCCCAATAGATCGTGTGGCCGTCGCCGACATCGAGCATGCCGGTCTCGAAAGGTTCGATCTCGGGGTAAAAGCCGCGCAATTCTTCGGTCATGGGTCATCATCCTTCGCTGGCCATTCGGCCGTATCATGGTCCGGGTGTTGGCAATTGTTCACCCGAGGGGAAGGGCTATCCGTTGCAGGCTCCGGCTCGATCGGCAAGCCGTCGAGTGCGCCGAACCACTGCATTTTGCCAGCGAGATTGGATTGCGCCTCGGGTTTGATCCGCTGGGGTTCGTCCAGCGAACCGAGGGCAATATTGATGAAATCGGCGCCCGGCATGTCGTAGAACAGCGGCGTGCCGCACCGGCCGCAGAAACCGCGACGCACGTGATCGGAGGACTGGAACCACGTTGCTTCGCCGCGGGTGATTTCAAACTGCGTAAGCGTACTTGCGGCAAGCGGCATGAAATAATTGCCCGATGCCTTCTGGCACATGCGGCAATGGCACAGATGCGGATAACGAAGACCGCCCTCTATCCGATAACGCACCGCGCCGCACTGACATCCACCGCTGAAACCCTCGGCTCCGCTCATGCGCGCTCGTCTTCCGGCGGCCAGACCTTTGTGTCGTGATCCGGGTGCTGATAGGAGGTGATCTCCGCCTCGTCCACGCCCTGTTCCACGGTCGGCTTGCCGAAGAGCTGCTCTATCCACGGCATGCGCTTGTGGACATTGACCTGCACCTGCGGCTCGATCCGCTCGGGCTCATCGAAAGCGCCGATGGCGATCTCGACGCCGCCGGGATAATGGTAGGTCAGCGGCGTGCCGCACTTGTTGCAGAAACCGCGATGGATTTTCTGCGACGAACGAAAGAGGGCAGGCTGGCCGCGCGTCCAGGTCAGATGCGCCTGATCGGCTGTGACGAGTGCGCCGAAGAAATTGCCGAAATGTTTCTGGCACATGCGGCAATGGCAGATGGAGGGCCGGCCGAGTTTGCCCGCATGGAAACGCACCGCACCACACTGGCAACCGCCGGAAAAACCACTTTCGCTCATTGTCTGTTCTCCAGCGGCCATTGTGCCGTATCATGGTCGGGGTGCTGATAGGAGACGAGATTGGTGAGATAGTCCACCGAAGTCAGGTCGTCTTCCGTCGGAACGGCAGGCAGCGTGTGAAGCGTGTCGACGAAATCGATCTTGCGCTCCACGCCCCACTGAATGGTTGGCGGCAGCGCTGCGGGATCGTCAAATGCCCCGGCAGCCACCGCCACGCCATCCGGCGCCTCATAGGTCAGCGGCGTGCCGCATTCCGGGCAGAAACCGCGCTTGACGACGCTGGAGGATTGAAACCGCTTCGGTTCGCCGCGCGTCCATTCGAATTCCACGTTGCGTACCGAAACCAGCGGCGCGTAATAGGCCCCGAAGGCCTTCTGGCACATGCGGCAATGGCAGATGGAACTGTCCTTCAAGTCGCCCGTGGCGCGAAAACGGACCGCGCCGCATTGGCATCCGCCGGTATGGGTGGTCATGCTTGGTTCTCCTCTGCCATGCGGATAATGTGGAGACAGACATTGTCGATGTCGTTGAGGATATCGTCGTTCCAGAAACGGAGGATGGTCCAGCCTAGTTCCTCAAGCGTTTGTGTTCTCTGCCGGTCGTAAGCTGCCGCAAAGTCTTCCGCGTGTTGAAACCCGTCCAGTTCGATGATGATCTTATGCGACGGGCAAGCGAAATCAACGATATATCCGGCAACCGGCAACTGGCGTCGGAAAGACAGGCCGTCTAGGCGGTGAGCACGGACGGCGTTCCAAAACTTCAGCTCTGTGTCGGTCATAGCCTTTCGCATCTGCCGCGCATATTCCCGATGTTGGGGTTTGACCTTGGCGTGGGGCATGAGCGGCTCGCGGTTTGAAGGGATACTGCGAGATTGGAATATGGTATGGGCGAAAGCAAGGGCCTGTCGTGTGGCTTTACCCCCCTCTGCCCTGCCGGGCATCTCCCCCTCAAGGGGGGAGATCAGCAGGAGGCGCTACCTCAACTTCACTCTTAAGCGTTGAGATGGGCGAGACCGCGCCACAGATCGATCTCCCCCCTTGAGGGGGAGATGCCCGGCAGGGCAGAGGGGGGTAAACCCCAAGCCGCAGCAGTAAATTACCGCTTAATCTCCCACGTCGTCGTCCGCTCCCCGGTCTCCTTGTCCTTCCCATCCTTCAACTGAATGCCCTTTTCCAAAAGCTCGTCGCGAACACGATCCGCCTCCGCAAAGTTTTTCGCCTTCAGCATTTCAAGACGCAATTCCACCAACGCATCGACAGCCGAAACGATGGCCTCATCCATCTCCGTCTTCTTCGGCAGAACACCCATCAGGGCGGCGCTGGCGGCGAAGGCGGGTAGTCTGGACGGGTCGGTATTGGCCGCATGGGCCAGCGCATGCAGCGCCTGCACGGCGGCAACCGTGTTGAGGTCGTCGGCAAGCGCATCCAGGACGGTGTCATCCGGCGCGGCCTCGGAGGTTTCGGCCGCCGGCCATTTGGCCAGCAGGCGTTCGGCCTCTTCCAGACGCTTCACCGAAAAATCGATCGGCTCGCGATAATGGGTCATCAGCATGGCAAGACGCAGTACTTCGCCCGGCCATTGCCGTCCGCCGAATTTTTCCGTGTGCAGCAATTCGTAGATCGTTACGAAGTTGCCCTCGGACTTCGACATCTTGCGGCCCTCCACCTGCACGAAGCCGTTATGCATCCACACATTGGCCATGACATGCGTGCCGTGGGCGCAACGGGATTGCGCGATTTCGTTTTCATGGTGCGGGAAGATGAGGTCGAGCCCGCCGCCGTGAATGTCGAAGACTTCGCCAAGGTAACGGCCAGCCATGGCCGAGCACTCGATGTGCCAGCCCGGGCGACCGAGACCCCAGGGGCTCTCCCAACCGGGTTCGTTATGGGACGACAGTTTCCACAGCACAAAATCACCGGGGTTCTTTTTGTGGGCTTCCACCGCCACGCGCGCGCCGGCCTGCTGCTCGTCCAGCGGGCGTTTGGAAAGCTGGCCGTAATCGGCCATCGACCGCGTGTCGAACAGAACCTCGCCGCCCGCCGTATAGGCGTGGCCGCGGTCGATGAGCCTCTCGATGAGGTGGATCATCTCGGCAATATAGTCGGTGGCGCGGGGTTCCACGGTCGGCGGAAGGCAGCCGAGGGCGGCGACGTCATCATGGAACTGGTCGGCCGTCTTTTTCGTCACCGCGTGGATGGCGTCGTTGAGCGGCAGATGCGGATAGTCGCGCAGTGCCCGCGCGTTGATCTTGTCGTCGAGATCGGTGATGTTGCGGGCATAGGTAACATGGTTTTCGCCGTAGACGTGGCGCAGCAGGCGATAGAGAACATCGAACACGATGACCGGGCGCGCATTGCCGATATGGGCGAAATCATAGACCGTCGGCCCGCAGACATACATGCGCACATTATCAGGGTCGATCGGCGCAAATTCCGACTTTTCGCGGGTCAGGGTATTGTAGAGTTTCAGGCGCAAGGACATGCGGGTGTTCCCTAAAGGCAGTCAATTGTCCTGACCGGACCGTTTGTCTGTTGGACCTTGCGGGAAGACGAAAACGATCTGGCCGGTGGCGAACCAGCAAAATTTATTCAGCAGCAGGTGCAGATCGTTGTTTTCATACCTTGCCTTATGGCGCGGCGGTTCTGTGTGGTCAAGCGTTTCTCGCCGGTGCCGCAATGACGCAGGCCAAAAGCTTATTCCGGCTGGCGATATTCCACGAATTTCCTCTCACGCACGACGAAGAGCTTGCCGGTTTCGGTAAGATCGGGCGAGGCGAGTGGAAGGATGGCGGCGGCAACTTCGGACGGATGCGGCACGGTGGCCGGATCTTCGCCCGGCATGGCCTGGGCGCGCATCGCCGTGCGCGTGGCACCCGGATTGATGCTGTTGACACGAAGCGCGCTCTTCTGCGTTTCCGCAGCCCAGGTGCGGGCGAGCGCTTCCACGGCGGCCTTGGAGGTGGCGTAGACGCCCCAGAAGGGACGACAGCTATGGGCCGCACCCGAAGACAGGATGAGCGCGCGGCCGGCATCCGATTTCAACAGCAGCGGCTCGACCGAGCGGATCAGCCGCCAGGTGGCGGTGACGTTGATGTTCATGACCCTTTCGAAGACCTTCGCCTCGATATGGCCGACCGGGGAAATCACGCCGAGAACACCGGCATTGGCGACCAGAATATCGAGCTTGCCCCAGCGCTCGTATATATTGGCGCCCAGCGCATCGATGGCTTTCATGTCGGCGAGATCGAAGGGGACCAGCGTCGCCGTGCCGCCGACGGCCTTGATGGCGTCGTCCAGTTCCTCAAGGCCGCCGACCGTGCGGGCGCAGGCGATGACATGCGCGCCCGCTTTGGCCAGCTCCAGCGCGGTGAAATAGCCGATGCCGCGCGATGCGCCGGTAACGAGAGCGATGCGCCCCTTGAGATCGATAGTCATGGTCTCTCCCGAAATGATTGCGCCTTCTTCTACGAAGCCGCGGACGCCCGCTGCAAGCAATTAAATTGTCGCAGCTGACGTGCGGAATAAAAGGCAAGAAAAAGCGGCCGCCGGAGACCGGTGGCCGCTTGTTCTGTCGCACCTATCAGCCGTTACTGGCCAGCATGGAAATCTTGCTGCCCATGGCCTCGCCATTCTTGTCGAGAAGGCGGGTCGGATAATCGCCGGTGAAATAATGGTCCGTGAACTGCGGCCGCGCCGGGTTGCGGTTTTCGCCACCCACCGCACGGTAAAGCCCGTCGATGGACAGGAAGGCCAGCGAATCTGCGCCGATATATTTCGCCATCGCTTCGACGTCCGCATATTGGTTGGCGAGCAGCTTGTCTGCGTCAGGCGTATCGATGCCGTAAAAATCCGGATGGAAAATCATCGGGCTGGCAACGCGGATATGCACTTCCTTGGCGCCGGCTTCTCGGATCATCTGCACGATCTTGACCGAGGTCGTGCCGCGCACGATGGAATCGTCCACCAGCACCACGCGCTTGCCTTCGATCATCGCCCGGTTGGCAGAATGCTTGAGCTTGACGCCGAAAGCGCGGATCTGCTGCGTCGGCTCGATGAAGGTTCGGCCGACATAATGGTTGCGGATGATGCCATATTCGAAGGGAATGCCGCTTTCCTGCGCAAAACCGAGCGCTGCCGGCGTGCCGCCATCGGGAACCGGTACCACGACGTCAGCTTCCAGCGGTGCTTCCTTGGCAAGGTTCATGCCCATGTTCTTGCGCGTCGTGTAGACGTTGCGGCCACCGACGACGGAATCGGGGCGGGCGAAATAGACATATTCGAACAGGCAGAGACGCTCCGGCTGCGGCTTCGAGGGCTTGCGCGCGTCGATGGTGATCGAACCGTCAGGCTGGATTTCGCAGATGATGACTTCGCCGTTTTCAACGTCGCGCACGAATTTCGCACCGATGATGTCGAGAGCGCAGGTTTCCGAGCAGAAGATCGGCTTGCCGTCCAGTTCGCCCATGACGAGCGGGCGGATGCCGATAGGGTCGCGTGCGGCGATCAGCTTCGTGCGGGTCATCGCCAGCATCGAATAACCGCCTTCCATCTGGCGGATGGCGTCGATGAAACGATCGGCGGTGGAAGAGTGGCGTGAGCGGGCGATGAGGTGAAGGACGACTTCGGTATCCGACGTCGACTGACAGATGGCGCCTGTCGCGATGATCTGACGGCGCAGCGTCAGGCCGTTGGTGAAGTTGCCATTGTGGGCAATGGAAATGCCGCCTTCTTCCAGCTCGGCAAACAGCGGCTGCACGTTGCGCATCGCCACTTCGCCCGTGGTGGAATAACGGGTGTGGCCAATGGCGATGGAGCCTGGCAGGCGGGCGAGCGTTGCGGGATCGGTATAATGATCGCCAACGAGGCCCATATGGCGTTCCTGATGGAAGCGCTTGCCATCGAAGGAGACGATGCCGGCTGCTTCCTGGCCGCGATGCTGGAGCGCATGCAGACCGAGCGCGGTCAGCGCCGAGGCATCGGCATGGCCGAGAATGCCGAACACGCCGCATTCTTCATGCAGCGTATCGCCGTCGATCTCTTCCTTGAAAGTGGTCCCATGGAATGTGGAATGCGAAAGCGGCTCAATCATCCGGCTTGCCCTTGCTCTCTACCGAGAAAAAAAGAAAGACCTCTCCGGTGAGTATCTCTCCCGGTCGGTCCGTCTGTGTCGTGCTTGATATTTAGCACAAATAGCGCGCCTTGCATGCATTGCAAGGCGCGACACTGTGTCAATTATTCGTTGCCGGTTGATTTGTCGCCGGCACATCTTCCGCAGGCGCCTGCGCTGCTGTCGGTTCCTGCGGTTTTCCAAGGATACGGGCGCGGATCTGCGGCTCGATATCGTCAGGAAGAACCGCCTCCAGCTTGCCGACCAGCCCGTCGAGGAAAGGTTTGGACTTGGCCTGGGTCATCCATTCCGGCTGCGTCTTCACATCCACCAGCCAGTTCCAGAAGGCGACCGCGACGACGAGCAGCAGGATGCCGCGCGCTGCGCCGAACAGGAAGCCGAGCGTACGGTCCAGTGCGCCGATGCGGCTGTCGATGATGAAATCGGCAATACGCGAGGTGATGAAGGAAATCACGATCAGCGAGACGAGGAAGACCACACCGGCGGAACCGGCGATGGCGATCTTGTCGTCATCGGTATAGTTGCGCGCATAGGGCAAGAGGACCGGATAAAGATAATAGGCGGCGGCGACAGAGCCGCCCCAGCTCGCAATCGACAAAATCTCGCGTGAGAAACCGCGCACCATTGCAAGAAGGGCAGAGAAAAGAACAACGGCGATGACGATGCCGTCGAAAATTGTAATGGGCATATACCAACTCCGGAGGTGCGACGCCTTGTCAGACGCTGCCTTGCCAATTTTGCGATCCTCTTACACCACTGTTTCCCTTGGCGAAAGGATCAATATTCGTCGTCCTCAACCTGTTTGAACCGGTTGCCGGAGCCGGCGATGCGGGCCACGAGGTCCGGAAGGCTTTCAATTTCCGCCCACCGACCCTTGCCCGCTTTGGGCAATTCAGCCGAACCAGACGGCAGAAGTGCGGCGGAAAAGCCGAGTTTTTCAGCTTCTTTCAACCGTTGGCCCGTATGCGAAACCGGGCGCACCGCACCCGACAGGCTGATTTCGCCGAAATAGACGCAATCGGCGGGCAGGGCAAGACCGGCAAGCGAGGAAACAAGCGCCGAGGCAATCGCCATATCGGCCGCCGGTTCTGAAATGCGGTAGCCGCCTGCGACATTCAGATAAACATCATGCTGGCCAAGCTTCACCCCGCAATGGGCCTCCAGCACGGCGAGAATCATGGCGAGTCGCGAGCTGTCCCAGCCGACGACCGCGCGGCGCGGCGTGCCGAGCGACGTGGCAGCGACCAGCGCCTGCACCTCGACAAGTATGGGACGTGTGCCTTCGATGCCGGCGAAAACCGCTGCACCCGGCGATTTTTCGTTGCGCTCGCCCAGAAACAGCTCCGACGGATTGGACACTTCCCTGAGGCCACGATCCGACATTTCGAAAACGCCGATTTCATCGGTCGGCCCGAAGCGGTTCTTGACCGTGCGCAGAATGCGGTAATGGTGACCACGATCCCCTTCAAAATAAAGCACGGCATCGACCATGTGTTCCACCACGCGCGGACCGGCGATCTGGCCTTCCTTTGTCACATGGCCGACAAGCACCATGGTCGCGCCTGTCTGCTTGGCGAAACGGATCATCGCCTGCACGCCGGTGCGCACCTGCGTCACCGTGCCGGGGGCGGAATCGGCCGTGTCGCTCCAGAGCGTCTGAATGGAATCGATGATGACGAGATCGGGCCGCTTGCCCTCGGAAATCGTTGCCAGAATATCCTCGACATTGGTTTCCGCCGCCAAGAGCACGTCCGTATCCGCAGCGCCGAGACGTTGCGCCCGCAGACGCACCTGCGCCACCGCCTCTTCGCCCGAGACATAGACGATGCGATGGCCGCGCCGCGACAGGGCAGCCGCCGCCTGCATCAGCAGCGTCGATTTGCCGATACCCGGGTCGCCGCCGATCAGAACGGCCGAACCGCGCACGAAGCCGCCGCCAGTCGCCCGGTCCAATTCGCTGATGCCGGTCGGAATACGCGGCGCTTCCTCGATCTCGCCGGAAAGCGAGGTGAGCGTGACAGGTCTGCCCTTCTTCGGCACCTTGCCCGGCCCGGAGCCGATACCGCCCATCGGGTCTTCTTCGACGATGGTATTCCACTCGCCGCAGCCTTCGCATTTTCCCGCCCAGCGGGTATGAACCGTGCCGCAGTTCTGGCACACAAATTGGGTCTTGGCTTTGGCCATGTTTTGTCAGTTTTCTTCTTGTTTGAAATCGTTGGCGGAAATGTCTTGATGGCCATGCAGCACGCGCAAAACGGTAAGCTCATTCTCGTCGACACGAAAGAAAATGACGCGCTCACGATAAGCGATGCTGCGAAGCCCGGCTCCATATCCGCTTCTTGAGACACCGGATAAGCCCAGTGCCGCTATCGATTCGATTTTATTGAAGATATCGAGGGCGAAGCGATCAGCAGCAAGGGGATTTTCGGCCTCGATATAGGCGTGGTCTTCGGCAAGGTCGCGCCTTGCGCGCGTGGTGAAGGTTGGAGTCCGGATTTTAATGGCCGGACCCCGTTTTTTGCTGCGCGGAAACTCGTTTGATATCGCTCAGAAACTCGTCCTGTGAGGTATAACGGTGGACCCGGCCCGCCTCGGCGTCGTCGATGCCCTCCTGGATCAGCAACTGAAGCGCGGCTCGTTTACCTTCGTCACTGCTCAGCAATTGCAGGCTCGCATGAATGACGGCGTCCGCGTCGCTGTAAATACCAGCCGCCACCTGCTCCTCGATGAACTTCTCGTCCTGCTCGCTCAAATGGATTTCGGGCATTTCGATCTCCTTTTGTTCTCTTTTAGCACAGGTCACATCGGCTTTCCAAGAGCTAAAGGCAGCCCTCAGTCGTCGGCCATCAGATATTGCCGTTCGTAACGCAGGCCGAGCCCCGTGAACATCTCATAGCCGATGGTGCCGGCCGCCCGTGCGGTCTCGTCGACCGGAACGTTGGGGCCAAAAAGCTCGATATAGTCGCCGCTGCGGATGGCATTAACAGGTACATCCGTCACGTCGAAAATGGTGAGGTCCATGGTCACGCGGCCGGCGACGGGCACTTTATGGCCGTTAACGGCACCGTAGGCGCCGCCATGGCCCATTTCGCGCAGCGGAATGCCGGAGCCGGAAAGCGAACGCTGATATCCATCCGCATAACCGACGGAGGCGATGGCGAGCCGGCTGGCGCGCTTCAGCAGGAAGCTGCCACCATAACTGACGGTCTGGCCTTCGCCTGCCTCGCGTATCTGGATGATCCGCGCCTCGGCCTTCGCCACGGGCCGCATCGGGTTGGCCATGTCGTTGACCGCCTCGCCGCCATAAAGGGCGATGCCGGGGCGGGTGAGGTCGAAATGATAATCGCGACCGAGAAAGATGCCGGCGGAAGCCGAAAGGCTTGATTCGATACCTTCGAAAGCGGCGCTAACCTTCCGGAATGATTCGAGCTGCGCCCTGTTCATCGGTGAGGAGGGCGTGTCGGCGCAGGCGAGATGCGACAGCACCAGAACCGGGTCGAAACTCGCCGGTCGTGTCACGTCGTCGGCAAGGAACAGGGCGTCGTCGAGCGGAAGGCCGAGGCGATTGAAGCCGGTATCCACATGCAGCGCGCAGGGGTGGTCTCCGCGCTCGGCAACCGTCGCCATCCAGAACGACAGCTGCTCTTCTGACGCCAGCACCGGCACAAGATCGTTGTCGAAGACCTGCCGTTCCTGCCCCTGCCAGATGCCTGACAGCACGAAGATGCGCGCTTCCGGGGCATAGGATCGCAACGTTGCGCCCTCAGCCACCGTCGCCACGAAGAAGTCCCGCGCGCCGGCATGGTAAAGCGCCGCGCCGCAATCCTCGATACCGAGACCATAGGCATCGGCCTTGACGACAGCCGCCGTGCGGGCGCTTCCGGACCGCTTCTTCATGTCCCGCCAATTGTCGGCGAGCGCGCCGAGATCGACGGTCAGCCGCAGCGGCGCGTGCTCGAAAGCATCATTTTCGTTTTCGGGAAAGCTGTCTTCGAAGTCGTCTGTCATGCCATGCGTCCGGTTGATTTTGGAACCGGCCAGACCCTAGCACTTTTGTTCAAGACGGTAAGGACGGAATGCTCTAAACTTCGCTCATGCACAATGTTTCGCAGGAACAGGCCCTTGATTTTATGCCCGTTGCCACGACGGAAACCACGCGTTTCTGGCGGGACGGACGTTTTGGCGGCATGGAATGCCTCAGCGCGACGTTTCTCACCCATGAATACTCACCGCATGCACATGACACGTTTTCCATCGGTGCCATCGAAAGCGGCTCGCAGATTTCCACCATTCAGGGCACCACCGAACAGACGGGGCCGGGGCATCTTTATCTCATCAATCCAGACGAGATTCACGACGGCGCGCCGGGCGGCGGCGGTTATCGTTACCGGATGATCTATCCCGACACGGAACTGCTGCGCGACATCATCGAGGACGTAACGGGCAGGGCATTTCACGGCACGCCGTGCTTTCCCAAATTCCTGCCGCACGATCCGCAGATGGCGGCCGCATTTCAGATTGCCCACCGGCGGCTGGAGACGAAATCCGGCGCGCTGGAGGCGGATGAGGGGATGTTCTCGGTTCTGGCGGCGCTGTTCGGCAGGCATGGCAGCGCCATCATCCTGCCGGTTGAAACCCGCGAGAAAAGGGCGGTTCATACCGCCCGCGATTATCTCACCGATAATTACGAGAGCGATATTGGCCTTGAAGAACTCGCCTCTATCGCCGGTCTCAGCCGGGCGCATCTCATCCGCGCTTTTCGCAAGGAGTTTCACATCACCCCGCATGCCTATCTGACGGATGTGCGCATCCGCAGGGCGCGTCGGCTTCTGCGTGCAGGGGAGATGCCGGCCGAGGTGGCGGTTCTGTGTGGTTTCGCCGATCAGGCGCATTTCACCCGGCATTTCAAAGCGCGTACTGGCGTAACACCAGGACAATTTCGGACGGGTTGACTTGCCGCAGACCTTACCGTCACGCGGCGTCACTTTTGTTCAAGACGACTGTATTTCTCAGGCGTAATCCCTTTCCTTCGAAAGGGAGAATGCGATGTTCATATCGGAGAAACGCGCGGAATTTATCGCGGGGTTGCGGGCCGCCGCCCCATTGCTGGTCGCCATGGTGCCGATCGGCGTTGTGTTCGGTGCTGTCGCCATCGGCAAAGGCCTGTCGCCGCTCGAGGCCTCGCTGATGTCGCTGCTGGTCTTTGCTGGCGGCTCACAATTCGTTGCCATGGATCTATGGACGCATCCCGCAAGCTGGACAGCGCTCGGTTTTGCGGCGCTTCTCGTCAATCTGCGCCATGTGTTGATGAGCGCCTCCATCGCGGGCAAGCTGGAGGATTTCAGGGGTTGGCGGAAATATGCCGCCATGCTGGTGCTGACCGACGAATCCTGGGCATTGTCCGAATTCCGCGTCATCGCCGACAGGCTGACGGCGGCCTTCTTCACCGGTGCTGCGTTCTCGATCTATCTCGTCTGGAACCTTGCAACCCTTGCCGGCGCGCTGCTCGGTTCGGTGGTGGGAGACATGTCGGTCATCGGTCTGGATTTCGCCTTTCCCGCCGTCTTCATCGTGCTGCTCATGGGGTTCTGGAAGGGCAGGGAAACCGGCTTCGTGCTTCTGGCAAGCGCATCCGCCGCCTGTCTCACCCACACGCTGGTTCCAGGCGCGTGGTATATCGCCGCCGGCGCGCTGGCGGGGCTTGCCGTCGCCGCCTTCGGGCATGAAGAACAGGTGGAGCAGCCGGCATGACGCTCGACCCGAATACGCTGCTGACAATCCTTGCCATGATGGCGGCAACCGTCGCCACCCGCCTTGGCGGCCTGTTGCTGGTCACTCATTTTTCGCTGACACCGCGCCTGAAAAAGGCGCTCGGCGTGGTGCCGCCCGCCGTCTTGATGGCCGTGGTGACGCCGACGGCGCTCGCCAGTGGCTTGGCGGAAACCATCGCCTGTGCAATCACCGCGGTTGCGGCGCTGCGCCTCAGCCTTCTGCCGGCCGCAACGCTCGGTGTTGCGGCCGTGGCGCTGCTGCGCGGAATCGGATTGTGAGAAAATTCCGCCAAGACCCTGAAAAGATTCCAGCCTTGTTTACGCAATGTGAGACATGGCTGAGACGGTAAACATACCCTCTTTGCCATTGTTGCCGGATCAATGCTCTTCGTACTGGCTGAAACTCGGATCGGCCAGATCCGTAAAGCGGGTGAACTCGGACTGGAAGGCAAGCTTCACCGTGCCGGTCGGTCCGTGACGCTGCTTGGCGATGATGACGTCAGCCGTGCCTTTCACCTTGTCGAACAGGGCTTCCCATTCGGCATATTTGGGATCGGATATATCGCGCGGCTCCATGTTCTTGACGTAATATTCCTCGCGGAACACGAACAGCACCACGTCCGCGTCCTGCTCGATGGAGCCGGATTCACGCAGGTCGGAAAGCTGCGGACGCTTGTCTTCGCGGCTTTCCACCGCACGGGAGAGCTGTGACAGCGCGATGATCGGAACGTTGAGTTCCTTGCCGAGCGCTTTCAGACCCGTGGTGATCTGGGTGATTTCCTGCACGCGGTTTTCGCCGCTCTTGCCGGAGCCGGTCATCAGCTGAACGTAGTCGACCACCAGAACATCGAGGCCGCGCTGGCGCTTCAGGCGGCGGGCGCGGGCGGAAAGCTGGGCAATCGAGATGCCACCGGTCTGGTCGATGTAAAGCGGCACCTTCTGCATCATCTGGGAGCAGGCGACGAGCTTTTCAAAATCGGCCTCGGTGATGTCGCCGCGGCGGATTTTCGAGGAAGACACTTCCGTCTGCTCGGAAATGATACGGGTAGCGAGCTGTTCGGACGACATTTCGAGCGAGTAGAAGCCGACGACGCCGCCGTTTTTCGCCTTGTACGACCCGTCCGGCTGCACTTCCTGCTCATAGGATGCGGCGATGTTGTAGGCGATGTTGGTCGCAAGCGAGGTCTTGCCCATACCCGGGCGGCCGGCAAGCACGATAAGGTCGGAACGCTGCAACCCGCCCATGCGGGCGTCGAGCGAATGAATACCGGTGGAAATACCGGAGAGATTGCCGTCGCGTTCGAAGGCGGCGCCGGCCATGTCGATCGCCAGCGCCACGGCGTCGTTAAACGACTGGAAACCGCCGTCGTAACGGCCGGTTTCCGCCAGTTCGAACAGGCGGCGTTCGGTGTCTTCGATCTGCGCCTGCGGCGGCATGTCGAGCGGCGCGTCATAGGCGATGTTGACGACATCCTCGCCGATCTGGATCAGTGCGCGGCGCAGCGCCAGATCGTAGATCGCCCGGCCGTAATCTTCCGCGTTGATGATCGAGACGGCTTCCGCCGCCAGACGCGCGAGATACTGCGCCACCGTCAGATCGCCGATCTTGTCGTCGGCGGGCAGGAAGGTCTTGATCGTCACCGGATTGGCGGTCTTGCCCATGCGGATGATATCGCCCGCCACCTCGAAAATCTTACGGTGCAGCGGTTCGTAAAGATGCACGGGCTTCAGGAAGTCCGACACGCGATAATAGGCGTCGTTATTGACGAGGATGGCGCCCAGCAGCGCCTGTTCCGCTTCGATGTTGTTCGGCGCTTCGCGGTAATGCGGTTCCGCCGGTTGCGCGGGGGTGATCTTTCTCACAGCGTCGTTCATGGTTTGCGTGATCTCCCTTTGCCTTTTCTTACACCTCAGGCTTTGGCTTCCTGGGGCATGGCAGTCAATGATATTGTTGCAACACTCCATGGCAGGGTGACGTCTGCCCCGTTGCGCTCGATCACATCTTCAGTTGTCCCCAGCAATCCACAGGGGGCGCAGACAAGGGGCGGGAAAAATTACCGGCCCGGAATTCGCGGCAACGTGATTCGCTGCCATGAGTTTACCGCATGGCAGACCCGGCGTGAAAGAAACTTGAAATTCGTCAGTCTTACGAATAAATAGGTAGAAA
Source organism: Agrobacterium sp. ST15.13.013 (assembly GCF_027956525.1). NCBI lineage: Bacteria > Pseudomonadati > Pseudomonadota > Alphaproteobacteria > Hyphomicrobiales > Rhizobiaceae > Agrobacterium > Agrobacterium sp. ST15.13.013. The sequence goes on from NZ_JAQKGP010000021.1 coordinate 62,756, forward strand.
ATAAGTAGTGTGCTAATTATAAGGCTTACTGACATGTCCCGCGAGACCGACAAGGAACAGCTTCTGGATGAAGTCTCCGCTTTTACCCGCAAACTGCGCGCGTTTTTCGATGCGCGGGTGGGGGAAAGTGGCCTGACGCTGGCCCGCGCGCGGGCGCTTTTCGCCCTTTCTCGCCGAGGTCCGCTGACGCAGACGGAACTTGCCGAGGAAATGGAAATCGAGACGCCGACCCTGGTGCGCGTGCTCGACGGCATGGAGAAGCAGAACCTCATCGAACGCCGTTCCGATGAGAACGACCGCCGCGCCAAACGCATCCACATGACGGCGGAAGGCGAGAAAACGTCGGAGACGGTGCAGGCGATGGCAAAGTCGCTGCGTTCCGAGATTACCGCCGATATTTCCTCGCAGGATCTGGCGATGGCATTGGATGTCATGCGCCGCCTGTCGGCCAACCTGCAAAATCTCGCTTCGGGAAGGGGGCAGGCATGAGCTCTGTGGTATCGCAGAATGATCACGATGTGAGGCTTAACCAGGAACCGGATACGGCGGAGAAGCAGGCGAATGTGACGCCTGCGGTCGTTTCTGCGACAGCTGCGGAACCGGAACCAACGCTTGCCGCGCCCGTTCAGCCGGATCGGCCGCTGTGGCTGCGGCTCTGCTTCATTTTCGCTGGGCTGTGTTTTTTCATCACGCAGGGTCTCGGCATGAACCTCGTCATGGCCAATCTCTATCAGCTGCAGGGCGAGTTTTCCGCAACCGTGGCTGAGGTGGCCTGGCTTTCGGCGGCCTATATGGCGCCCTATGCCACCTTCTCCATCGCTTTGTTCAAGGTCAGGGCGCAATATGGCCTGCGACCCTTCGCCGAGCTTTCGATCGTCGCCTTTGTCATCGCCAACTGCCTCAATCTTTTTGTCACCGATCTGCATTCGGCGATCGTCATCCGCTTCATCAGCGGCATGGCCGCCGCACCGATTTCCTCGCTCGGCTTCCTCTACATACTAGAAGCTTTTCCGCCCGCGCGAAAATTCTCGCTCGGCTTCAGCATTGCGCTGACGGGAACCCTGCTGTCCGCGCCGATTGCGCGCATGGTCTCACCCTCGCTGCTGGCGATTGACGGCTGGAACGCCCTCTATTCAATGGAAGTCGGCTTTGCGCTGATCTCGCTTGCCATGATCTATGTCCTCAAGGTCACGCCGCCGCCGCGCGCGAAAGTCATCGAGCGCATGGATATTCTAAGCTATCTCCTGTTTGCTGGCGGTCTCGGTTGCCTCGCGGTGATGCTGACGCTCGGCCGGTTCTATTGGTGGTTCGAGACCTGGTGGCTCGGTGCGCTGCTGGCGACATCCATTGCTCTTCTGACACTGATGGCTTTCATCGAATTGCCGCGCCAGAACCCGCTTCTCGACCTGCGCTGGATTTTCTCCAAAACCAACCTGCACGCCATCGCGGTCCTGCTGGTCTATAGAGCGGTATCGTCTGAACAATCCTCGACGGCCGTCAGCTTTTACCAGCAGCTCGGCCTGCTCAATGATCAGACAATTCCGCTTTATGCGCTGGTGCTGCTGGCGACCCTCCTGGGCGGGGCGGCCTGCGCCTGGTTGATGTTGACGAAATATGTCGATACGGCCCATGTCATTGCGCTGACGCTGATTGCCGCCGGGTCCTTTATGGACAGTCAGTCCACCAATCTGACCCGCCCGGAGCAAATGTATCTCAGCCAGATGATGATTGCGTTCGGCGCCGCCATGTTCCTGCCGCCTGTCATGGCGAAGGGTTTTGGCGCAGCGATTGCAAGGGGCACACCCTATCTGGTGAATTTCATCACCATCTTCCTGTTTACGCAGATTACCGGATCGATGTTGATGACGGGCCTGCTCGGCAGTTTCGTGACGCTGCGGGAAAAATTCCACTCCAATATTCTGGTGGAAAATATCCTGCTCACCAATCCCGCAGTCGCCCAGCGCGTCTCGCAACTTTCCGGCGCTTACAGTCATGTCATCACCGATCCGGCATTGCTGAAGGCCGAGGGGCTGTCGCTGCTCGGTCAGCAGGTCAGCAGGGAAGCCTATGTGCTTGCTTATAACGATACGTTCCTGCTGATCGCCGTTGTCTCGGCGCTGGCGCTTGCCTTCCTTTTAATCCATCTTGCCTGGCGACGCATCTGGCCACTCCTTTCGGGAAATGCCGGTGCCGCGCCAGCGACACAGTCTTGAACATCCAAGAGTGACATCATGCTGAAGAAGTTTTTTACCCCCGTTTCCATTCTCGTGCTGCTCGGCGGCATCGCCGGTGTGGCGCTGGTGCTTTACGCTTGGCGGCTGCCGCCGTTCCTTTCCACCGTCGAAATGACCGACAATGCCTTCGTGCGGGGTTATGTCACGACGATGAGCCCGCAGGTGAGTGGCTATGTGGTGAATGTTCCGGTGAAGGACTATCAGGAAGTCAAGCAGGGCACCCTGCTGGCGAAGATCGACGACCGCATCTATCGCCAGAAACAGGCCCAGGCGGAAGCAACGCTCGATACGCATAAGGCGGCACTCGACAATTCCCGCCAGCAGGAAAATGCGGCCAATGCCAATATTCGCTCCAGCGAGGCGGCGGTTGACAGCGCGCAGGCCTCGCTGAAACAGGCGCAGCTCGCCTCCGACCGGCAGGACAATCTCATCAAAAGCGGGGTAGGAACCTCAAGCCTCCAGGAAGAAGCTCATGCCGCGCTGGAAAAGGCGAGGGCATCGCTGTCGCAGGCAAAGGCGGCGCTGGAAGTGTCGCGACAGGATTTGCAGACGATCATCGTCAACCGCAGCTCGCTGCAGGCAGCCGTCGCCAATGCCGAAGCCGCCGTCGAACTGGCCCGGATCGATCTTGCCAATACCGAAATCCACGCGCCGGTGGATGGCAGGCTCGGCGAAATCGGCGTGCGCACTGGCCAATATGTCACCGCCGGCACGCAGCTGATGGCCGTTGTGCCGCATGATGTCTGGGTTATCGCCAATTTCAAGGAAACCCAGCTCGCCGGCATGCAGGTTGGCCAGCCGGTGACGATCTCGGTGGACGCGCTGCATCGCCGCAAGCTTACCGGCCATGTGGAACGGTTCTCGCCGGCGACGGGTTCGGAATTCGCCGTTATCAAGCCTGACAATGCGACGGGTAATTTCGTAAAGATCGCCCAGCGCCTCGGCGTACGGATCGCGATCGATGCCGATCAGCCCCTGACGGCGGAGCTTTCTCCGGGCATGTCGGTGGTGGTGCATGTGGACAAGAGCAAGGCGCCTGAGCGCACGGAGACGGCGGCGAGGTAGTGGGCGTTGAGTTTGCGGAGGGATACCCCCTCTACAAACACAACAAACAAAAAACCCCGGATGTCGCCATCCGGGGTTTTCCTTTGACCGTTAGGCCAGATCTTATTCGTCGTCGCCGTCGCGGTCAGCTTCCGGGTCGAAGAAATCTTCCGGACGCAGCGCGTCTTCGTCAACGCCGTAAATGGCGTCAGCGGAGGTGAGGCTTTCGCCCTTGGCCTGACGCTCTGCTTCTTCAGCCGAACGGGCAACGTTCAGCTCGACCTGCAGCTCGACTTCGGCGTGCAGGTGCAGGGTAACGTTGTGCAGACCGATGGTCTTGATCGGCGTGTTCAGTTCAACCTGGTTGCGGCCGATGTTGAAGCCTTCGGCGCCGAGGATTTCAACGACGTCGCGAGCAGCGACAGAACCGTAGAGCTGGCCGGTTTCGCCAGCCGAACGGACGACGATGAAGGACTTGCCTTCGAGGGCTTCGGCAACCTTCTGGGCTTCCGACTTGCGCTCGAGGTTACGGGCTTCAAGCGTTGCGCGCTCGGTTTCGAAACGGGTCTTGTTGGCAGCATTGGCGCGCAGCGCCTTGCCCTGCGGCAGCAGGAAGTTACGGGCATAGCCGTCGCGAACCTTGACGGTTTCGCCCATCTGGCCGAGCTTGTTGATGCGTTCGAGAAGAATAACGTCCATCTTCTTGATCCTTTCTAGTTGTTGGTTTCGTTCGTATTGTCGGTTTTCCGCGTCGGAGTAAGAGAGATCGTGCTGCGCACGTCGCTCAGGCCGAACACGAGAATGATGAACAGCGGAAAGACAAAGACCGCCGAGAGATATGCGAGAATGAGAACCGGCAGACGCCAGTCCTTTCCACGCGCGCGCTTGTGCAGCGAGGCGTAACCCGCCATCAGGAAGCCCGCGCCGAAGGTGCCGCAGATGACCGCTCCGACCATGGCCGCGACGCCGCCAAGGAACATGGCGACGATGCCAGCGAGGAAAATGAAGATGGCGTTGCGGTGCATGCGCAGTGCCGAAGCGATGTCCTCGCGCGGGCGAAGACCCTTGCCGAAGGTGCCGACCACTCGCGTCGCGAAATAATAGGCGGCAAACAAAAGGATGACCCAGAGGCCGCCCTGAACGATCGGCAGCATCAGCACCAACAGGGTCTTTGTTTGCGCCAGCGCCTCGACATTGGGCTCGAACAGGGGTTCGCGGCTCTGAACCGAGGTCATCATCACATCGACCATGCGCGCGACGAGATCGGGACCGTAACCGATCATCCAGCCGAGAATGACGACGGCGACGGAAACCAGAATGCACAGATGCAGCACGATGCCGGAAAGCGGATACCATGCAAGCAGATCATCCGGGCCGCCGAGTTCGGAGGCCGGGCGCGCCAGATTGGCCAGATGCGAAAGCCAGCCCGCCGGAATCAGCGTGAAGATGGCAATCGTCAGCGCGAAAAGCGGCGACATGACCAAAGCACCTATGATGGCCGTGGTGATGATTGCGATAATGGCGGCGCGGTTGCCCCAGCCCATGCCGGCGATGAAAATCGGCATGGCGGAACCGGCATAAAGCAGGAAAGAAAGCGACGACTGTGCCGTTGCGCCAAGCGTTAAAAACGCGGCGCATATGCCGGCGAGAACGCCGGAGATCAGCACTGTCTGATTCAACTTCTGCACGTCGCTGTCCTGCTGAAACTTAAGCAGTTAGAGGATCGCTCCTTGGAGCCTCATCCCCAACATGGGTTTTTTGGTATCGATCCGCGCCCAACGCGGAAGGATTGAGATAAAGCAAGGCCGCGCCAAAACGCAGCCTCGCTTCAATTCATTATGCTACGACGTAAGGCAGCAGGCCGAGGAAACGGGCGCGCTTGATCGCCTGGGCGAGTTCGCGCTGCTTCTTCTGGGAAACGGCCGTGATGCGGGAAGGAACGATCTTGCCGCGCTCGGAAATGTAGCGCTGCAGGAGACGAACGTCCTTGTAGTCGATCTTCGGAGCGTTGGCGCCGGAGAAGGGGCACGTCTTGCGACGGCGGTGGAACGGGCGGCGTGCCTGGGAAGAGGATGCGTCAGCCATAGGTCAATTCTCCTTATGCACGGTCTTCGCGCGGACGGCGCGGACGGTCTTCGCGGTCGCCGAAGCCACCTTCGCGCGGTGCGCGGGGACCACGATCTTCACGCGGGCCACGGTCCGGACGGTCGCCGTCACGGCGCGGACGGTCGTCGCGATCGCGCTTCTGCATCATCGCGGACGGGCCTTCTTCGTGGGCTTCGACGGCGATGGTCATGTAGCGAAGAACGTCTTCGTTGATGCGCATCTGGCGCTCGACTTCATGGATGGCGGCCGCCGGAGCGTCGATGTCCATGAGAGCGTAGTGAGCCTTGCGGTTCTTCTTGATGCGGTAGGTGAGGGACTTCAGACCCCAGTTCTCGACGCGTCCGACTTTACCGCCGAACGATTCGATAACGCCCTTGTACTGCTCGACAAGTGCGTCAACCTGCTGGGCAGAAATATCCTGCCGGGCAAGGAAGATGTGTTCGTAAAGAGCCATTTAAGCTTTGCCTTTCTTGCGTTTCGTCCTTCACCCGGCAACGGCGCTAAGCCTCAACGACTGCTCCTGAAAAGGCGTGAGCCTTAAAGCAAGAAAAGCGTTGTTCGAGACGGTCGAGAGCGGAGACACGGGAGGCCGGAAAAACCTTATGGTTCCTGCTGTTCCGTTACCGGAACCAGCCCTCCGTTCAGCCACCAGCCAATTGGACCGGGTGTTGTGAACAGCGCGCTTATACGCAATTTTGCCCGGAATGCAAGGGCAAGGGGCGAAAAAGCGCGCCGTGATCTTGTCAGATCGGCATCGGATATTGCCGGTGGATCGCCGCGATACCCTTCAGCAGGTCTTCCGACAGGGCCACATCGGCCGCCGCAATATCCACCTTCAACTGTTCCATAGTGGTCGCGCCGATGATCGCCGAGGCCATGAAGGGGCGGGTGAGGCAGAAGGCGATGGCGAGCTGGGCCGGGTCTACCCCATGTTCGGCGGCAAGGTCCAGATAAGCCTTGACCGGCGCTTCCTGATGCGGCTGCAACCGGCCGCCCAGATCCTTGTTGATGGTGCCGCGCGAGCCCGCCGGGCGGGCGCCGTTCTGGTATTTGCCGGTCAGCAGCCCTGCCGCCAGCGGCGAATATGCGAGCAGGCCGACGTCCTCGTGGTGCGCGACTTCCGCCATGTCTAGATCGAAGCTGCGGTACAGCAGGTTGTATTCATTCTGAATGGTGGCGACGCGCGGCAGGCCGTTAGCCTCCGCGATATCGATATATTTCTGCGTGCCCCAGGCGCTTTCGTTGGAGAGACCAATGGCGCGGATCTTGCCGGCCTTCACCAACTCGCCGAGCGTTTCGAGCTTTTCGGTGATTTCGGCGAGCGTGCGCTTGGTGTCCTGGCCGGAAGCGTCAAAGCTCCATGCGCCACGGAAATGATAGGTGCCGCGATTCGGCCAGTGGATTTGGTAGAGGTCGATATAGTCGGTCTTCAGGCGCTTGAGGCTGGTGTCCACCGCCTCGCGGATGGCTGCGGCGTCGATATCGCGACCGCCACGAATGTAGTCACGTCCAGAGCCTGCGACCTTGGTGGCGAGCACGACCTGATCGCGCTTTCCGGTCTTTTCAAACCAGGTGCCGATATAGTCTTCCGTCCGCCCCTGCGTTTCGGCGGAAACGGGGGTGGTAGGATAAAGTTCTGCCGTATCGAAGAAATTGACGCCGTTTTCGACGGCGTAATCCATCTGCGCGTGCGCGTCGGCTTCGGTGTTCTGCGTGCCCCACGTCATGGTGCCGAGGCAGATTTCAGACACGGAAATACCCGTGCGGCCCAATAGTCTTTGTTTCATGGAAATGTCCCGGTGCTTGGCCAGATAGTTTGGAAGGTGGGGTGAAAGTAATGGGGATTTGCCGCAGTGCAAGAAAAAATATGATGAAAAGAAAAGGGGAAAACAGGTCGGCAAAACCCCTGGCGAGCGCCCGCCATGGGGCTTCAAGCCTTGACTTCGCTGGCGGGAATGTGAATGGAAGTCGACAAGAATAAAGGCAGCGCCAGACAAGAAGGACGACATCCCATGGGTATTGCATTCACTTTTCCCGGACAGGGAAGTCAGGCCGTCGGCATGGGCAAGGAGCTGGCGGATACCTATCCGGAAGCGCGCGCCGTGTTTCAGGAAGTCGACGAGGCGCTCGACCAGAAGCTCTCCGATATCATGTGGAACGGTCCTGAAGAGACGCTGACGCTGACCGCTAACGCCCAGCCGGCCCTCATGGCGGTGTCCATGGCGGTCATGCGGGTTCTCGAAGCGCGCGGTTTCAAGCTGTCCGATACGGTTTCTTATGTCGCCGGCCACTCGCTCGGCGAATATTCGGCGCTCTGTGCCGCCGGCACCTTCTCGGTTGCCGATACCGCGCGTCTTCTGCGCATTCGCGGCAATGCCATGCAGGCCGCCGTGCCGGTGGGTGAGGGCGCCATGGCGGCGATTATCGGGCTTGAGCATGACGCCGTTTCGGCAATCTGCGAAGAAGCGGCCATTCTCGGCGTCTGCCAGATCGCCAATGACAATGGCGGTGGCCAACTCGTCATCTCCGGCGGCAAGGCCGCCGTCGAGAAGGCTGCGGCGATCGCGTCCGACAAGGGCGCCAAGCGCGCCATTATGCTGCCGGTTTCCGCCCCCTTCCACTCCGCGCTGATGGCGCCGGCGGCGGAAGCGATGCGCGAGGCTCTGGCGAAAGTCGAGAAGCACAATCCGGTCGTGCCTGTTATCGCCAACGTGCGCGCCGCTCCCGTTTCCGACGCCAATGAGATCGCCGCCCTGCTGGTCGAGCAGGTGACGGGGCAGGTGCGCTGGCGCGAGACGGTAGAATGGTTCGCCGCCAACAATGTCACGCAGCTTTACGAGATCGGCTCCGGCAAGGTGCTGACGGGCCTTGCCCGCCGCATCGACAAGACGGTGAACGGCGTTGCCGTCAACGGCGCTGCCGATATCGACCAGCTTCTTGCCACGCTTATCGGCTGAGACGGATACTCCGGCTGCCGCATTCATCGGGCGCAACAGCGCTGAACATTTTCAGTCCGAAGCTCTAAAGAAGGAATAGGACATGTTTGATCTGACAGGCCGCAAGGCTCTCGTAACCGGCGCAACCGGCGGCATCGGCGAAGAAATCGCCCGCCTTCTGCACAGCCAGGGCGCAACCGTCGGCCTGCACGGCACGCGCGTTGAAAAGCTCGAGGCGCTGGCGGCGGAACTTGGCGAGCGCGTCAAGATTTTCCCGGCCAACCTTGCCGACCGCGCCGAGGTCAAGGCGCTCGGCGAAAAGGCTGAAGCCGAACTGGAAGGTGTCGATATTCTCGTCAACAATGCCGGCATCACCAAGGACGGCCTCTTCGTGCGCATGAGCGACGAGGACTGGGACAACGTCATCGAAGTGAACCTGACGGCGATGTTCCGCCTGACGCGTGAGCTGACGCATCCGATGATGCGCCGCCGTTTCGGCCGCATCATCAACATCACCTCCATCGTCGGCGTCACCGGCAATCCCGGCCAGGCCAACTATTGCGCTTCCAAGGCCGGCATGATCGGTTTTTCGAAGTCGCTGGCCCAGGAGATCGCCACCCGCAACGTCACCGTCAACTGCGTGGCGCCGGGCTTCATCGAAAGCGCCATGACCGGCAAGCTGAACGACAAGCAGAAAGACGCCATCATGGGCGCCATTCCCATGAAGCGCATGGGAACCGGCGCTGAGGTCGCCTCGGCCGTTCTTTACCTCGCCTCCAACGAGGCGGGCTACATGACCGGCCAGACCCTGCACGTCAATGGCGGCATGGCAATGATCTGACGACGCCTAAGGCTGTCATGAAAAGGATTGCGGCGCTGTTTAAGCACCTTCTTGGGTAGCTGGCGCCGCAAGGCTCCGCCGACTGGTTTTCGGCGAAATTGCCTGTCATACGCTGTGCTTAGCGCGTTTTCAGGCTTTTCGACCGATTGAAACCATGTTAAGCGGGCCAAGACTGTGAACAGTCGTCCCGGAGAGACAGGAAGCCGTTGCGATTTTGCGTGACGATGTCTAGCTTGGAACGGGTTGAACGGGTTTGCCAGCAGCGCCGGATTTGAACGGCGCATGAGGGCTTCTAACAGGGCAGGGTGCCGCAAGGCATTCCCTTCAAAATAAAGGTCGAGGAAACCGACATGAGCGATATCGCAGAACGCGTAAAGAAAATTGTAATTGATCATCTTGGCGTTGACGCCGACAAGGTTGTCGAAGGCGCCAGCTTCATTGACGATCTGGGCGCTGATTCGCTCGACACCGTTGAACTGGTCATGGCTTTCGAAGAAGAATTCGGCGTTGAAATCCCCGACGACGCAGCTGACTCGATCCTGACGGTCGGCGACGCCGTCAAGTTCATCGAGAAGGCCCAGGCCTGATCGACCTTCATCGGGAGGGTGACATATCTTCCCGTCTTGGCCCGGCCTGTCCGGGCCAATGTTTTATAGGCAGACGGTGGGTGCCGCAAAGGCACGCTTTCCCGTTGTCCTAAAGGTCACGGGCTGCAATAACGCTGCCTGTAACCTTCAAGCAAAGATTGAGACGTACTGCAGCCTGCCGAGAGTGCCATCTCATGGTGCCCGGTGTTGCAGGAAGACCGATGATTTGGATAAGGGCGGAGCGTTGGCGATGAGGCGTGTCGTTATCACCGGTACCGGCATGGTATCTCCTCTTGGATGCGGAACGGAAGTGACCTGGGAACGGCTTTTGGCCGGCCAAAACGGCGCCCGTCTCGTGACTGAATTCGAAGTCGAAGACTTGCCCGCAAAGATCGCCTGCCGTATTCCCGTCGGCGATGGTTCCAACGGCACTTTCAATGCCGATGACTGGATGGAACCCAAGGAACAGCGCAAGATCGATCCTTTCATCCTGTACGGCATGGCTGCCGCCGACATGGCGCTTGCCGACGCAAACTGGCATCCGGAAACGGACGAGGACCAGATCGCGACAGGCGTTCTGATCGGCTCCGGCATTGGCGGCCTGGAGGGCATTGTCGAGGCGGGCTATACGCTGCGCGACAAGGGCCCGCGGCGCATTTCCCCATTCTTCATTCCCGGCCGCCTGATCAACCTCGTATCCGGCCAGGTTTCCATCCGCCACAAGCTGCGCGGACCGAACCATGCCGTGGTGACGGCCTGCTCGACCGGCGCGCACGCCATTGGCGATGCTGCCCGTCTGATCGCGCTCGGCGATGCCGACGTCATGGTCGCCGGCGGCGCCGAATCGCCGGTCTGCCGCATCGCGCTCGCCGGCTTCGCCGCCTGCAAGGCGCTTTCCACACAACACAATGACGATCCGCAGAAGGCCTCGCGCCCCTATGACCGTGACCGCGATGGTTTCGTCATGGGTGAAGGTGCGGGCATCGTCGTTCTGGAAGAGCTGGAACACGCCAAGGCGCGCGGCGCGAAGATCTATGCGGAAGTCGTCGGTTACGGCCTCTCTGGCGATGCCTATCACATCACCGCACCGTCCGAGGACGGTGAAGGTGCCTATCGCTGCATGTCGATGGCGCTGAAGCGCGCAGGTCTCACGCCTGACGATATCGACTACATCAACGCTCACGGCACCTCCACCATGGCCGATACGATCGAGCTTGGCGCGGTCGAGCGGCTTGTCGGCGAATCTGCATCGAAGATTTCCATGTCCTCCACCAAGTCGGCGACCGGCCATCTTCTCGGTGCGGCGGGCGCTATCGAGGCGATCTTCGCGACGCTTGCGATCCGCGACAACATCGTTCCGCCGACGCTGAACCTCGACAATCCCGATGTGGAGACGAAGATCGATCTCGTGCCGCACAAGGCGCGCAAGCGTAAGGTCGACGTGGCGCTCTCGAACTCCTTCGGATTCGGCGGCACCAACGCCTCCCTCGTGCTGCGTCGTTACGAAGCATAATGCGGCGGCTCTGCCGCCGCTGGCGCCCTCCCACCGGGTGCTGACAAAGGACGTTCTTTCATTTGAAGAACGCATTGCGGCCTGTGAAAGCTATTCCGGTTTTCGCGCCGCTATTGTAGTCGTTTTATGGGAAGCGTTTGCCGGTGCCGGCTGCTCCCTCAATCGGCTTTGTCCGAAACGATGTTCGTGAAGCGGAACAGCAGGCTTCACGATACCTCTATGTGGTGCGGGACGGCATTCCGAACCTGTTTTTGCCGCATTACCTGCGCAAAAAGCGCTGACAACGCCGAACTGAAAAGGACCGACGGTGAGCGACACGAACCAGAACAGCCAGGGACCATACGGACAAACCGGCGCGGGCGAAGGCAATCGCGGCCCGATCATTCCGAAATCCCCGACGGAGGCGCTGCGGCCGGAAAAAGTGCCGGCTCCGCCCAAGCGCTCCCGCAAGGCCCACGGCCAGCTTGTGATCTTCCTGAACTTTCTGATGACGCTGGCCGTCGCCGTCTGTGTGCTGGCCATTGCCGCTTTCTATTACATGATCAATGCGTTCCAGGAGCCCGGTCCGCTCCAGACGAACACCCATTTCACAGTGCGCAACGGCGCAGGCATCATCGAGATCGCCAATAATCTCGAACGCAATGACATCATCTCCAACGCCCGCGTTTTCCGCCTGATGACCGGCAGCTATCTGCAGAAGGACCAGACGCTGAAGACGGGTGAATACGAGATCAAGGCTGGCGCATCGATGAAGGACATCATGGTGCTGCTGGAGTCCGGCAAGTCGATCCTTTATTCCGTGTCGCTGCCGGAAGGCCTGACCGTGAAGCAGATGTTCGCACGTCTTGCTGCGGATGAAGTTCTGGACGGCGAGCTTCCCGCCACGCTGCCGCCGGAAGGCAGCCTGCGCCCGGATACCTATCGCTTCACCCGCGGCACCAAGCGCGAAGAGATCATCAACCAGATGAGTGCGGCGCAGGACAAGCTGATCGACATGATCTGGGAACGGCGCGATCCCGATCTGCCGATCAAGACCGTCGAGGAATTCGTGACGCTTGCCTCGATTGTCGAGAAAGAAACCGGCAAGGACGACGAACGCGCCCATGTCGCCTCCGTGTTCTACAACCGCCTGAAGAAGGGCATGCGCCTGCAATCCGACCCGACGATCATCTACGGCCTGTTCGGTGGTGACGGCAAACCGTCGGACCGCCCGATCTACCAGTCGGACCTGCAGAAGCAGACGCCGTTCAACACTTATGTCATCAAGGGCCTTCCGCCGTCTCCCATCGCCAATCCGGGCCGCGCGGCACTTGAGGCGGTCGCCAATCCATGGCGCACGGATGACCTTTATTTCGTTGCTGACGGCACCGGCGGCCACGTCTTTGCCAAGACGCTTGAAGAGCACAACGCCAATGTTCGCCGCTGGCGCAAGATCGAGGCTGAGAAGGCTGCTTCCGGCGCCAATCCCGATGTTGTCGTGGATGGCCAGCCAGGTGGAACCGAGGCGGAGAAACCCGCCAACAACTGATAATCTCGACCGGGCTCTGTGATCCACAGGGCCCGGTTTTGTAAGGCATGACGGGGGGCTTTCAGATATGACATTGCAATCGATGACCGGCTTTGCGCGCAGCGAAGGAACCTCCGGCCGTTACCGCTGGGCGTGGGAATTGCGGTCCGTGAACGGCAAGGGGCTCGATGTGCGCCTGCGTCTGCCGACCGGTCTTGAAGCGCTGGAAACGGCCCTGCGCGAAATCGCAGGCGAGCATCTTTCCCGCGGTAATATCCAGGCGGGTCTGACGCTGGCGATTGCGGAAAACCGGCTGGAGGCGGTGGTCAACCGCGATGCTCTGGCGGCTGTTCTGGCGCTGAAAAAGGAGCTTGGCGATGTCGTGGAAGACAAGCCGCTGAGCTTCGACACGCTGCTGACGCTGCGCGGGCTCGTCGATTTTCGCGAGGCGGAAGACGATGCGGAGGTTCAGGCCGCGCGCAACGATGATGTGCTTGCCGGTTTCGCCGCCGCGGTCGAGAAGCTGAAGGATATGCGCGAGCGCGAAGGGGCTTCGCTGTTTGCCATCCTGTCCGGTCACATCAACCGAATCGAGCAGCTCGCAGACATCATTGAAAACGATCCTTCCCGCCAGCCCGAGCAAATTGCGGCACGGCTCGCCCAGCAGATCGCCCTCATCGGCGACGGCTTGCACGGGCTCGATCGTGACCGGCTTCATGCGGAGGCGGCGCTGATCGCCACCAAGGCGGATCTGCGTGAAGAGATCGACCGGCTGCACGCCCATGTTCAGGCGTCGCGGGAGCTTTTGGCCAATGGTGGGCCGGTTGGCCGCAAGCTCGATTTTCTTGCACAGGAATTTAACCGCGAGTCGAATACAATCTGTTCCAAATCGAACGCCAGTGCGGTAACCGCAGCGGGCATAGAGCTGAAAGTGGTGATCGACCAGTTCCGCGAGCAGGTCCAAAATCTGGAGTAGACCCATGGCCCCGGTGAATAATTCTCCCGTCACGATTGCCCGCAGAGGGTTGATGCTGGTGATTTCTTCGCCATCGGGCGCGGGAAAATCCACGATTGCGCGCAACCTGCTCGACAAGGACAAGAATATCGGCCTGTCCGTCAGCGTCACGACACGTCCGCGCCGCCAGAGCGAGATTGACGGTATCCACTACCATTTCATTTCCAAGCGCGATTTCGAGCGCCTGCGCGACAGCGACGCGCTGCTGGAATGGGCCGAGGTTCATGGCAATTTCTACGGCACCCCGCGCGAGCCGGTGGAAGAAGCCATGGCCGCAGGCCGCGACATGCTGTTCGATATCGACTGGCAGGGCGCCGAGCAGCTTCAGGACAAGATGAAGGCCGACGTCGTTTCGATCTTCATCCTGCCGCCGACCATGACCGAACTTCAATCTCGCCTGCATCGCCGCGCCGAAGACACCGAAGAGGTCATCAAGACCCGGCTCCTCAATTCCCGTGCCGAGATCGAACACTGGCGCGACTATGACTATGTCATCCTCAATGACGACCTGCAGGCTGCCTTCGAGGCCGTCGAAGCAATCGTGAAGGCCGAACGCGTCCGCCGCGACCGCCGCCACGGCATGTTCGATTTCGTGCGGGCGTTGCTCGAGGAAGAGCCAAAGCTCGGTTGAAAGCCGTTTTGTTCTATTTCTGGAGTGAGGCCGGCAAATCGACTTGAATTCCCAACGGAATGAAGTGCTTCAGATTTTCGGTTGTCACGGTCAGATTATAGACTTGAGCGGTGGCGGCGATGATCAGGTCGGCAAGGCCGGGATGACGGCCCTTGCTGTTTGCCACATCCTCTATCGCACCCGCTACACGGGCAACCGCTACATCCATCGGCAATATTCGATCTCCGAAGTTTTCGGTCAGAGAACTCAGCCAGTCGTTCAGACGCTTGGCGCGATCGATGGCACCCTTGCGAACAAGATATGCTATTCCCTTTTGGATTTCGGCAACGGTCATCGCTGACAGATAAAGTGCATCGGCCTCGCCCTGTACATGGAACCATGTGCGGGTCGCTTCGGATGGGATTGGCTTGTCGGGAGCAAATCGGGATATGATATTGGTATCGAGCAGGAAGCCGTTACTCAAAATCGATGTCCCTCATGGTCGAAGGATTGCGCGACAAATCCACGCCGCCGGGATAGGTTAGCAGGAAATCACCGAAATTGGCGGGTGGCGTCTTCAGCGCCTTTTTCGCTGCTTCGGCCGCCTCGACGGAAACAAGCACCGCTGCCGGTTTACCGTGACGTGTGATGGTCACGAACTCGCCCTTCGCTGCTTCATCGATCAGTGTGGCAAATCCGGCTTTTGCTTCGGCAACGCTCATGCTCGACATATCCGCCTCCAAAAATGACCATATATGGACATAATAGTAGAGCGCAGAGTTGCAAGCAACCTCCGTCGTTGCATCGGCTTTACGTTAGCTTACAGGCAGTTCGCCAGCGTCACGAATTCCTCCACCGACAGCGTTTCCGCCCGGCGCGTGGGATCGATTCCCGCTTTTTCCAGCAGCGTTTCTCCGCCAAGGCTCTTGACGCTTTGGCGCAGCATCTTGCGGCGCTGGCCGAAGGCGGCTTCCGTGACCCTTTCAAGCTTGGCCACGTGGCAGGGCAATGGCTTGTCCTTCGGCAACAGGTGCACGACGGTGGAGGTGACTTTTGGCGGTGGGCTGAAGGCCTGCGGCGGGACGTCGAAGGCCATTTCGGAAACCGTGCGCCAGCCGGCGAGAACGCCGAGACGGCCGTAGTGATTATCGCCTTCTTCGGCCACGATGCGCTGCCCAACTTCCTTCTGGAACATCAACGTCATGGATAGCCAGAAGGGCGGCCACGCCTTCGGCAGCAGCCAGTTGACCAGCAATTGCGTGCCGACATTGTAAGGCAGGTTGGCGATGATGCGCACAGGCTCGCCGGCGGGAACCAGCGCCTCGAAATCCGTCTTCAGCGCGTCGCCCTCGATAACCTCGAGCCGTCCGGGATAATGCGCTTCGATTTCCGCAAGAACGGGCAGACAGCGGCTGTCGCGCTCGACAGCGATGACCTTTTTCGCACCAAGTGACAGAATGGCGCGGGTAAGGCCGCCGGGGCCGGGGCCGACTTCGATCACCGTCACGCCTTCGAGCGGCCCGGCCGTACGGGCGATCTTCTGGGTGAGGTTGAGGTCGAACAGGAAGTTCTGTCCGAGCGATTTCTTCGCGTCGAGCCCGTGGCGCTGGATGACATCGCGCAGCGGCGGCAGTCCGTCGATGGCCGCCATTATGTGTTGGCCCGGCTGCGGAGCGAAATGTCCGCCGCCATCTTCAGCGCCGCCACAAGGCTCGCCTCATTAGCGATGCCCTGGCCGGCAATGCCGAAGGCGGTGCCATGGTCGGGCGAGGTGCGGATGAAGGGCAGGCCAAGCGTGACATTGACGGAATCGTCAAAGCCGAGCGCCTTGGCCGGAATGAGCGCCTGATCGTGATACATGCACACCGCCACGTCATAACGCTTGCGGGCGGCATCGTGGAACATGGTGTCGGCGGGCAGGGGGCCAAAGGCATCGATCCCGTCCTTCCGCAACCGCATGGTCGCCGGGTGAACGATATCGCGATCCTCGGTGCCGAGTGCGCCATCTTCCCCCGCATGCGGGTTGAGGCCGGCAACCGCCAGACGCGGCGCCTCAATGCCGAATTTCTGCCGGAGATCGGCATCGATGATGCGGCAGGTCGTGACGATCAGCTCTTCGGTAAGAGCGGCGGGCACGTCTTTCACGGGGATATGGATCGTCACCGGGACGACACGGACCTTGGGGCCGGCAATCATCATGACCGGTATGACTTGCTCCCCGGTCTCGCGCAGGGCGAGATCGGCCAGAAATTCCGTATGACCGGGAAAGCCGAAACCGGCCTCGTATAACACCGATTTTGCGATCGGATTGGTGACGACGGCCGCAGCCTTGCCCTCGACCGTGAGGGAAACGGCGGTCTCGATGGCCTTGATTGTCGCGTGCGCCGCTCCGACATGCGGCTGACCCGCCTGCACTTCGAAGCCGACGGGAAGGGAAAGGATGGGGAAGGCTTGTTCGAACAGGTCGACGGCGCTTTCCGCACCGCAGGTCTCGATATTGACCGGCACGCCGATCAACGCCGCGCGGCTCGCTACCACATCGGGGTCGCCGATGAAGATGAAGGGCGGCATGCCGTTCTCCCGGCGCTTGGCCCAGGCGGTGATGGCGATATCAGGGCCGATACCGGCTGGATCTCCCTGTGTCAGGGCAAGCGGCAGGGATGCATATGTCACGGAAAGACCCGGCTCTTTAATCAATATCAGGTGTTGACGATCTGCGCCTTCTTGCGCAGCTCATCCATATATTTCTTTTCGTTCGGGTTTTCGCCGTCCTTGGCCTTCATCAGATCTTCGGACTTGAACACCATTTCCGCCGCGTAGTCGTCGGAAACCTGGCGCTGCTTGCAGATGGCCAGATATTCGACGCCCTTTTCGGTGACGCGCGTGCCGGTGGTGCCGCCTTCCTTGGTCTTCTCCACCAGCGCCTTCCAGTCTTCCGGCAGCTCCGGCGCCAGAATGCGGCCAAGGTCCTTGATCGCAACATCACGCATGGTCGCGGCGAAGCTCATGGCCTGGTCGCAGCCGGGATAACGCTTGCGCGAGGCTTCAGCCTCAGCCTTGCGCTTGCCGGTAATGGCCTTGCGCTTTGATTCCGGTATCACGAAGATAACCTGCTGCAGAAAATATTCCGTGGTGACGGGCTTGTCGCCACGTTCCTTCAGGCGGGTAACGAGATCCTGCGTCGACATCTTGCCGCGTGCGCCGTAACGAGCGTTGACAAGACGCGGCCAACTCATCTGAACGGCGATGAAGGCCTTGAAATGGTCGGCGCCGACGCCCGCCTGCGCAAGCACCTTCGTCAATTGCTGCGGGCTCATCTTGTTGTTGCCGGCAAAGCGCGCGAAGGCCGCATCGACATCGTCGGTGCTGACCGACATCTTGACGCGGGCGATTTCCTCGCGCTTCAGCGCTTCATCGACAAGCTGCTCACGCGCCTTTTCATTGAGATTACCGGACTGGCGCTGCAGCTTGAGGAAGGCGACGCGCTTGGCAATATCGTCGTTGGTGATGGGTGTCTTGTTGACGACGATCTTGACGGTGCTATCGGCGAAGGCCTGGCCGGTATAGGGCACAACGGCCATGGGAACGGCGAATATCGCAAAGGCAAAAGCAGCGCCACGCAAAGCCGTCTTTCCGAAATTCATCATATCCTTCTCCCTTTCGTCGGGCAGGGTCCTGTTGCCCTGTCCCGCCAATCTGTTCTGCCTGATGGGGGAATATTGAACTTTCCCGCTTTCAGACCTGCACCTGTGCGTCCGCACCGCGAATTTGCCACGTATATATCATCGCGATCCGCAAGACGGCAATGTGTCGGTTTGTTGAAAGAAAACCCGATAGGTTCCATGTGCGGCCGACATTGGCGTGTTGTTGCGGCGAAACCGTGGCTTTACTGGCCAAATGGTAAAAAGGCAGGTCACGATGCTGCGTAACCTGCCTCTAAACTCAGTAGTTGTTTGGCTTCCAGCCGATATCCATGTCGTTCCAGTCCTCATTGGCTGAGCCGATGCTGATATCGCCGAGCGTGCGGAAGGCCAGACGCGCATTGATCGACCAGTCATTGGCGGCCTGACGGCTGGAATTGATATTGCCTTCGTCCGAATAGCTGACCGTCAGGATTGTGCACTCATCCTGATAGGCAATACCGATACGGCGTTCAGCGGCAAACTTCCCGTTCAGATCGTAATTGATCGATCCGAAAAGCGACCAGTTGTCGTCCATGCGCAGCGTGCCGGACGCCTGAATGATGTCGCGGTCTTCGTTATAGCCATATTTCGGCTGTGCCTTGACCTGCGTATAGCTGAGCTTGCCGGTAAGGCGACGGTCCGAATAGCTGATACCGGTTTCCGAGCGGTTGATGTCGAAATCGTCCTTGTCGAGACGCAGGCTCGACGAGAGCGAGAGTCCGATCGGCGCATCGAAAGCGGCCATGGCGACATAATCCGAACGGTCGGATTCGAGGCCGGAATTGGCGCCTGCATTGACTAGATCGTAAGACGCGAAGGAATTGTCGCCCGCCAGATGGAAGGACTGGCCGGCAATGGCGCGAATGCCGTAACCATTGTCGAACGTGCCGTTATAGCGGAAGCCGAGATTGGCACGCGTACCGCCTTCGATGCGGTCGAAGCCGGAGAACTTGTCGCGCTCGAAGAGGTTGGTAGCGTCGAACACAAAGGCTTGCGAGTCCTCGTTCGGGAAACGACCGGAATATTGCTCGTTCGGCCGAACGAAAATCTGCGCGATAGGCTCGATCACGTGGCTGCTGTTGAGGGCCGTGAACAGCCAGGGATAACGCACCTCAAGGCCACCGGTGACCATGCCACGCAGGGCAGCATCGTCATGGATCATGCCTTCATAGGCATAGGATGTACCGCCGGAGGTGAAGCTTGCCGCATTCATGTCGGTCCACAGCGCGTCGCCGCGCGCAGCAAGGATCGGCGTGATCTGAAGACCGCTATCCATCGTAATGGTGCGCTTCCATTCCGCTTCCGTGGTCCAGCGCGTATAAGAGCCTTCCAGACCGTTGAAGCGGGGGAAGCCGCCCATCGCGTAGGAATCCTGCGTCGAACGGCTGATGCTCGTGAAGTTCGTGGTCAGCGACAGTTCACCGCCATAGATCGGATCCGGCAGGAAGTAACGATAGTCTACGACCGGATGAACGATCGCCTGCTTGCGTTCCTTGAGCTCCGAATTATCCGTGTCCTGAACGTTGAAATAATAACCACGGGCCTCAAAGCTGTTACGCTCGCCAGTGCCCGTCAGATAAATCTGGTTGGTCTGGACGTCGTTCTTGTAGCCCTTGAGGTTATAGGTGCGCGAGAAGTTGTTGTCGGACTGCACCATGGCGTCCCAGCCGAAAGCCCAGCGCGGGTTGATGCTGAAATCACCCTTGGTTGCCACCATGCCGCGCTGATCGTTCAACGCGTCACTCGTTCCGGCGTTGAAGGTGTCAGACGACTGCTGGCTGATGCCGGCAATCGTCAACGTATGCATGCCGCTTTCGAAACGGTTCCGCAATTCGCCCTGCAGCAACAGACCCTGCTTGGTGTAGTAGGTCGGCGTGATGGTCAAATCCGACGTGTCGGAAAGAACCTGGAAATAGGGAACGCCAAGGCCAAAACCAAGCTTGTTGGTCAAGCTCATCTGCGGGAACAGGAAGCCCGATTTACGCTTCACTGTGTTGTCCGGAACCGTGAGGAACGGCAGATAGGCGATCGAGTGGCCGAAAAGCTGAAGGCGGGCCTTTTCCAGCCGCACCGTATGGGTCTTGCCGTCCTGAATGACGCGCTCGGCCTTGACCTGCCACAGCGGCGCCTTTTCGGGCCGTTCGGCGCAGGGCAGACAGGCGGTGTAGACGCCGTTGTTGAGAACCATCCGGTCGCCTTCGAGACGCTCGGCGCTTTCACCCGCAATGCGAGTGTTATCCGTTGTCTCAACGCGCAGGGCATTGACGAAGCCCTGACCGAAGTCATCGGTCACGTCCATCTCGTCGGCATAAATCTTGTTGCCGCCCGGCTCGATCAGCTCGATGTTGCCATGGGCGATCACGCGGCCGGTCTGCTGGTTGTATTCCACCTGCTGGGCCACCATACGGTAGCCCGAATATTTCATGCGAACGACGCCCTTCGCAATCACGCGCTGGGAATCGCGATTATAGGTCAGTTCATTTGCTGTAAGCAGGAGTTTCGAATCGTCTTGGCTTGCCGACGCAAGCAAACCATCCTGGCCGAAAGCGACCGGGCTGGATGCCAAATACGCGCACACAGCGGCACCTGTCAGAAGGGCCGTCCAAAGCCGCCTGATATTCCCGCGGTCAATTACCGCCACTAGCCGTCCTCCTGATGAAGCAGAATGGTTGCCCCCAAAGCCAACGCCACGATGACTGGAACCCAGACCGCGACGGTGGGAGGGACAACACCACCACTCCCGAATGCCCTTACGAGCACGGTTACTACATAAAGCACGAAGCCGGAAACGATTCCACCCAGAATCACGGAGCGCGATTGGGCGAAGCGGCTGAACTTTAATGAAACGGTCGCGGCGATCAAGGTCATCGCGACCAGAAGCAGGGGCGTCGATAGCAGGAAATGATACTGCGTCTCAAGCGCCTTTGAAGATAGTCCAAAGGACTTTGCAACTTCGATCTTGTGAGAAAGGTCAAAGAAAGCAACGGTTTCCGTCTGCGTCATGCGTTCCTGGACGAATTCCCGTCTCAAATTGGTACTGATCCGCATGCTCTCTTGCCGAACTGACACATGCCCGGCGCGCGTTTCCGAAACGCCGTTAAGAAGCCAGTAACCATCTTCCAATTTAGCCGACTTCGCATCCTTGCGCGAGACGATGTTTCCGTCCTTGTCGATGTCGATCAGAACCACGTCGAGAAGCAGCGTTCCGTTGTCCTCGAAGCTCTTGGCGCCGATGATCGTATCCTTGCCGCCGCTCGACTGGCGCATCCACGGAACGATCTCCTGCTGGCGGCCGCCGCCCGCTTCGTTGCGCAGGCCGGCTTCCATTGCCAGCGACTTGTTTTGGCCCCATGCCGCGATGGGGTTCAGGATCGCGACCGACAGGATGCCGATGAAAACCGCGCCGAGCACGAACGGAAGGATGAACTGCCAGGCGGAAATGCCGGCGGCGCGCGTCACCACCAGCTCATAACGCCGGTTGAGCGAGATCAGCGTCGTCATGCCGACGAAAAGCGCGATGAAGGGCACGGTCTGCTGCAGGATCAGCGGCAGGCGAAGCGCCGTCAGGCCAAGGGCGGCCGGAACGGAATAGCCGGGCAGGCCGGACATGCGCCGTGCCGTTTCGCTGAAATCGGCAAGGTAAATGATCGAAGATACGCCGAGCACGAACCAGATGGCGGTGATCAGATATCGCTTCAGGAAATACCGGGAGAGCGTGTTGAAAATCATGCGCTGCCGCTCCCAGAGTTTTTGGCCATCCGGCTGGAGAACAGACGGCGCAGACGACCCATCGCATCGGCGAGGATTGTCGGCATTTTCGGCTTTCGTCCGGTCAGCAGAATGAAGGCGGCAGCGCCGCCGCTAAGGCCCGGCACGGCATAAACCAGGGGAATGAAGGCCGCGCTCTGCTTGACCTGATTGGTGACGTAAAAACCAAGCCAGCGCAGCATGAAGGCCGTCACCAGTGCGGCCACCATCGGATGCAGGCGCGCCTCGCGGTGCGAACGGGCGTCGGCGGCGATGACCAGCGAAATAAGCGCGAAGGAGAAGGCGAACATCCAGTCCGACAGACGCTTGTGCAACTCGCTGCGGAAGTTTTCCGGTGAGCGCTTGTAGCTCGCATTGTTCTCGTCGGGCGCGAGAAGGAAGCCGAGGCTGGCGTCGCCCGGAGAGAGCGACGGCTCGGAATCCTGCTTCTCCGACATGGTCGAAAGATCGAAGGCATAGGACAGGAACTTGACGATCGAGACCTTGCCGTCCGGCGTCTTCTGCTGCACTTCACCGTCGCGCATGGTGAGCGACGTGCCGCTTTCATCGATCATGCCTTCCTTGGCGTAATAAATGAGGTCGAAATTCGGATCGCGGCGGTCGGCGACGAACAGGCCTTTGAGAATACGGCCCTGCCGCTGGGCGATCTGCACGTAAAGGCCATCCTGAATGGTGCGGAAAGTCTTTTCCTCGATCACCGAGGACAGGAGGTCGGCATAGGCGGCGGCCACCATCTGCCGGGCGGAGCTGCGGGCGGGCGGCTCGATGAAATTGGTGATGGTGAAGGAAAAGGCGCTCAGAACGGCGGCCAGAATGAGAACCGGGCGATACATCACCGACCGCGGCGATCCGGCCGCATCAATGATGGCAAGCTCGGAATCGTTGTTCATCGTCGTGAAAATCTGGGTAATGCCGATGACAAGCGCAAAAGGCAGGACGACTGGGATCAGCGTCGGCAGGATCATGGTCGCGAGCGCCATGAAGGAACCCATCGACTGGCCCGTATCGGTGACGAGATTGATTCTCTGGAGAACCTGGATGGTCCAGATGATGGCCAGCACCGGCAGCAGCGCGACCAGAAACATCTGCGTTGTCCGCCGCAGGATATAGTTCTCGAGAAGCTTCATACGGCCCTGTTCGACATTGTTTTTACGTGCGATCGCTCGCCGAATTTTCGTCTATCTAATCGCATCGTTTGCAATTGGCTATTCCGGCGCGCTCACAAATATGTTTTGCGCGACGATTTTTCCGCTGCCTGTGTCTTTTTGTGAAACAAGCTGTCGGTTTCATGACGTGATTTCGCATTCCACAAAAATGCCTTTCCTTTAACGACTGTGGGGCTTTAAAGAATGCAAGGGTTGCGCCCGGGGCCGAAAAGGCCATGATCATGCGCATCGTGCAAGTCGTAGAAGAAGAGCAGGAAAACATGTCCGCCAAATTCGATATTTCTTTCGCCAATTCCGCCGTGCTGGAAAATGCGCTCGCCGTTGTGCTGCAGGCCTCGGGTGAGGCTCAGGCCGTCGCCGGCGCCTCCGAGGCCGATCCGGGCGGTGTGATCGAAAGGGCGGCGAAGATCGCAGGTTTTTCCGCAAAATCCATGGCGACGCTCGATGTGATCGCACCGCAGGGTTCCGCCGCCGATCGTTTGCTTGTCATCGGTCTTGGCAAACCATCCAAACTGGTTGCGCACGACTGGTTGCGTGCTGGCGGTACTGCGGCCGCCCATTTCAAGAAGGCGGAAAAGGTCGTTATCTATCTCGACGCACCGAGTGTCGAGGTTGGCGCACGGGCGGCAGGTGATTTCGCGCTTGGCCTGCTGCTGCGTGCCTATAGTTTCGATGCCTACAAGACCAAGAAGAAGTCGGACGACGAGAAGGCGCCGAAGAAGGTCGAGGTTGTCATTGTCACCGCCGCTCACAAGGAGGCCGAGAAGGCATTTGCCCTGTCGCAAGCGGTCGCGGACGGTGTGATTCTCGCGCGCGATCTCGTCAACCTCCCGCCGAATATTCTCGGACCTGTCGAATTTGCCGAGAAGGCCGAAGAGCTGCGCAAGCTCGGCGTCGAGGTGGAAGTCCTCGGTGAGAAGGAACTGAAAAAGCTCGGCATGAACGCGCTTCTGGGCGTGGCGCAGGGGTCGGCCCGTCCGCCGCGGCTGGCGGTCATGCAATGGAACGGCGGTTCAAAGAAGGATGAGCCCATCGCCTTTGTCGGCAAGGGCGTCGTATTCGATACCGGTGGTATTTCGCTGAAGCCGGGCCTCAATATGGAAGATATGAAGGGCGACATGGGTGGTGCTGCGGCCGTTACCGGCCTGATGCACACGCTGGCGGCCCGCAAGGCCAGGGCGAACGTGATCGGCGTCATTGGCCTGGTCGAGAACATGCCCGATGGCAATGCCCAGCGCCCCGGCGATATCGTCACCTCCATGTCCGGCCAGACCATCGAGATCATCAATACCGATGCCGAAGGCCGGCTGGTTCTGGCCGATGCGCTCTGGTACACGAAGGATCGCTTCAACCCGAAATTCATGGTGAACCTCGCCACGCTGACGGGCGCGATCACGGTTGCGCTCGGCAATCTTCAGGCCGGTCTTTTCTCCAATGACGACGAACTTGCAGCGCGCCTCACGCAGGCGGGCGATGTGACGGCGGAAAAACTGTGGCGCATGCCGCTCGGCAAGGATTACGACAAGATCATCGATTCCAAATTCGCCGACATGAAGAACAGCTCGGGCCGCCTTGCGGGTTCCGTCACCGCTGCGCAGTTCCTCAAGCGTTTCGTGGGCGAAACATCCTGGGCGCATCTCGATATCGCCGGCACCGCCATGGGCTCGCCGCTGACCGAGATCAACCAGTCCTGGGGCTCGGGCTATGGTGTGCGTCTTCTGAACGAACTCGTTCGCGCCCATTACGAAGATTGAAGCGAGCGGAGCTGCGCGTCTGCGAATGACTGAAATTCTGTTCTACCACCTGACGGAATCGAAGCTGGAGGACGCGCTGCCGCCCTTGCTTGAGAAATCGCTGGAACGCGGCTGGAAGGTCGCGATCCAGACGGTGGGCGAGGAGCGCCGTGATTTTCTCGACACGCATCTTTGGACCTTTCGTGACGACAGCTTCCTGCCGCACGCCACCGATATTTCGCCCGCACCGCAAAATCAGCCGATTCTCCTGACGGCGTCGGGCGAGAACGCCAACGCGGCAAGTGTCCGCTTTCTCGTTGATGGCGCCGAGCCGCCGGCGGTTGAGGCTTATGAACGCGTCGTCTTCATGTTCGACGGATACGATGCCTACCAGCTGGAAATGGCACGTAGCCATTGGAAGAGGCTGAAGACGGAGGGGCACTCCCTGACCTATTGGCAGCAATCGCCAGAAGGCCGCTGGCAGAAAAAAGCCTGATCCACCAGAGACCGTGCCTCCCCGACAGGCGGTTGATGCCCGTCTCGGCATTGGTGGTGCACTTGCCCCTTCATGTGGATGCAGACCGCATGGGGCCGCTGCACAGCATCGAAGAGCGCTGTATGAGGCCAAAAATTCAGGGCGCGACCGTTTCGTCAGCCGCGCCCTTTGAATCAGCGTTCTTGGCAAGCGTTTCGGCTTCTCAGTCGTAGAAGGAATCCACGAATTTGTGACGGCCGAGCAGGAAAGCGTCAGCCACATGGGTCAACGGCGCGAGGTCGACATCGGAACGGCCTGCCTTGATGATTTCCGAGAAACGCTCGTAAAGAGCAGGATATTCCCGCTCCGGCTGGGAGAGCTTTTCTTCGCCGTTGATCGAGAGCTTCGCACCGCCTTCCGAAAGCACCATCTGTCCCGCGGCCGTCTCGGCAACGATATCCCAGCTTTGCTTGCCGGTCTGACGCCAGTCGAATTCGGCATGGACGGGCATTTTCGTCACATCGGAAAAATGCAGGTCGGCGGCGATCGGGGCGTCGCGGTTTTCCGGGAATTCGAGTGTCGCCTTGGTCAGGAACAGCGCGCGCGGCAGGATATGGGTGATGATCGAAAGCGCATTGATGCCGGGGTCAAACACGCCGAGACCGCCTGCCTGCCAGATCCAGGCCTGGTTCGGGTGCCAGTGACGCACATCCTCTTTCCAGATGACATGCACGCTGTCGATTGTCGTCGAGGCCAAAAACGCCTTCGCAGCCTCGACCGCGGGCGCATAACGCGAATGCCAGCTCGCAAACAGTGAAAGGCCCTTCGAATCCGCCAGCCGAGCGAGATCCTGCACTTCCGAAAGGGTGGCGCCCGGCGGCTTTTCAAGGAAGACATGCTTGCCGGCATTCAGCGCTGCGTAAGCCGCCTCATAGCGATATTGCGGCGGCATGCACAGCGACACCGCATCGATATCAGGCACAGCCTCCAGCATGGCCTCGATGGTGCCATAGGAAGCGACGCCGTCCACGGTGCCGTGACGGCTTGCGGTGCAGATCAACTCAAAATCCGGATTGCCTGCAATGGCGGGAAGATGCTGGTCGCGAACGATTTTGCCGACGCCGACGATGGCAAGCTTGGTGGCTGACATGAAGTGGAACCCGTCTGAGTGCTGCGTGGGATAAAGTGTGATTTTTACAAGTTTCTAGCAGAAACGCTCCAAGGAGCAAGGTGATCGTTTCCATGCGGCGCGTCTTTTTTCAAGCCGTAATATCGCAACAAGTTTCGGCGTGTGTATCCGCAGATCAATTAATATTCGATTGTTTCAAATATTTTTCTGGATTATTGAGTGTTGTTTTTGAATTTTGATAGTTATAGTGTTAATTTTCTCCGATGTATTATGCAATTATCCGTAATAATTTTATATTTCAGTTGAATATATTTTACGAAGCAGGTGTTTTGTGTTTTTGTTTGAAGATGATCGTTTGTCTGGCTTTCTTCGGAAAGTCAACGAAAGCAGTCGGAAATTCAATACATATGGATTGATTTTCGGTGTCATCCTTTACAATCTCTACGTGTTTGTGGACCTAAGTCTGGTGCCGGATATCATCTGGCTGGATCTGACGGTCCGTCTGCTTATCATCACGCCGCTTCTTTTTCTTTATTTTCCGGCACGATACTATGCGCTCAGGGAGCGGGCGGATGCGGTGGCGCATGAGGTCCTTCACGGGCTGGGCTGCATGTTGGTCGTCGCATCGATCATGTTCATCTACGCCAATGCTCGGACCTCGTCGGCGAGCGAATATTACATGGGTATCGTCACCGTTGTCCTCTATATGAACACGATACACCGAAAACCGTTTCCGGTTGCGGTCATGGGAACGGTCGGCTGCATGGCGGTTTTCATCGTCGGCATGGAATATGTCACCGTGACGAGTGAGGTGGCCAAGCTGCCGGCGATCATGTGTTCCGTCGGCATCAGCGCCGTCTCGCTGTTTGCGGCCTATCGTATCGAACAGGTGGAAAGGCGGGATTATCTGGCCTCGCTGCGTGAAAAGACTTTGCTGCAGAGGATCCAGAGGGCAAATCACGAGCTTCAGCAGCTTTCCAATACCGACCAGCTCACCGGCATTCGCAACCGCCGCAGCTTTGACGAAGCGGCGAGCCACGCCTCGGGCGGCAGCGGCCGGCCCCGGGCGCTCATCCTTCTCGATGTCGATTATTTCAAGAAATATAATGACTCAGAGGGGCATGTGGCCGGCGACGACTGCCTGCGCAGGGTCGCCGGCAGACTGCGCAACGCCCTTTGTAGGGACGATGGCGACAGAAGTTTTGTCGCGCGTTACGGTGGCGAGGAATTTGTGGTTCTGCTCGATAATTGCGTTGTTTCCGCCGCGCTCGCCATTGGCGAAAGGCTCAGATTGGCCGTGATCGACGAGGCCATACCCCATCTTAACCGCCCCGACGGACGAGAGATCGTAACGGTCAGCCTCGGCATTGCCGTTTCCGGTGACGGCAGGGAAATCATATACGAGATGGTGAACCGGGCCGATGTGGCGCTTTACGAGGCGAAGCGTCAAGGCCGCGATCGGCTGGTACTCGCCTCCGGGAATATTGGAGCGATTGTCGAGCCAGCGGAGATTTACGACGTCGAATCCGCGATGTCGGGATAGGGCGGCGAAGGTCTGGCGATGTGTTGTAAAGTCTGCGCTGCCAGAAGCAGGATTTGTGAAGGCCAGGTGCCGGAATGCGGGCGCCAGAACAAAATATAACCGGGGAACGCAGATGATGGAATTGATCGCCGCACAAGCGGCAGCATCGGCTGCCGAGCTTCCATTCCTGCTGCTTCAGGCTGCCGCCGTGATTGGCATGGTGTCTGTGCTTATTCTCGTGCGGCGAAATATAGCCCTCGAGGACCCGCGCTATAAAATCTATTACGGCGTCATCTTTGGAATGGCGGGCTTTCTGCTGACGCTGCTGGTGTCCGAATTCATCAAGCTGCCCTCCAAACCCTATATCCGCTCCGAACTGCTGTTTCTGGCGGGGGTGCTTGGTTCCTGGCAGGGCGGGCTGATCAGCCTGTCCTTCGTGGCGGCGGGGCGTCTCATGTTCGGTGGTCCCGTGCTGTTTTTTGCGGCCCTGCAGGACATGGTCGTCATTTCGGCCAGCGGCATCATCATGTATGGCTGGATGCGCAAGCGCCGCCTCGCCGATCTGGGAATTCGGGATATCCTCACCGTCTTCGCGGTGAGGTTCATTGCGGTGCTGCTTGCCGTCTCGGTCTCGTTCGCGCTTGGTCTGATCGATCAGGCGCTGTATTTAAGTGTCGTAGGCCGCCGAACCTTGGGCGCCGTCGCCGTCGGTCTGCCGATGTTCTTCTGCCTGTTCATCCTTCTGCGCAACGAGGCGCGGGCACGGGAAGAGACAAGGCAACGCGAAACGGCGGCACGCACGGATTCGTTGACCGGCCTGCCCAACAGGCGCGCCCTAAGGGACCATATAGAAGCGATGATGCGGCAGGAGCCGGCGGTTTCGCATGCCCTCATTCTGATCGAGATCGTCAATATTGCCGATGTCGCCGCCTGCGCGGGCGAGGACTGGAGCGATCTTTTCTGGCCGAGGCTGGCGCGTGAAATCTGCGACAGGGAGGACGGCCTGCTATGCAGCTCCGATACGCCGTGCAGCTTCATGTTCGGCGATACGACGCTTGCGGTCGTCATGCGGGGGATTTCGCTGGAGAAGTCCGAAAGTACAAAACTCATGATGCATCTGCATGACGGGTTGAGCACGTTTTGCCGCTTGGCTGAGGCGGGGCCGGTGCCGCATCTCAAAATCGGTGCGGCGAATCTGGACAGGCTTTCCCGGCAGAACACGGCCTCGTTCCTCCGGCACCTCAGCCTCGCGCTAAAGGGAAGCGATCATCCGGTGCAGATTTTCCCCTTCTCCTTTGCCGAGAAAGCGACACGGGACGAGGCGGTGCGGCAGATGCTGGTCAACTGGATCAAATCCGGCACGCCGCCCATTTGTTATCAGCCGAAATTCGAACTGCGCAATCGCCGCATGATCGGCGCTGAAGCGCTCCTGCGCGCGGTCGATGCGCGGGGGCAGGCGCTATCGCCTTATTATGTGTTGGAGATCGCCGAACGCCATCGGCTGCTGGTGGAATTCGAATGGTCGACGATAGAAGCCGTCGTGCGTGACCTTCGAGACCTGCAGGGCCTTGAGGCGGATTTTCATCTGGCGGTGAATATCTCCGCATCGTCTTTTGCGAGCGCGCATTTCGCAGACCGGGTCGTGGCGCTGCTGCACGAAATGGCGGTGCCGGCGCATCGCCTCTCAATCGAAGTGACGGAGATGAGCAGAATACCGACCACTGACGTCGTACAGCAGAATTTCGACACGCTGATTGCCGCGGGCGTCCGGCTGGCGCTCGATGATTTCGGCACCGGTTATGCCGCACTCACTTTGCTCGCGCGGTTCCCATTCGAAGAGGTGAAGATCGATCACTGGATGACGTCGAGGCTCGACCAGTCGCGGTTCAGGGAGGCCATCGCGCTCGCTTTCGAGAGCGCCGAGCGCTATGGTGCGAAGCTGGTGACGGAAGGCATAGAAACCGAGGAACAGAGCCGGCTCCTCATGCAGATGGGCATTCGCTTCGGGCAGGGTTATCTTTATTCCCCAGCCGTACCGCTTGCGCGATTGCAGCCGCGCAGGGCTTGCGCTTAGCGCGAAGGCCAATGGCGGTCAGGGGTGAATTCGGCGACCGCTGCATTGAATGTTTTCCCGGTCTGTGCTGAGAAACTCCTTCGGTCGCAACGGCGCAAACGCTGTCGAATGCGCGCGTGAAGGCCTCAATACGATCGACGCGAAGTAAGATCGACAATAGGTTCGGCGGCTTCCTTGGAGGTCGCCGGACGGAGAGGGGATGCACTGCAAACCCGGCCTCGTCAGCCCGCCATCGCATCCTCATATTCGCTGGAAAGCAGCAGCCATTGCTCTTCCGCATCGGAGAGCTTTGCAGCCGCCTCACCACGTTCCTTCACTTTCTGGGCAGCCTTCGCAGGGGCCTTTTCATAAAGGGCCGGGTCCGCCAGCTCCTTGTCGAGCGACTGAATCACTTTCTCAAGCTTTGCCGTCAGGGATTCGATTTCATTGATCTTTTTCTTGAGCGGCGCGAGCTGGGCGCGCTTTTCCGCGTTGGCCTTGCGTTGATCGGCCTTGGATGCCTGATCGGGGACGGCGTCGGTCTTGTCTTCCTTCTTCCTGCCAGAGGAAACGACGATATCGCGATATTCCTCCATGTCGCCTTCGAAGGTCTTGACCGTGCCGTCGGCCACCAGCCACAGCCGGTCGACCGTCGCCTCGATCAGGTGGCGGTCGTGCGAGATGAGGATGACTGCGCCGCTATAATCGTTCAGCGCCTCGATCAGCGCCCGACGGCTGTCAATGTCGAGGTGGTTGGTCGGTTCGTCGAGGATCAGCAGGTTCGGCGCATGGAAGGCCGCAAGCCCCATCAGCAGGCGGGCTTTTTCGCCCCCGGACAAGTCCTTCGCCGCCGTCGCCATTTTCTCCGTCGCAAGCCCCATCTGGGCGACACGGGCGCGCACCTGCGCTTCGGGCGCCAGCGGCATCAGTTTGCGCACATGTTCGACCGGCGTTTCATCCGGCACGAGGTCATCCAGCTGGTGCTGCGCGAAGAAACCGATCTTAAGCCCGGGAGCAAAGCGAAGATCGCCCGCCTGGGGGGCAAGCCGGCCGGAGATGAATTTCGCGAAGGTGGATTTACCGTTGCCGTTCGAGCCGAGCAGCGCGATGCGGTCGTCATTGTCGATCCGCAGATTGAGCTGCTTCAGGATCGATTTGCCCGGCTCATAACCCACAGCACCGCCATTGATGGCGACGATGGGGGAGGCGGGCTGCTTTTCCGGCTCGGGAAATGTGATCGGCTGGACGTGATCCTCGATCACGGCGGCCACGGTGCCCATGCGCTCCAGCGCCTTGATGCGGCTCTGCGCCTGGCGCGCCTTGGTGGCCTTGGCACGAAAACGATCGATGAAGCTTTGCAGATGCTTGCGCGCGGCGTCGTTCTTCGCCTTCGCTTTCATCTGCAATTCGTCGGCCTCGGCCTTCTGCCGCTCGAACTGGTCGTAACCGCCGCGATAGAAGGTCAGCTTCTTCTGGTCCAGATGCACGATGGAATTGACGGCGTTGTTGAGAAGATCGCGGTCGTGGCTGATGATGATGACAGTGTGTGGATACCGCCGGATATAATCCTCCAGCCAGAGCGTGCCTTCGAGGTCGAGATAGTTGGTCGGCTCATCGAGGAGCAGCAGGTCGGGTTCGGCAAACAGCACGGAGGCGAGCGCAACGCGCATGCGCCAGCCGCCGGAGAAGGAGGAGGCGGGGCGAAGCTGCGCCTCGTGATCGAAACCGAGGCCGGCAAGAATGCTGGAGGCGCGCGCTTCGGCCGAATGGGCGTCGATGTCGACAAGCCGCATCTGGATTTCGGCGATCCGGTGCGGATCGGTCGCGGTTTCCGCCTCCGCCAGAAGCGCGCTGCGCTCCTTGTCGGCGGCAAGCACGATGGAAATCAGCGAGTCTTCGGTGCCTGGAGCTTCCTGCGCCACCTGGCCGATGCGCGCCTGCTTCGGGATCGTCACCGAACCGCTTTCCGCCGAGAAGTCGCCGGTGATGACCCGGAACAGGGTGGATTTGCCGGCGCCGTTGCGGCCGACAAGGCCCGCCTTTACACCGGCGGGAAGCGTCACGCTGGCATGGTCGAGAAGCAGACGCCCGGCGATGCGGGCGGAAAGATCGGTAATCGTAATCATGGCGCCGTTTTGGCCGAACTGTCTGGCCAAGGCAAGAGCGCCCGCGCCACATCGCGCGAGATTAAACGGTCAATCGCCGAGCTGCACCAGATAGCTGTTGCGGCTATGCTGCGCCACCTCCCGCGAATAACCGACGACGCAATTGCGTGCGCCGCAGCGGGCCGAAAGCAGCGCGAGTTCGGCATGGTCGAAAAATTCGGCGGGCGTGGCGGTGCCATCCACTTCTGCGACGCCGATCGACACCGTCAGATGTTCGCCATCGCCGCCAGCGGTCGCAAAGCGCAACGCCTCCACGCTCTGCCGCAGCCGCTCGGCAATGGCCTCGGCCGTGTTTTGCGATACGCCGGCAAACAGAAATGCGAATTCATCACCGCCGATACGGGCGACGAAATCGTCTTTCTTGATGGTTTTGCGAAACAGGGCGGCGAGACGTCGTAATGCCTTGTTGCCGGCGGACGAGCCGTATTTGCCGTTGATCTCCCGGAAATGATCGATATCCAGCAGCACAAGCGAGGTGGCGGATGCAGCCCGGTCCTTTGAAAAAAGAAGGTCCAGCTTTTCGAGAAAGGCGGCCCGGTTTGGTAGAGCCGTCAGCGCGTCGCGCAACGAGGCGACCTGAAGCTCGCCCCGGTTTCTTTCAACCTCGCGGATTTTCACCAGTCCCATGGCGATGAAATTCCGAAGGCTCGTCTGCTCTTCGTGGATGTCGCCCAGCAAATCGACCAAGCGCTCCGCTGCGGACCGCTCGCCATCCTCATCCTGCTCAAGGCTGGCCAGGAAAGTCTCTGTGCGTCGAAGGCTTGCATCAAGCCGCGCGGAAATCTGCGTCAGTGTATCGAGGGCCTCGCTTGCCATCTGTTCGGCTTCGATGCGCGAAAAGCCGGGCAGATTGTGCCGCTGGCCGATGAGGTCGATTTCATGCTGCTGCGGCGCATTGCCGAGCGCAAGAATGTCGCGACCCATGGCAGGATTGTGTCCGGACAATATTTCGTAGATCAATTCATAATTGCGCGGCAGAGGCGCAATGTTCATCTTGGCGATGAACTGCGTAATTTTGGTGACGACAAGAGAACTTCGCGCCTGATCACGTTTTTTATCGCCCGCCGATGTCGTCACTGACAGCCCCAATACCGAGAGATTATTATGAATAGACCGGCAATAACCGATTGTTGAATGGTGTTATTCTTACAAGCAACGCTTTAAAATTGATTGAATCAGGGAAAAATTGTTGCGCTGCGAAGTGAAAAATTTCACTTCGCACAGACTCACGGATCACATGCGCTTGTGATCGATTGAATGACAAATCCTGATTTGATTTCATCGCCCGGCCGTTCTTATATCGTTTTATCGATATTGCAGAAGAGGGCAGCCCATGACGACTTCCAGAACGCTTTATTCGCTATGCGGAAGCGATACTTCCCGGCCATTTTCTCCCCATTGCTGGAAAACCGTGCTTTCGCTGGCGCATAAGGGGCTGGATTTCGAGGAGCGGCCTTTACCCTTCACCGTGATCCCGACGGTGGAGGATGGTTTTTCGAAGACCGTGCCGATCCTGCGAGACGGTGACGAGCTGGTGAGTGACAGTTTTGAGATCGCGCTTTATCTGGACGAGACTTACCCGGAGCGCCCGTCGCTGTTCAACGGCGAGGGCGGCAAGGCCATGGCCCGTTTCGTCGAAAGCTGGTCGCAGACGATGCTTCACCCGGCCATTGTCCGTATTGCCGTGCTCGATATCCACAATATGCTGGACGAGCCGGACCGCCGTTATTTCCGCGACAGCCGCACGAAAGCCCTCGGCCGCCCGCTCGAGGATGTGGTGGCGAACCGCGAGGCGGAAATCGCAGCCTTCCCGGCATTGCTTGCGCCGATCCGGCGTATGCTGAGCTTCCAGCCTTTCATCGGCGGCGCATCGCCTCTCTTTGCGGATTATATCGTCTTCGGCGCCCTGCAATGGGCGCGCATTACCACCGGGGCGGATTTGTTCGCCGAAAACGACCCCGTGCGGGACTGGTTCGAAGGTTGTCTCGATCTCTACGATGCGAGAGGCCGCAGTGTGACAGCGGCGTGAAATGTCTGGCATGATCGTCGCAATCTCGTCGATCCCCCTTGTTTTCGGGCCTTTGGGCGGGTAAAGACCGCCCACTTTCTCTGAAGGAAAAGGAAACGGACATATGGCGATTGAACGCACATTTTCGATGATCAAGCCGGACGCAACCAAGCGTAACCTGACGGGCGCGATCACCAAGGTATTTGAAGACAACGGCCTGCGCGTCGTCGCCTCCAAGCGCGTCTGGATGAGCAAGCG
The DNA here is from genome assembly GCF_027956525.1 of Agrobacterium sp. ST15.13.013. Lineage (NCBI taxonomy): Bacteria > Pseudomonadati > Pseudomonadota > Alphaproteobacteria > Hyphomicrobiales > Rhizobiaceae > Agrobacterium > Agrobacterium sp. ST15.13.013. The sequence goes on from NZ_JAQKGP010000021.1 coordinate 97,109, forward strand.
CGAAGCCGAAGGCTTCTACGCGGTTCACAAAGAGCGTCCCTTCTTCGGCGAACTCGTTGAAGGCATGACCTCCGGCCCGACCATCGTTCAGGTTCTGGAAGGCGAAAACGCTATCTTGAAGAACCGCGAGATCATGGGCGCCACCAACCCGGCCCAGGCCGCTGAAGGCACCATCCGCAAGACCTTCGCGCTCTCCATCGGCGAAAACTCCGTTCACGGCTCCGACGCTCCGGAAACCGCCGCTCAGGAAATCGCCTACTGGTTCGCCGAAACCGAAATCGTCGGCTGATTCAAAATCTCAACGGCTTGAATCGTCGTTGCAGGCGATTGCACGAAGCTGCTGAAAAGACTCGAAGAAGCGGGGCCGAGAGGCTCCGTTTTTTTGTTTGGATAGGCGGGAAAGGACTAGGCTGCAGCCGCAGTCATTCCACCTTTCTCATTCCTTTGCTTGTCACAGGAATCCAGCCAACGCGCGTCTGCGCGGCGAGAGGAGTCCTTTCGGCCCAAGGACTTGGGCTGACTAGATTCCTGTGACGAGCACAGGAATGAGAAAGGAAAAGTCTTCACGTCATTCATTCCGTCTGGCCTACGATGCCGGGCATCCCTGAACTGGCCGCATATCCGTCGTGCCATCCGGTTTGAATACCTCCGGATTGGGCGTATAGAGCGGGCCGACCACCAGCGGCTTGGCGGGAAGAAGCGACTGGTCAGTGTCGGAGCGGATCGTGGTCTCGATGGTCTGCAGAATATCGCCTTCCGGCCCCTTGATGCGGATGGTGACCTTATAGGGCCGGTCCTGCTTCACACATTCCACGGGTGGGCTCTGAACCGTGATCTTTTCGTCTTTCGGAAAAATCTTCTCGCGGCTGGCGAGGTCTGGACCACCGCGCGGGTTTTCGAACGTCGCCTCAATGGTGCTGCCGTCACGAACGGGGGCGATGCGCTGAAGCGTCACCAGATAGGTGGCGATGGCGACGCGGTAGTTAAACACAAACATCCGGCCGGAGATCTTCGCCACCTCACGCGGTTCGTCCCGCTGGCAGCCGGAAAGGGCGAGCATCCCTGCAATCGTCAGCAATGGAAGGGCGATTCCTTTCATGTTTGCGCCTCCTTTTTCCGATGATAGTGCCGGCTGGCCTTCCGTCGGTTGCCGCACACCGCCATATCGCACCAGATACGGCTTCTGTTCTTGCTGCGGTCGATGAAAAGCCAGCCGCAATTGCCACAGATGCGCAGCCGTTCCCGTGTCTCGCCGGCAAGCAGCGAGAGGGCGGAATGGGCGGTGGCGTTGCCGAGGTTCTCGGCAAGCGGAAACGTCCGCAGCGCCGTGCCGCAGGCGAAGAGAAGCCCGGCCAGCCTGTCGTCACCATCGTCGTCGCCGGCAATGGCGGCGCGGAAATAATCGTCGACAGCCTCGCGAAGATCGAGAAAAACCGCCTGCTTTTCCGCCTCGGGCGCGATGAGTGTGGGAAACCTGTCACGTTCCGCGCCGAGCTTTGTGGCCGCTTCGGCAAAGGCCGCGATCTGCGCCGGCACGGCAAAACGGTCGACTGTTTTTGCCGCATCCGAGCGCAGGATCACGCTGTTGGCGACATCCAGCGCCAATGCGCCGCCTGCGAAACGATGTTCTGTCCAGCGAAAGGTCATGCCGCGTATTATAACTGTCAAAATGAGTTTTAACAGTTATAATAATCGAGGGAGGAAGCGCTTGGCCTATTTCCTGCAACAATTGCTGAATGCCGTGCCGGTCGCCTCGCTTTATGCGGTTCTGGCCTTCGGTTATGCCGTCGCCTTTTCGGTGACCAAACGCGCCGATTTAACCTATGGCGCCATATTCGCCTTTGCCGGCCAGACCTGCCTGTTATTTGCGGATTTCGGCTGGAACCGGCTGTGGCTGGTTCTGCCGGCAACATTGGCGCTCGGGGGGGGGGGCAGGCCTGTTCGGCGGGCTGTGGGTGGCGGGTTTTGTCGGCAGGGCGGTGATGCGGCCGCTGGCGCAAGCCTCTCCCAATGCCGTGACCGTCGCCTCCGTCGGCGTGCTGATCGCGCTGACCGAAAGCGCAAGGCTCGCCGCCGATACAAGGCAATTATGGCTGCCGCCGCTGTTATCTCAGCCGGTGCGCTTCTGGGCCGATGGCGGCTTTGCCGTGACCCTGACACCGATGCAGATACTGAACACGGCGGCCTTCTGCCTGCTCATTCTCGCAGGGTCGTTTTATCTTGACCGTTCCGCTTTCGGCAGGCGTTGGAAGGCGGTCTCGGACGATGCTTTTGCCGCCGCTTTATGCGGGGTGAATGCGGGCAGGATATTTCTGCTGTCCTATTGCGCGGCGGGTCTGGTCGCCGCGATCGCCGGTGTGCTAGCCACATTTTATTACGGCACCATGGATTTCGGGGCCGGTCTGGTTTTTGGGCTGAAGGTGGTGCTGATTTCAGCGGCGGGCGGTTATGCCAGTCCGCTCATCTGCGGCCTTGGGGCCGCCGCCGTCGGCTTTGCGGAAACGTTCTGGGTCGGTTACGGACCGGCCGCCTGGCGCGATGCGGTGGTTCTGGCGATGCTGGTCGGCTGGCTGATTGTCATGCGCAGCAGGGTGGAAGCACCCTGAGTCTGGCCCCTAGCACTACTTTGGCAGAATGCATTTTGGCGGTCTGAAGCGGATTCTGCAGTGCGGACATCGTTCTGGGGCTGACGCTGCCAGGAGGGTGTTTATGACCGCG
>NZ_JAQKGP010000022.1:0-99265 GCF_027956525.1 Agrobacterium sp. ST15.13.013
CGACAAATGGCCAGCGGATAAGCCGATGCTCGATGAGCCGGCGCCGGCAAGCACCTTCTATCACATCGCCTGCGCCATATATGAGGCGGAGGCGGTGCTGGCGGTTCACGAGTAGATCGTTACGTGCTGATGAATGCTAATTTCCTACTTTTTCGTGGACGACGTTAGAAAAGCTACAAAATGCCTAGTGTTTTGCGAGCAAACATATAATCAAGACGCGGCTATTTTCTTGTCGCTAACAACGAAATTTGAAAACCGGGGGACGAAATGGATACATATCTCATTGAGGCATTGAAATGGCTAGAAAATAAAACAAGAACAATATACTCTCAGGAGGAATTTTCTTGGAATAATATAGTTTTAATCGGCTTGAATGAATCTAACTCGCGTAATGATGTAGGTATATCAAAGTACGCGCTGATTCATAAAGGAAAGATTAGGGAAATTAACCCCGCTATTTTAATGCAGTATGTTGGTAGAAGCGAAATTTGCTTTACTAATGATGTATATGTCGTGTTGCGAGTTTCCGATATTTCTGAAAAAGGTGACGGAATTAAGAGTTTCTTCTACAATTTGGCTGACTGCCTGCATATCGATACGACACCATCGAAGACAATACATCGAATGTGCCAATATATCGGAGAGAAAACTGTCTTAACAGAGACATTTTTTGGAAGGAAAATATTTTTAGACAGTATGGATATTTCTCTGACACCTCATATCATGGCTGAAGGGCGTTGGGAGCCGTGGGTCACTACGTTTCTTCAAAAAAACCTGAAAAAAGGCGATGTGTTTTTCGATGTGGGGGCGAATTGTGGATTTTATACCTTGTTGGCGGCTCATATCGTTGGTGAGCAGGGGTTCGTATTAGGTGCGGAGCCCCAAGTTGCCTTGCATTCTCGATTGATAAAGAGTGTTGCAGTAAATGGCTTCTCAGGTTTTGTAGAAGTCGCAAATGTTGCCTTGGGTGATGAAAGGAAAGAGGTCCATATAAATAAAATTGGAGATTACGTCGGTAGCGCCACATTGCTTGACGTAGAGGGATCCTATCGAAGTGAGCGCGTTAACGTCACGACCATGCCGTTATTGATCCAGGATGTAGAGCGCAAATTCAAACGAAATGTGTCACCAAATTTTATCAAAATAGATGTTGAAGGTTATGAAATAAATGTTTGGAAGGGTATGCGGAACTGGATTAAAGAGCAGCAGAACCTCACAATAGTTATGGAGTTTAGTCCAGTTGCGTACAAAGAAATGGGGCAAGATCCGCATGGTTTTGTAGGCGAAATCGTGGAGGCGGGCTTTAGTATTACTAGATTACTGCACGATGGAACGGAGATGTATTTTTCTTCGTCATCTGTTGACGATGTTATTGGTTCTGGAGATTATGTAGATCTGATATTGCGGCGAGAGTGATCGCATTGTCAATGCGGCGTGTTGCTTCGGTAGTGTAGGTATGGGTGTAATGATGTCGAAGTTTGTTTCATTTTCAAAAAATATGGAAGACGTTCTTCTGTGGCGTATGTTTAAATCTGAAGAAAACGGCTTTTATATCGACATCCATGCAGATTCGCCCGATCGCGAATCGCTTACCAAGGGTTTTTATGAGAAAGGTTGGAGCGGGCTCAATATCCATTGCGACATATCTATACTCAATCTATTTGAGCATTTACGTCCGAATGATGAAAACTTGCATTGTGTACTATCCGCGGACGCCAACCATTTAGGTGAAAATCTTACTGCTGATGGCAGTCGTCCCAATGTCTTATCGACTTGTTCGATTGGGAGAGGATTTAATAAAGCAAGACAACAGGTTTTTTCATTCAATCAGATCTGTGAGCGCTTTGTGCTGCCAAGTAAGTTAGTCCACTTTTTAAGGGTAAATTGGGGCGCTGATTTTGATCACTTATTCTCATATAATAACTGGCTTCAATTTCGCCCTTGGCTATTGATTATTGATACGCGAGATTTTGTCGACGCAGCCTTCAATGATCTCGATCAAAATATGCATTCTATTTCTTACGAAATCGCGTATTTCAACAATGACTATCGGTTTTATTTGGCAAAGGAAAAAAAGGAGCTCGCGTCTTTTTTTGACAAAGAGCCCAGTTTCGCTGATGGTTTTATTCCGCATGAGCTTTCACTCATTGCGGCCGAACTAACCGGCGCAAAGTCACAACTAGACGACCTCCACGAACGAATTGGTTCTCTCAACCACGAAGTTCTCTTTTTGAGATCAAAAATAGACGTTTTGGAAAGTAATAAGCTGCTCAAGATCGTCTCAGCTTCGAGGAAGTTGAATCCGGAGCGCATTATTCGGCGGGCAATCAGAAAGCGTTTTCCCAAAAAAGGAATCTTAAGTAGCGAAGAACTCTCGGGTTTTATCGAAATTAAGGTTGATGACATAACTATAAATTTTGCTGCGGAAGCGCTGAGGGATCAAAGAGGTATCGGTCGAGTAGCGCGGGAGTACTTGGCAGAATTGCGGAGCCGCCAGAACAAAGATCAATTACCTCTTGTGAATGATGAAGGCAGTAAAGTTATTAACTTCTATCCGTCTATTCATTGGTGTCCAGAGGATTTGAATGGCAATTCCTTGGTCATGATACACGACGTGATACCGCTTCTGTTTCCAGATCTTTTTCCTCGAAAAACGATTGACGATTGGAAGAATAAGTACGCCTACATTGCAAGTAAGGCGGGGCATATTTTAACTGTTAGTCATAGCAGCGCGGAAAGCATTTCAAGAGAGCTTTCGATCCCTATGAATAAGATTTCGGTCGCCTATAATGGTGTCACGATTTATGATCCTGATAGCGACGACTTAAATGACAGTCAAGAGCGGGGGAAATACTTTGTTTGCATAGGTTCTTTTGATTACCACAAGAATTTGAAAGTGATATTTGACGCCGCCCTTCTTCCGAATTTTCCTGACTGCAAGATATTTGTTGTGGGCGCTGGACACAATAACGAAAAATTGGCGTACTATAGTCCAAAAATACACTTCACGGGGAAACTGTCGGACGCTGAGCTTTTCTCACTTGTTAAAAATTCACAAGGATTGTTGTTTCCGAGTCTGTACGAGGGATTTGGCTTGCCCCCGCTCGAGGCGCTAGCTTTGGGTGTACCAGCCATTTGCAGCTCCCGACCCGCGATGACGGAGATCCTTGCGCAAGGAGTCTTATTTTGTAGACCCCACGACCCTAAAGAATGGGTCGAGGCTATGGTCAGCTTGATGTCATTGCCTCCTAGTGCTGAAGAAAGTCGCGACATGAGAGAATTTGTTAGAAGCAGATTCACTTGGGCTAAATCGGTTGATTCAATGATGGAGGCAATAAAAAAGATGTGAGTTTATCAGAAACTTCACTGATAATGCGCATCGCAAATCTATTGCCTCTTATAGTCATCCTCGATGCGGATGACATCATCCTCGCCGATATAGGCTCCGGTCTGGATTTCGACCAGTTCGAGCGGGATCTGCCCCTCATTGGCAAGCCGATGTGACTCGCCGATCGGGATGTAAACCGACTGGTTCTCCGTCAGCAGCCGGGTTTCCTCGCCAATCGTCACCGTCGCCGTGCCCTTGACGACGATCCAGTGTTCCGAGCGGTGATAGTGTTTCTGGAATGAGATGCGATGGCCGGGGTCGACGGTTATGTGGCCCACCCGGTAACGCTCGTCCACATACATGTGTTCGATATAACCCCAAGGGCGATAGACCCGCTTGTGGGTCTGCGTCTGCGGTGCGTGTTCGCCGTCCTTCAGCGTCTCCACCAGACCCTTCACATCCTGCACCCGGTTTTTCGGCACCACCAGAACCGCATCCTTGGTGGCCACGACAACCATGTCCCTGGCGCCTACCACCGTCGTCAGCAATTGCGTCGAATGGATGAGGCAGCCTTCGGAATCGATGAAGACGCCGTTGCCTTCCAGCGCATTGTCATTGCCGCGCTTGTCGGCGATCTCCCAGATCGCATCCCAGCTGCCAATATCCGACCAGCGGAAATGGCCGTGCACCACCGCCATGCGCTTGGTCTTCTCGATCACCGCATAGTCGATGGAATTTTTCGGCGAAGCCTCAAAGCTTTCCTGATGCAGGCGCACGAAACCCAGGTCGCTTTCATATTGCTCGACGGCCTGCGTCACCGCCGCCAGAATCTCCGGGGCGAAGGCCTTCAACTCGGCGATCATCACATCGGAACGGAACAGGAAGTTGCCGGAATTCCAGAGATAGCCTTTTTCCAGATAGGAAATCGCCGTCTTCATATCCGGCTTTTCCACAAAAGCGTCGACGCTGCTGAGGTCTTTTTCGCCATCGATCGCATCACCCGGCTTGATGTAACCGTAGGAGGTGCGCGGTTCGGTCGGCACCAGGCCGAAGACGACGATATTACCCTGATCGGCGGCCTTTGCGCCGAGTTTCACGGCGTCGGAGAACTTGTCGGCATCGAGCACCACATGATCGGCGGCAAGCGCCAGCACCAGGCATCCGGGTTCACGACGCTCGGCCAGCACGGCGGCGGCGGCCATGGCGGCGGCGCTGTCGCGGCGGGCGGGCTCCAGCACCACCGTCGCCGGCAGGCCGATTTCTTCCGCCTGACGGCGGGCGAAGAAACGGAAATCCTCGTTGGTGATGACAAGCGGCTCGGCATAGAGGCTCTTATCGCCCACCCGCTGCAACGTTTGCTGATAGGTCGAAAGATTGCCGACCAAAGGCTGGAACTGCTTGGGCAACTGATCGCGCGAGACGGGCCAAAGTCGGGAGCCCGCACCGCCAGCCAGAAGAACCGGCGTGATCTTTCGAGTATGTTCCTTCACGACAAAACCTTTCCAATGCGGCCTGATAAATCAGGATCATGCTACGTCCGCATCGAACTGGATGCTGTGCAGGCGTTTATAAAGGCCATCCGTTGCAAGTAGTTCACGCCGACTGCCTTCTTCTACGACCTGTCCATTATCCATAACGACGATCTTGTCGGCTCGGTTTATTGTTGAAAGCCGATGAGCGATGACAATAGATGTTTTGTTCAGTGTCAGGCGCTCAAGCGCATCTCGCACAAGAGCTTCGGATTCCGAATCCAACGCACTGGTCGCCTCGTCAAGGATCAAGATATCTGCGTCTCTCAGCATGGCGCGAGCGATCGCAACACGCTGTCTCTGACCGCCGGAAAGGCCTGAGCCATTTTCACCAAGCTTGCTGTCGTAACCGTCAGGCATCTTCATGATAAAGTCATGGGCATTGGCAGCCTTTGCAGCCGCAATGATCTCTTCTTCTGTCGCATCGTCCCGGCCAACGGAGATATTGTGCTTTACAGTACCCGAAAACAGGAAGGTTTCCTGACCGACATAAGATACGTGCTCTCGCAGGCTCGCAAAGGAGACATCGCGCAAATCCATACCGTTGATTTCAACGGAACCATTCTGAGGATCGTAAAGGCGCATCATAAGATTAATTATTGTGGATTTGCCACTCCCGGAAGGACCGACCAATGCGGTCATCTTGCCGCCCTCGAAGAGTACGCTGACGTCCTTCAGAACTGGTTGGCCAGAAACATATTCGAAGCTGACGTTCTTTAGTTCCACGTCGCCGCTGGCCTTGGGGAGAGGCAGAGCATCTTTCTTTTCGGCAAGCGTCAACGGGGCGTCCAGAACCTCGAACATCATACGGACACCGATCATGCCTCCTTCGATCTGGATTCGCATACGCGCCAGACGTTTTGCTGGTTCGTAAGCAAGAAGCAGAGCGGTTATAAAGGCCATCAGATCGCCCGGAGACCCGCCTTTCTCCAGAACGGTGTAGCCGGAAACGGCAATAACGACGGCAATCGCAAGGCCCGACAGCGTTTCCATGATCGGACTGGTCGCCGCTTCAAGCTTCGCAATACCATTTGCTCGATGCTCGACGTCAGACACTGCTTTGTTCATACGTTGACGCATAAGCTTCTCAAGCGAAAACGCTTTAATCACGCGGACGCCGATGCTGGTTTCCTGCACGACGTTGACAATTTCGCCAAGCGAAGCGAGCTCTGCCTCCATGATCTTACGCACCCGGCGCAAGACAAGACGGACGCTGAAGATGGCAAGAGGGCCTATAATCATCGAAATCGCGCTCAGAAGAAAATTCTGGGCGAACATCACCACGATCAAACCGATGAGCGAAAGCAGGTCGCGGATAAAGGACGTCACGATTGTATCGATAACGCTCCTGGCAGCCTGTGCATTGTAGGTTACGCGAACCAGCAATTCCGATGATGGCAGGTTTTGAAAGAACGATACGCCTTGCTTCAGCAGGCGATCATAGATTTTACGTTGCTGCTCCGCGACTATGCTGTTGCCGGCTTTGCTCAGATAGTAGCTCTGAACGAACGTGGCGAGGCCCTTGACGATGAATATCGCGGCAACCGCAAACGCAATCTCAAGGACGACATCAAAGCCACGCTTCAAGTAAACGCTATTAACGATATCGCGCATGATCCAGGCGCTGAGAGAGGTCGTTGCGGCAACAACAACCATTGCCGCGATTGCCATCGAGTACCAACCGACATGCTTCTTAAAGTTCTCTTTGAACAGTCGTACCAGCAGCTTCTTGTCGTTTTGCGACAAAAATGATCCGATCACAGCGATATTCCTAATTTGTGCAGAAACTACATTTGGTGAGTGTTTATCAGGTCAGATGAATAAACCCAAGCAGATGGAGTGATGGTCTGTGTGTAGGGTTCATTTATGACTGCTCAAGTTTCATACTGGCAAAACTTAAAGCTTAGCACTGGTCCAAATGCCGAGGCACTGCTAATCCAAAATTGGTTTAGTGCACTTAAATGGGTGATCACTAAGTGTCAATCTCTCTCCGGCTGTAAATGTCATCACAGCCCGTTTCTGGCTGCGACAAGAACGGAAGAAATTGCTGCTTTAGGGTAACCGGCAAGAAAATCCCATCTAGTGTGGCGGATGCCGATCCATCCCCATTCCGCGCTCAATATAGCCTCCCGATGGCACATCATCGATGTCAGCTTGCAGCCTTATCTCGCCCCCCGTTTCTCTTTGTGGTCAAATTTGCGCACCGAATGAAGTATATCGGACGCGACATTTCGCCAGGTCCGCATTTGTGGTTTGAATTCGGCGATTTTCGTTTTCAACGCAGCATAGCTATCCGGCTTTAGCAACAACCCGCGAACCAAATCCGCCAATTCATCCGGTTTCTCCGGATTGAAATACAGTGCGAGTGTACCCCCTGCCTCCCTCAAGGCCGGCACATCCGCAGCAAAAGCCGGCGTTCCGCACCAAAGAGCTTCGCTAATCGGCAAGCCCCAACCTTCCATCCTGCTCGGCAAAACGAGGCCATAGGCATTTTCGTAAAGCAGACGTAATTCCGCTTGGTTCGGGTTAACAACAAAGTGGAATTTGTCGACTATAGGGCGAAACTTTTCCTGCTTTAAGAATTTTTCAACTCTTTTGCGCCTTGCGCCTGCCAACACCAGTGCGGGCGGAACGACACCGGAAGCTTGCAATAGAAGCATAGCTTCAACAACACATTCCAAGTTTTTACGGCCGTTATAAATACCGACGCCCAGAAGGTAACGGCCTTGAGGGGGCTTTTTATCTATTGGCTCAACCGTCGGCCGAAGCTCATTACAAAGCGGGATAGCGACAACGTCCGGCAATGGCGGCAATGTCCCCTTATCTGAGAAATGCTTTACTTCCCGTGCCGTAAATTCTGAATTTGTCAAGATCAGTGCTGCTGCCCGGATAGCGACCTTGTTATCGTGAATAAAATTCCTAGGAAACGAAAACTGATTCCGATGTGTGAAATTATGTAATGGGATCATGTCATGGAGCATCGGAATGAACGTGGCTTTTTCGCCACGTTCATTCAACGCCATAATATAGTCAGACATGATTTTTGGCCTACCCAGTGAAACCAGAATCTGTCCGTCGAGATTAACCTCGCGAACAGCGCTTGCCGGAATAGTTGCCCAACGCTTGCGATTGCGATGTTCGACGACCATGCGCACCATGCTGTAGAAAAAGGACTTCGCAAAGTTGGTATCGAAAATATTCTGCCTCAGACGCAATGGGGTCGCGCTTGGAGGAATATTTGGATCCAGAACACCCGTCGGGGATGCGCCACCCGTGCGGGGAAAAACCTCGAAAAACCGACGATGCAGCGGCGAATAGATTACATACCTTACAGATTTTTCCGCCAAAGTCAGTTCATAAGCGACTTCCATTACGGTTCGCGCAATTCCGTAGTACTTGAACTTGACTCCTGAATTCAGAAAAAGTTCCGACAGATCAAAAAAGACTTGGGGCATTTACCGTCCTGCCTGACGGAGACTTCCGTCATGAAACATATTAGATTGCAAAAACTTACGAGCTCATATGCCACGCTGTTGCCGATCGCCCACCATACAGTTTGGATATAGATTTTGGACAGCACATTTGTCAACGTCGAGAACCTCCTGGTGGTGCAAAACTACACATTTCTGTCCACAATCTAATAGGCCGGACTCTCTTATGTTCATTTGCAAGCTCGTTAGGCGCGTTTTTTCTTTCGCCTTTGACGAGGAGGTCATGCGTAAAGCTGATGCACAAAGCAGGAGACAGGGCATTTAGACGACGGCTGGCATACTCTTATACGCGGGTTGGGTACCGCATTTCCGTGTGTTCGTCTGGGGCTGCCTCTGTCTAATCTCGGGCATGGATGTATCCGCCACATAGAGTCCGCGAGGGTTCCCCACCGGAGCCCTGCCTCCAACTTTGCACATCAGACAGATGATTGAGTTTCTCGATAATTTTCCGCCGACGGTCGGCGCTTTAAACCTTTGTTGCAGGAGCGACCTCCTGCCCAATCGCCCACAGGAACGCGGCCATTTCTCGCGCAATGGCGGTGACCGCGACGACCTTCGGCTTGCCTGCCGCGATTAGTTTTCGATAGCGCGCGCAAAGCCGTATCTGGCCTTTCCAGGCAATCTCGCGAACTGTCCTTGGCAGTCCCTCCAGCCGTGCCTGGATCGTCGGGCTTACCCGTGCAGGGAAGCGATATGTCCAAGCCCCTTCAATGAGGACTCTTCGAGCCCTTGTGTTACCCGCCTTGGTAATCCCACCACGCTTGACCCGTTCGCCCGTCGAGCTCTCCGACGGCACGAGGCGAAGATATGCCATCAACTGACGGGGATTATCAAAGCGCCTGACGTCGCCGATTTCGACGACAAAGGTGATCGCCGTCATGAACGCGACGCCGCGCATCGCTTGATAGGCGGCCACAACCGGCGCCATCGACCAGGAAGCTGCGGTCTCCGCCACCAACTTCGTTAGCCTGTCCAGACGCACGCCGGCATCCTCGATGGCCTGGCAATATTCTGCCAACAGGATTTGGTGGGCGGGGTGATCAAATCCCTGGCACGCCAGCCACCGTACATGGCGCGCGTCCATGGCTTGCGTCCGGTATAGATGCGGTCGTGACGCAACAAGAAAGATTGAAGTTGCTGACGCGCCTGTTTCAGCGCGTCGTTGGCAGCTTCGCGGGCTCGTACCAGGTCGCGGATCGCCTCATGAGCTTCGTCCGGAACCCAGACCGAGGTCAGTTCGCCCGCCCGGTGCAGCCGCGCCAGGCTTACGGCATCCCGGCGGTTTGTCTTCACCCGGTCGCCCGCACGCCTGGGCACGAGCGATGGTGCCACCACCACGCAGTCGTGTCCCAGTTCGATAATCTGACGGTAAAGGCCGTAACCGGTCGGACCTGCTTCGTAGCAAAAGTGAAGCTTCCCTCCACGCTTTGAAAGTCTGTTGACCAACGACGTCACAGACGCCGGTTCCGAGGAGATGTCGCCAAAAAACCGCACCTCGCCGTTGCGCGCTCCATCGGCAACCGCAACTGAAATCTTCGACTTGGATGTATCCAGGCCAATGAAGAATACGCTATCTTCTTTCATGGTTCGCCCTCGCTAAGCATGGGGCAAGGCTCCGGCCAATCCAGAGCAACCCCCGAATTCAGCTTACCGCGGGGGCGGGCCACACTCACCCCGCGAACATACGGTCTAATTCATTCTGGAGGAGATTCTCATTTGCACGTCATCACGGCCATCATAGATGGCCACAAGAAAAGCCGGATCGACGAGCTGCTCCTTTGTGCATTCCATAGGACCGTCAAGCCAGCCGCTTGACGGTTTCAACTCCACTGGCATACTCAGTGGAACTGATGTGGAAGCTTGGACGTGAGCTATGATTGAAGACTACGAACCCAATCTGGTCACTTCTGGTAAAAGGTAAGCGTCCGGCGAATAGATTTTATGCCCGCTTACGGTTTTGAGCCTCGGTTCGAGCCTGTTCTTTCGCCATGATGCGTTCGATCGTTTCCGGGTCACAATGATCCGCGACCAGGAAGCTTCGTAGTCCGCCCTTCCAGCTCCGGGCATCGCGAAGGAGTTCCTCTATGCATTCGATGCCGCGGTCTGTAAATCCGGTCATGCCATCTTTGGACCCGTCGTCTATGTGGATCATCTCGCCGTAATCGATGTTGTCGGAATTGTACGTGATCTCTTCGAGCAGCGCCATATCCTCGTCGAGGAGGTCCGAGACGGCTTTGATCGTGTATACGCGGGTCGAGCGGGCCATCAGGCGGCCTCGGCGCGGGTGATTGCTGCCGTCGGCACCCAGTTCCACGGCAGCAACTCCTCAAGGCGATCCTTGGGATGATCCTGAATCCTGATCAGAACGTCCGTCAGATAGACTTCCGGATTATGGCCATGGAGTTTGACCGTTTCGATGATTGTCAATATATTGGCGATGCGATCGCCACCCTTGTCCGAGCCTGCGAATAACCAGTTTTTTCTGCCAATTCCCAGCGGACGCATGGCTCGCTCAGCTATATTGTTGTCGATCTCGACACGTCCATCATCGATGTAAATGCTCAATGCTGCCCACCGCGAGAGGGCGTATCGCATCGCTTCGGCCAGCTTCTGTTTCTGCGGCAACGTCGGTAGCGTAGCCTCGATCCACACCTTCAAGTCCCTCAGAATGGGCTTGGCATGTTCCTGGCGCAGTGCGCACCGCTCATCAGCCGGCATGCCGCGGATACGATCCTCAATATCGTAGAGCGCGCCGATACGAGACAACGCCTCCTCGGCTATCGGTGATGGCTTCAGTTTGATCACATCATGGAACTTGCGGCGCACATGCGCCATGCAGGCGGCCTCGGTGATTTGGTTGCCGTAAAGCTTCTTATAACCACCATAGCCATCCGCATGCATCACGCCGCTGAAGCTAGCAAGATGGTCGGCTGGATGTGCGCCCTTACGATCGGGGCTATAGTAATAGGCAATGGCCTTGGGGGTTGGATCTTGATAGCCGCTGCCATCGAAGACGTAGACCCAAACCCTGCCGGTTTTCGTCTTCCCGCGCCCAGGGTCGAGAACATCGACCGGGGTATCGTCCGTATGTATTCTGTCGACCGCAGCGATATGGGCTCTGATCAGCAAGATGAGAGGCGCAAGCAGAACGGATACGCGGCCAACCCAGTCCGCCATGACGGACCGGGATATATCTATTCCCAGCCGGTCGTACATCTCGGATAGACGATAGAGCGGAATGTGATCGTCGAATTTGGCGACCATGATATGCGCGAGCAATCCCGGTCCGGGCTGGCCTCGCTCGATCGGCAAGGTTGGCATTTCGCCGGACACCGTCGTATCGCAGTCCTTGCAGATCATTCGCTTTTCGACGTGGCGGACAATCTTTACGGACGCCGGTACGTGCTCCATCACCTGGACCACCTTGTCAGCCGCCTTGAGGAAAGACGTGCCACCGCAGGTCGGACAACTGCAGGGCGCTGCATAGACCTGCTCTTCGGTGGGAAGGTCATCCGGCAGCGGTCTGCGCTTCGGCTTACCCGGTACGTCGTCCAAATCCGGCAAAGGGGTCTTCCCGGAACGCACCTCAGCCTCAGCACGAGAGGCCTCGATCTCCTCCAGCATCAGTTCGAATTGCTCGATCTTCCGGTCGATCTTTTCCGAAGAAGGACCGTGCTGCCGATGTCGGAGCAGTTCCAACTGCGCGCGCAGAAGACTGATAATGGAGTCGCGCTTGGTGACTTCGGCTTCCTGGCTCTCAAGTTTCGCCGCCTGTTCAGCGACGAGCGCGCGCAATGCAGATAGCTCGTCCTGACTGTTCAATGGCGTTGTTTCCATGCCGTTAAACTAGCCGATTTGCGCCTGAAGCGCTAGAATTTTTCCCGGATTTTCAAGTAAAACAAGGCTCTTAGCCCGTCCGAGCTGGAGCGGAAGTCCACGCCGGTCGACGCCAATCAATCCCTTCGACAAGCATGGAAAGCTGAGCCTGCGTCAGATGCGCAACGCCTTCTTTCGCCGTCGGCCAGGGAAAATATCCGCGCTCGAGAATTTTGTAAAATAAGCAAAACCCCTGGCCATCCCACCATAAAAGCTTAATCCGATCCGCGCGTTTGCCGCGGAATCCGAAGATCGCGCCAGAACCCGGCGCCTCCTTTATGACTGCCTCGACCAACACTGACAGACCATCAATGCCGCGCCGCATATCAGTCACCCCGCAGGCCAAATAGACCCGTACATTTCCTGAAGGCCCGATCATGCCGCCTCCACGCAGGCGATCAAAGATGCCAACGTCTTTCGCTCAAGGTCGACTGGAACTTTCAAACCGCGACCGTTTCGTAGCAAGATCTCGATGAACACCCGCGACGGCGGAACGGCAGGCTTCTGCCGCTGACCTATGTCGTCCACGAGCTGTACCGGAACGAACGATGGCGACGCACTAAAGTGGCTGAATGTCTTTCGCCATAAACGGATCTGACCCGGATGGATATCATGCCGACGAGCTACATCCCCAATGCGGACGCCAGGCTCATCTGCTTCTGCCAGTATCTCCAGCTTAGCCTCTTTCGACCATCGCCGCCTACGCTCAACGCCGGAAATAATCTCCATGCGAGCCATGCCAACCTCTCAGATCTGGTATTAATCTCAGCACTAATGCTGGTTCTAATGCCAGAACATCGCCTAACTGGCTCGTTCTGCAAAATCCGCTCACCGGACGCTCACGGTAAAAGTAAGAGGATCGTCGTTGATGGCTACCCGTTCTCTATCGACATCTTCCGGCTGGAAACCGATACGACATGGACGCTTGAAGTGGTCGATCACCAAAATACCAGTCACGTATGGGACGACCAGTTCAAATTCGACGCAGAGGCTTGGGACGTGGCAGTCAAAACTATCGAGGCAAAGGGCGCCCTTTCGTTCATGCGCGGCAACAACGTCATTCCCTTCCGTCATGGGTAAATCGACGTGCTCTTAAAGCGGCGTTTATCACGAGTGAGCGACCAAACCAACAAAGCGGGTGACCGTATTCACGAGAATCAATGCTGCGATGATCCGACTGCAAGCGCTGGGGCGGTGTTGGTTACAGCCGCAGTAAAGTCAAGCAGTCTTCATGGCATTGCCGGGTGCATTGCTTACTCGCTCCCTTATGTCATGGCTTCGACCATTCGAAATTAATCAGACCTTTAAGCCTACCTTCAACGAAAGGCATCTTACCTGCGTTAACGCGCCGCCGAGTAAGAGACTGTATCCAAGAGCGGGCAGTTCCGTGCGTTTCGAACACGTGCCTCCAAAACTCTGGGTACCAGTACTCATGGGTTATAGGTACGTAGTCCCGATAAAAATCGCCTCCCCAGTGGCGACCGGACAGATACAATGCAGAGTGTCCAAAAAGCTTGGCTTCATAAGCGGAACCTGACGAGATTGTAACAATCCTTAAGTCCTTGCTTTGGCAGAATAACTCGTAAGCCGAGATATCGCTTGGCACCTCTTTTGTATCTGGGAACATATGTTGCCAAAAATCAAATGACTCTTGGTTGCGTACATGGGGATGGCGTTTGTAGAATATGGCACGAGACGAATTAATTTCGTTTTTCAATATTTCCGAAAAATCACCGATCCTCAAGAATCGGCCGTTTTCTATTAGGCTAGCATCTTCATTTGTCTGCGCCATAAATATCGTTGATCCAGCGGGGATCACATTTGGTGATTTACGCCATCGCCTTTGACACAGCTTCACTTCTCGCTTTAGGAAATTACCTTTCATCGCGAATTGCTTCAATCTTAGAGCAAAGTTTTTATTATTCGTCTTGATTGCAAAAATTAGGTCGGACGCGAATCGGATAGGGTGAACGCGGAAGTTAAGATACACCATCCCTGCAGAATCCAAGGCTTCCATGAATGCGGGTGATGCCTCGAACAAAAAAAACGTCGCGGGCCCAAATGCGTCAATAAGTTTCTTGATAAATGGGGCTGGGAAGCCGGCATCATAACGCGCCGCCCATTGATCTTGAATTTGGCGGGAGGTTTGATCGTAAATCGAATCGTGTAGGAGGTTTAGAGGGAAGTCATTCTCTTTCTCTCCAACAGTATAGACCTTGAACCCCAGCGACTCAAAAATAGGCGTAAAAAGACGAGAAAACCAAGCGATATTGTGGGACTGATGTAGCTCCATCCTATTATTCACTCTGGTTAAGTCGCCAGAGATAACGATTTGTGTCATTGTCGTACCAGTGATTTAGTCTGCACTTTCTTTCTCCTAAAAGTTTGGAATAACCTGCTCCTCAAATGAGAAGCAACTAATAGAACTTGTGGGGGATTGTTTGCGGTCAAAATCTTCGAGCTCGCGGCGGCTAGGTCCTGTTGACAAGGTTGGATTGAGCGCTTGTGAGTGATCGCGATCTGGATATGTTCAGCGGATGAGAATAGAGAGAGATGGCTCGGGAAATCTCAACGGCGGGGATAAGTGGAATTTCTGCCTGACTTCGGCTTAGATGCCGGGAACAGGAGATACCATGACGCGACAACCGCGCCGGAACCACAGCCCGGCTTTCAAGGCGAAAGTGGCGCTCGCCGCCATTCGAGGCGAGCAGACGCTGGTGGAATTGTCCCAGCAGTTCGACGTTCACGCCAACCAGATCAAACAATGGAAAGACCAGCTTCTTGAGGGAGCGACAGGTGTCTTCGGCGATAAAGCGAAGCCGGAACCGGCGGGTTCAACCGTTGATGTCAAAACACTGCACGTGAAGATCGGCGAACTGACACTGGAAAACGATTTTTTATCCGGAGTGCTCGGCAAAGCGGGCTTGCTGGGCGGAAAGAAATGATCGACCTTTCGCACAAACCATCGGTCGCGCGCCAGGCGAAGCTTCTCGGATTCAGCTGTGGTAGCGCTGTCTAATCGCACCTCATTAGTCAAGTTGGTCTGCCAATCGGCATCGTCACCTTACTCCGGACCACGCAAGGTGTCGTAAGTTCTTTGATTAGATCGGGCCTGTTTTCGTCAGAGCTATCCGGCGCCGGGAGCAGTGTTGTCTCCGCGGTCGACACATGATCGCCGCATGATGTGTCTTCGCAGGGTGGATCTTCCTATGTCTACTGCGCAGTCTCGATCAGCTGCAGCGCTGCTATCGGAATGATCTAGCCCACGTCCTAGCGGGGACGCTCATTGCATCAAATCAGTTTTGATACGCTGAGGTGAAGGCTGGCTTTTTCGCTTATGCGGGAAGCTTGTCGGCGTGGCATCGATCAAGCGCGATAGCGGACAGATGCGCGGCAAGCGGATGATCGCAGGCGGACGAAAGCAGGTCCGCGACGAACTCTATATCGCCGCCCTGCCGGCAATCTGCTTCGATCCGGTTATGAAGGCATTGTTCCAGCCTCTCAAAGAAAAGGGCAAGCCTGGAAAGGTTGCCCTCGTCGCCGTTATGAGAAAAATGATCATCATCTTAAATGTAAGAATGAGAGATCACAGAGAAACGGTGCTTGACCGATAACACCGCTGCTCTTTATTTCCACATGGTCCGCATACGCGCACCCACATCGATGCGGATCTGCTGCGCGCTGCGTTCCGAAGCGGCGGCTGAAACCAGTGGCCAGGTCGCCGTTTCGAAGAATTGCAGCAATGTCGCCGGGATGAAGCGGGTTCTTGCGGCGTAAACATGCCTGTCTCCCTGCTGGCTCTGCCCGCCGGTGAAGAAACGTTGCGGCGTGATCAGCGCGAGACTGTCCTTTGCGCGCGTCATGGCGACGTACAGCAGCCGGCGTTCCTCCTCCAGTTCCTGGGTGGTGCCGACCCCGAGATCGGAGGGAATGCAGCCATCGACCACGTTCAGGATGAAGACGGAACGCCACTCCTGGCCTTTTGCCGAATGGATGGTAGACAGGCTGAGATAGTCCTCGTCGAGCAGCGGCACGCCGGCCTGATCGCTGGTGGCGTCGGGTGGATCGAGGGTCAGCTCGGTCAGAAAACGTTCGCGTGAGGGATAGCCGCCAGCGATTTGCTCGAGTTGTAGCAGATCGGCCTTGCGGGTGTCGGCGTCCTCATGGAGGCGTTCCAGATGCGGTTCGTACCATAGCCGCGCCTGCCCGATCTGGCCCGGCCAGTCGTTCGGCGCCTGTCGCAGGCCCACCAGCATTTGCGTGAAGGCCACCCATTCATCGCCGGTCTTCGGCGGCGGCGGAATTTCGGCAAGGGCAAGCAGCGGCTCGGGGTCTGTCGCAATCGCATCGAGAATATTGCCGGCCTTCTTCGGTCCGATGCCGGGCAGCATCTGCAGCAGCCGGAAACCAGCGACGCGGTCGCGCGGGTTTTGGGCAAAACGCAGCACCGCCAGCATGTCCTTCACATGGGCGCTGTCGAGGAATTTCAGGCCGCCAAACTTGACG
Organism: Agrobacterium sp. ST15.13.013; assembly: GCF_027956525.1. Classification (NCBI taxonomy): domain Bacteria; kingdom Pseudomonadati; phylum Pseudomonadota; class Alphaproteobacteria; order Hyphomicrobiales; family Rhizobiaceae; genus Agrobacterium; species Agrobacterium sp. ST15.13.013. Next base: position 16,731 of record NZ_JAQKGP010000022.1, read on the forward strand.
AAGGGGATGTTGCGGCGGGTCAGTTCCACCTCGAGCGGGCCGCTATGGCTGGAGGTGCGGAACAGCACGGCCTGCTGTTTCAGCGTCATGCCGCTTTCGCGATTGGCAAGGATCTGGTCGATGATGAAATTCGCCTGTTCGGTTTCGTCCTTTACAGTCACGAGTTTCGGGCGCTCCAGCGACTGCCGCTCGGTCCAAAGATTCTTGGTGAACCGCTCGCGCGCCAGATCGATGACGCCGTTGGCGGCCGCAAGGATCGGCTGCGTTGAGCGATAGTTGCGGTCCAGCGTGACGATATCGGCCGCCGGGCTGAAGGAAGCCGGGAAATCGAGGATGTTGCGAACGGTCGCTGCGCGGAAAGAATAAATCGACTGCGCGTCGTCGCCCACCACGGTCAAGCCGCGGCCGCCGGGCTTCAGCGCCATCAGCACCGAAGCCTGCAGGCGGTTGGTATCCTGATATTCGTCGACCATCACATGGTCGAAGCGGTTGCCGATATCATCAGCCAGAACGGGATCGCTCACCATCTGCGCCCAGTAAAGCAGGAGATCGTCGTAATCGAGCACGTTCTGGACCTGCTTTGCCTCCACATAGGCTGCAAACAGTTCCTTGAGTTCGCTCTCCCAGTTGGCGACCCAGGGATAATGCTGGCGCAATATCTCCTTGAGCGGCGTCTGGGAATTCACCACCCGCGAATAGATCGAGAGACACGTACCCTTTGTCGGAAAACGGCTTTCCGTTTTGGAAAAACCCAGTTCGTGCCGGCAAAGGTTCATCAGGTCGGCGCTATCTTCGCGGTCGTGGATGGTGAAATCGATGTTGAGCCCGATCTGTTCGGCATAGATGCGCAACAGGCGCGCGCCAATGCCGTGAAACGTGCCGGACCAGGCGAGCGCGTCGGTCATAATTGCAGAATTCGCCCCGATAACGTGTTTGCAGATACGCTCGACCCGCCGCGACATTTCCGTGGCGGCACGTCTGGAAAACGTCATCAACAGGATGCGGCGGGGATCGGCGCCGTTCACGATCAGATGGGCGACACGGTGGGCGAGCGTGTTTGTCTTGCCCGAACCCGCGCCGGCGATGATCAGCAAAGGCCCGGCCGAGTGGCCATCCGTCAGCCCAACGCCATGCTCGACCGCCTTGCGTTGCTGTTCGTTGAGCTTTTCCAGATAGGCAACCGCCATGCCAGCAATCCTTTAGATAACCTGCCTGTTCCCACGGATGAGAACCCTGTTCAGAGATGGCAGTCGTCGCGAAGCTCCGGCCACTGTCTGCTCGTTGTTGCAATGATTAGCAAAGACTCAAACAGCAATCCAGAACAAATGCTGAACGCGTCGCTCCATGGTGTGAGAGGGCCGTCAGATGCAGTTTACCTCTTGACTCGGCGTCCCAAAATCATGCTAATGCGCATTAGCAGCTAATACGCATTAGCAAATATCGAATGTCGGGGAGGGCATCGGTTGACTACTCACAGACGTCTCACCCAAAACGATATCGCCAAGCTCGCAGGCGTCAGTCAGGCAACCGTGTCGCTTGTTTTGAATGGCGCGCCGGCAGCGATCGCCCGCATCCCGGAGGAGACCCGGGAAAGGGTACAGGCCGTCATTCGCCAGACAGGTTATGTCGCCGATCCGATTGCGCGGCGCATGGCCAAGGGGCTGAACCGCATCCTCGGCGTGTTTACCTATGAGCCGGCATTCCCAAGCGCGCAGGCTGACTTTTTCACGCCATTTCTGCTCGGTATCGAAGAAGAGGCGCAGCAGCAGGCTTACGATCTTCTGCTGCTGACGAGCGCCGTCGTCGGCGAGAACCGCAAGATATTTTCGGAGGGCAACAGGCTTCGGATTGCGGACGGCTGTCTGGTTCTCGGTCGCGAGTTCGATCGCAAGGAACTCGCCCGGCTGGTTTCGGAAGACTATCCCTTCGTCGCGATCGGCCGGCGTGAAGATGCCGGCGGACCGGTTCCTTATGTGGGCGGTGACTATGCCGCGGGCACGCGTCAGCTTGTCGAAGACGCCATTGCGCTGGGGCACACCAAGCTTGCCTATATCGGCCCGAATGGTCCGGCAGAATCGATTGCGGATCGCTGGCGGGGTTTCAACGCGGCGCTGGGAGGCGCGGCCTCGCTCGCCCTGCATATCAAGGCAGTCAATCGCCCGGCTGAGAAAATACTCGATGCGATCCTTGAGAGCGGGGCCACGGTGGCCTTCTTCATAGAATTGGCTGATGCCGTGCGCGTCGAGGCGCTGGCGCGGGCGAGGGGACTTGTCGTGCCGGACGCTTTTTCGATGATCGTGCTTGGCAGCCATATTAGAGCCGCGCGTAGCCCGGTGCGCTTCACCTCCTATGAAATTCCCCGCGAGGAGATGGGGCGGCAGGCGACCGCCATGCTGGTCAATCGCATCGAAACCGGCAGCGCTGGAGGGCAGATCCTTCTCAAATGTGAACCCGTCAAGGGAGAGACGCTGGGGCCGGTCCCAACTGGTTCGGCAAACAAGTCCTCAGTCAACAAAACGGATGTGACGTCGTGAAAGACATGAAAGCAGATATTCTCGTGGTCGGTGGCGGCCTTGGCGGCGTGGCGGCAGCAATGGCGGCTGCTAAGGCCGGAAAACGCGTGATCATGACCGAGGAATATGACTGGATCGGCGGGCAATTGACCAGTCAGGCCGTTCCGTCGGACGAGCATACTTGGGTCGAACAGTTCGGCATCACCCGGTCCTACCGCGCGCTGCGCAACGGTGTGCGGCAATTTTATCGCGACCACTATCCGGTGACGGAAGGTGCGCGGGCATGGGGCGATCTCAATCCGGGTGGCGGATGGGTGAGCCGTATCTGCGCCGAGCCGCGCGTCAGCCTCGCGGTCCTGGAAAGCATGCTGATGCCCTATATTGGCGCAGGTCGCCTGACGGTCCTCAAACCCTGGCGTCCCGTCGCGGCTGACGTGGACGGCGACAGGGTTCGCTCGGTGACTGTTCGCCATCGTGACAGTGGCGCTGAAATCTCCATTTCCGCCGATTACGTTCTCGACGCCACCGAACTTGGCGATCTGCTTCCGATGACGGGCACGGAATATGCCAAGGGATTTGAGGCGCAGTCAGATACAGGCGAACCCAGCGCGCCGGCTGAAGCCCAGCCCGATAATGTGCAGGCTGTCTCGATCTGCTTTGCCATTGACCATGTCGATGGCGACCAGACAATCGACAAGCCCGAAAATTACGATTACTGGCGCTCTTACCAGCCGCATTTCTGGGGCGGGCCGCTCCTTGGTTTCACCGCGCCAAACCCACGCACGCTGGAGCACACCACCCGCTCCTTCACGCCCAATCCCGATGACGATCCGCTGCTTGTCGATGCCGACCAGCGCAAAGGCGGCGGCGATGAGAACCTGTGGATTTTCCGGCGCATTGCGGCGCGGAAAAACTTTGCGCCCGGCTTCTACCAGTCGGATATCTGCCTCGTGAACTGGCCGATGATCGATTACATGGACGGCACGATTATCGACGTGTCGGAAGAGGAAAAGGCGCGACATCTGAAGGCGGCGGCGGACCTTTCCTATTCGGTCTTCTACTGGCTGCAGACGGAAGCGCCGCGTTTCGATGGCGGGCAGGGGTTCCGCGGGTTGCGGCTGCGCGGCGATATCACCGGCACCGACCATGGGCTCGCTATGGCGCCCTATATTCGCGAAAGCCGCCGCATCAAGCCGGTAACGCGCATTGTCGAGCAGGACCTGTCCTACACGGTTCGCGGCGAACGAGGCGCTGTGCGCTATCGCGACAGCATCGGCATCGGCATGTATCGCATCGATCTGCATCCATCCACCGGCGGCGACAACTATATCGACGTGCCGTCATGCCCCTTTGAGATCCCGCTCGGCGCGCTTATCCCTGAGCGGGTGAAGAACCTCATCCCGGCCGGCAAGAACATCGGCACGACGCATATCACCAACGGTTGCTACCGCCTGCATCCGGTCGAATGGAACATTGGCGAAGTGGCGGGAATGCTCGCGGCGCATTGCCTGGAGAATGGCCTCACGCCGCACCAGGTGCAGGAAGACGACAAGCACCTGCACGCCTTCCAGGCGAAACTGACCCGCGAGGGCATCGAGATTCGCTGGCCGGATATCGCAGCATACTAGGACGGCGGTTTGCCGTCTGATCGAACCCATCTTGGAGGAGGACCGGGAATGAACAATCATTTTAAACTGAAATCCACGGCCTGTGCGCTTGCGCTTATCGGCTCGTTTACGCTTGGCGGTGCTGCCAAGGCGCAGGATGCAGTCAATCTGCGCATGACGATCTGGAGCGCCAATGAGGCGCATCTGAAGCTCTTCAACGATATCGCAGCGGGTTTTAAAAAGGATCATCCAAATGTCAGCGTGACCTATGAGTCCCTGCCTTTCGATACCTACACGACAGCACTCACCACCCAGATCGCGGGCGGCAATGCACCTGACATGGCCTGGATTTTCGAGACGTCGGCCTATGACTTCGTCAAGTCCGGCGCGCTCTACCCGCTCACCGACACGCTGAAGGCCGCGCCAGGCTATAATCTTGAGGAAGTCAGCGCCGGGGCCACGGAACGCTGGTCGCAGGACGGTACGCTTTACGCCTATCCGTTCTCGACGTCACCCTTCGCCGTCTTCGTCAACAACGATCTCATAAAATCCGCCGGCGCCAAAACCCCTGCCGACATGATCGCTGCCGGCGAATGGACCTGGGAAAACGCCATCGCCACGGCCTCTGCCGTTGCCAAGACCGGCAAGGGCGGGCTTGTCGTCCGCGATTTCAATTACCAGAGCTGGCAATATCTCACCTCGGTCTGGAATGGTTGGGGTGCTTCCCCCTGGAGCGCTGACGGCGCAACCTGCACCATGGCGGAAAAGCCGATGGCGGATGCCGTCTCATTCATCCACGACGCCATCTTCAGCAAAAAGGCCATGCCCGGCCCCGGCGAGACAGTCGATTTCTTCGCCGGCAATGCGGCGATGACCATTACCCAGATCAGCCGCGCCTCGCTTCTGCCGAAAGACAAGCCTTTTGGCTGGGATCTCGTGCCTCTTCCGAAGGGGCCGGCCGGCGAATACGCGCTGATCGGACAAGCCGGTATCGGCGTCATGCAGTCCGGCAAGAATGCGCAGACTGCAGCCGAATTCGTCGCTTACATGACCAATCCGGAAAATTCCGCCAAGCTCAGCCAGTTCTTCCCATCAGCGCGCAAGTCGCTGTTGAATGCGGAGGTGTTGATAAAGACCAATCCGTTGCTCAGCCAGGAACAGATCGAAAAGGTTGTCATATCAGGCATCGCGACCGGCAAGGTCATGCCCGGCCACACCGGTTTTGCCCAGATCCAGCAGATGGTGCGTTCAAACCTCGACGCCGTCTGGCGGCCGCAGGCCGACGTCGCCGGTGCGCTTCAAAAAATCTGCGGCCAGATCGGGCCGCTCCTGAAGCGCTGAGGAGAAAAAGATGGCTGTCGCGCAGGAAGTTACCCGTCGTCCAGATCGCCCGGTGTCGGCGTTCTGGACAATCGCGCGGCGCGACAGCCTTGCAGGCTTCCTGTTCATCGCCCCGCAACTGATCGGCATCATCATTTTCGTGCTGATCCCGCTCGGGCTGGTGTTCTGGTATTCGCTGCATGAATGGAATGTGCTGGCCAACACCTTCACCTATACGGGCGCCCAGAACTACTCGATGTTGATGGAGGACGGCAATCTTCGTGAGGTGCTGGGCGCGACCGCGATCTTCTCGGCCGGTCTAGTCGTGTTCAACCTGTCGCTGGCGCTGCTTCTGGCCGTATTGCTGAACCAGAAACTGGCCGGCATCGCCATCTTCAGAACACTGTTTTTCTCGCCGGTCGTCGTATCGCTGGTTGCCTGGACGATCGTCTGGGGTTTCCTGCTGCAGAAGAACGGCGGCATCAACGGCATGTTGCTGATGGTCGGCATCGAAGGTCCCAACTGGCTGCGTGAGGAAACGACCGCGATGATTTCCGTCATCGTCGTGCAGGTCTTCAAGAATGTCGGTCTCAACATGATCCTGTTTCTGGCGGCCCTTCAGGGCGTGCCGAAGGAACTCTATGAGGCGGCCCGCATCGATGGTGCGCCCGCCTTCAAGCAATTTCGTCGCATTACCCTGCCGCTGATCAGCCCGACAATCCTGTTGACCTCGATCATCACCATCGTCGGCTCGCTGCAGGTCTTTGCCCAGATCGCTGTCCTGACCCAGGGCGGTCCGGGTCTCTCGACCACGGTGCTGGTCTATTACCTCTACCAGCAGGCCTTCCAGTTCCATTTCTTCGGTTATGGCTCGACGCTTTCCATCCTGCTGTTCCTGATCGTCGCGGTATTGACCTTCGCCCAATGGCAGATGCGCAAGAGGATCGTCTTTTATGAAAGCTGACCTTTCCCCCCGTATGCAGATGGCGCTCTACGGACTGTTGTGCGTGCTGCTGATCCCCTTCGTCTTTCCGACCTGGTGGATGGTGACCTCGTCCATCAAGCCCATCAGCGACATCTTCGCCTTCCCGCCTCAGCTCATCCCGCAGAGCTATGACTGGACGACCTATTCGAAGGTCTTCGAGCTGCAGCCTTTCGTGCGGCAATATTGGAATTCCGCCTATATTGCCGCTGTGGTGACAGTGGGAACCATGATTATTTCCTCCATGGCGGGATATGCTTTTGCGCGGATCCGGTTTCCGGGCGCCAACGCCATCTTCATGATCGTGCTGCTTGGCCTGCTCATCCCGTCGGAGGTGACAATCGTGCCGCTGTTTCAGATGTTTCTGAAGGCGGGTATGGTCAATACACACTGGCCGCTCATCCTCGTGCCGATCTTCGGCGCGCCCAGTGTCTTTGCCACCTTCGTCATGCGGCAGTTTTTCGTGACGCTGCCGGGAGAGCTCGAAGAGGCGGCGCGCGTCGATGGTCTCGGGCGCTTCAAGATTTTTCGCAAGATCGCACTGCCGCTCGCCAAACCGGCGCTGGCCTCGGTCGCGATCTTCACCTTCCTGCACTCCTGGAACCTGTTCCTCGAACCGATCGTCTTTCTCTCCAGCGCCGAGATGTTCACGCTGCCGCAGGCGCTGACACAATATACCGACGCCTATGGCGGACCGATGTGGAATATCCAGCTTGCCGCAGCGACGCTGACGGCGCTGCCCGTGCTCATCGTCTTCGTGATTGCCCAGAAGCAGTTCGTCGAAGGCCTCGCCCATACCGGCCTCAAGGGCTGAAGAACCGGATTTAATCGATGGCTAATGTTTCCCTGTCCGACATCCGCAAAAGCTATGGCGCGGTAAAAACCATTCACGGCGTCGATCTCGACATCGAGGATGGCGAATTTGTCGTCCTTGTCGGCCCCTCCGGCTGCGGCAAGTCGACCCTGCTGCGGATGGTCGCCGGTCTTGAAACGATCACGGGTGGTGAACTCAGGATCGGCGAGCGGATCGTCAACGATCTCGACCCGAAGGACCGCGATATCGCCATGGTGTTCCAATCATATGCTCTTTATCCGCATATGACGGTCGCCAGCAATATGGGTTTTTCGCTGGAGCATCGGGGATCGAGCAAGCAGGAAATCGCCGAAAAGGTGAATTGGGCAGCGGATATTCTCGGCCTCACACAGCTGCTCGACCGTTATCCGCGCCAGCTTTCAGGCGGCCAGCGCCAGCGTGTTGCCATGGGCCGGGCTATCGTTCGCAATCCGCAGGTGTTCCTGTTCGACGAACCCCTGTCCAATCTCGATGCGAAACTGCGCGTCGTCATGCGCGGCGAAATCAAGGCGCTTCACCAGAAGCTCAAAACCACCACGATCTATGTGACGCATGACCAGGTGGAGGCAATGACGATGGCGGACAGGGTCGTGGTCCTGAATGGCGGCCGGGTCGAACAGGTCGGCACGCCGCTTGAACTTTACGACCGTCCGGCAAACCAGTTCGTTGCCGGCTTCATCGGTTCACCCTCCATGAATTTCCTGCCTGGCGTGATATCGCAAGCCGGTTTTGAAACCGGCGGTGTGGTCCTGCCGCTGCCGGCCGCTACCGCAGCTCTTGTGGGAAGAGGGGCCACTTATGGCATCCGCCCGGAGCACTTCGCGCTCGATCCTTCCGGCGTGCCGGCCGAGATCCTGCTCGTCGAACCGCTGGGATCGGAAACGCAGGTCACCATGACGCTTGGTGGTTCGCGGGTGCTCGGCGTCTTTCGCGAACGTATAGCCCAGGCGGTCGGCGAGGAGATAAGAATTTCACCGGCTCTGGACGGAATTCATCTGTTCTCGGACGAGAACGGCAATCGGCTGAACTGACTTTGGCATCTGCGGCGGTTAGGAGCCGCAGACGCCGGACATGTCCGGGCAAGCCCGACCGAGCTTCGGGCGTTGCCGTCATCGCGACCGGTCATTTCAAAGAAAGCTGCTTTCGAACAGCTCGCCTGAATAGGTCGAATGGGTAATACCCGCTTCAAGATCGGCCTTGGTCAACTCATCGACAAACACGCCGTTCTGCATCACCAGAACGCGGTCGCACATATGGGCGATCACCGCGAGATCGTGGCTGACGAGAACAAAGGTCAGGTCGCGTTCTTCGCGCTGGTCGGCAAGCAGGTTCAGGATTTCCGCCTGAATGGAGACGTCGAGCGCGGATGTCGGCTCGTCGAGCAGCAGGATCGGCGGTTCTAGGATCAGCGCGCGGGCGATCGCCACGCGCTGGCGCTGGCCGCCGGAAAGTTCATGCGGGAAACGCTCGGCGAAATGTGCGGGCAGACCCACCTGCTGCAGGGCGGCCGGAACCTTCGACCAGCCGTCGCCAAGGCCCATGGCGCGGACCGGTTCGGCGAGAGCCCGGCCGATGCGGTGGCGCGGGTGCAGCGAACCATAAGGATCCTGAAACACCATCTGGGCCAGTTTCAGTTCGTCGCGACTGCGGGTCTTGCCGACCGGTTTGCCATTAAAGCTGATGGAACCGGTCCAGCCGGCCTCCAGCCCAGCCAGCGAGCGCAACAAGGTGGACTTGCCGCAGCCGCTTTCGCCGACGATGCCAAGGGTTTCCCCCTTGTTGACCGTGAGGCTGACGCCGCGCACGACGTGATTGCTCTTTTCCTTTACGCCGTAGACGACGTCGAGCTTGTCTACCGTGATCATCCCATCACCTCCGCATCGATTGCCTGACGATCCAGCACCTTGAGACGCCGCACCGGATTGCGGGGATCGGGCATGGCCGCGATCAGGCCCCGCGTATAGGGATGTTGCGCATCTTCCAGCTTCGTCAGCGTTTCCACCACGCGCCCGCCATACATGACCAGCACGCGCTCGCAGAAGGCCGCGACCATGCGGATGTCATGGCTGATAAGGATAAGTCCGGAATTATTCTCGCGCACCATCTCGTCCAGCAGCAAGAGCACATCCTTGCGCACACTGACATCGAGGGCCGAGGTCGGCTCATCGGCAATGACGAGTTTCGGCTTGGCGAGCAGCATCATGGCGATCATCACACGCTGGCCCATGCCGCCCGATATCTGGTGCGGATAAAGCGCCATGACACGATCAGGATCGTTGATGCGCACACGCAGCAACATGTCACAGGCTGCATCTCTCGCCGCCTTTCCGGTCAGCGCCAGATGCAGTTCGGCGGCTTCCGCCACCTGTTTGCCGATGGGCAGCACCGGGTTGAGCGAATAACGCGGGTCCTGCATGATCAGCGCCATCTCGCTGCCGCGGATCGCGCCCATTTGCCGCTCGGATTTTGAAAGCAGCGGTTCGCCGAGAAAATCCATTCTCTCTGCCGTCACCGTTGCGCTTTTCGGCAAAAGCCGCATGGCGGCCCGGCCGGTGGTGGATTTGCCGGAGCCGGATTCACCGACGATACCGACCCTTTCTCGCCCGACATCGAAATTGACGTTGGACACGGCAGGAATGGTGTTGCGGCCAAAACGGACATTGAGGTCGCGGACCGAAAGGATGGGGGAGCTATCAGGAACGGGCATGACGCGGATCCAGAAGGTCGCGCAGCGTATCGCCGGCGATGTTGAAGGCAAGGCTCGTCAGCAGGATGGCGATGCCGGGCATGACGGCGACCCACCAGTAATCGAGCATGAATTTGCGGCCGCTGGAGATCATCGCGCCCCATTCCGGAAGCGGCGGCTGGGCTCCCAGGCCAAGGAAGCCGAGTGAAGCGGCGGTCAGGATGATGCCCGCCATATTCAATGTCAGGCGAACGATGACCGAGGGAATGCACATCGGCGCAATGTACAAAAACAGGATGCGCATCGGCGAGGCCCCATAGAGACGGGCGGCGGCGACATAGTCGGTATTGCGCACCACAAGCGCTTCCGCGCGGGCAAGACGCGCAATCGGCGGCCATGCGGTGAGCGAGATCGCAATGATTGCCGTGCCGAGACCGGCGCCCATGGCGGCCGCAAAAGCAAGTGCCAGTACGAGGGACGGGAAGGACAGCACAATATCCGTGGCACGCATCAGGATCGCGTCGGTGCGCCCGCCGAAGAAGCCGGCCATGACGCCGATGGCAAGGCCGATCGGACCGACGATGACCGAGACCGACAGCACCGTCTGGATGGTGATGCGCGTGCCGTAGACGAGCCGGCTGAAAATGTCGCGACCGAATTCGTCGGTTCCGGCCAGATGCACCCAGCTGGGAGGCTGGAGCGCGTTTTCGAGCGCCTGGCGCGCAGGATCGTAGGGTGCAATGAGTGGCGCGAAAATGGCGACCACGACCAGAATGGCCAGAATGGCGAAGCCGAACATGCCAAGCGGTTCGTCTGCGAGCTTACGAAGCGTCAGCATGGTGGTGGTCGAGAGACGCGACAGGGCGCCGGGGCGATCAACGGTATTGTTATGCGCGATATCAGTCATCGTGCAGCCTCCCGTGTACGGGGATCAAGCGTGGTGTAGGCCAGATCGGCAAGGAAGTTGAGCAACATGAATATGAAGCCGATGACGATTGTGGCGGCGAGGATCGCATTCATATCGCCGATGAGCAGCGCATTCGTCATGTACTGGCCGATGCCGGGCCAGGAAAAAACGATCTCGGTCACCACCGCGCCTTCCAGCAGGTTGCCGTAGGAGATAGCCAGAACGGTGATGAGCTGCACGGCGATGTTGGGCAGTACATGCCGGGTTATGGTGCGTGCCGGGCTGACGCCCTTCGCTCGCGCTGCGATGACATAGTCCTGGCTGAGCTGTTCAAGGGTGAATGCCCTCGTCATGCGGGTGATGTAGGCCATGGCCATATAGGCGAGGATGATGGCCGGCAGGATGATATGCCCAAGCGCGTTCCAGAAGATTTCCGTCTCGCCCGCAAGCAGGCTGTCGACAAGCATCAACCCCGTCTTCGGCTCGACAATGCCTTCGTAGAAGACGTCGACCCGGCCGGGCCCGGCGACAAGGTTGAGGTTCGCGTAAAAGATCACCAGCCCGACGATGCCAAACCAGAAGACCGGTATCGAATGCCCCACAAGCGCGAAAACGCGCGCGAACTTGTCGATGAAGGTGTCGCGGAAGAGCGCAGCGGCAAGACCCAGTGGGACGCCGATGACCGTCGAGATGATGATCGCCAGCGTGGCAAGTTCGAAGGTGGCGGGAAAGGCCTGCGCCAGATCGCGGGTAACGGGGTTGCCGGTGAGGATAGCAATGCCGAAATCGCCATGCAGCAGTCCGCGCAGGTAGATGAAAAATTGCTGGTAAAGCGGCAGGTCGAGCCCCAGCCGCGCCCGCATGGCCTCGTAGGCCTTGGGGTCGGCAAGTTCACCGACGATGGCACCAACCGGATCGGTCGGCATGACCCGGCCGATGATGAAGGTGATGCACAGCAGGATGAAGAGGCTGACGATCAGTTGCAGGAAACGATGTCCAAGCCCGCGCAGTGAGATCTCCGTCATTGCTGGTCGCACTTCCCCGTAAAAAAGCCGTCAGCGGCCAGGGTGTTGCACGCTGCTCGCCGCAGACGCGCAATTCTCCTTTGCAAAAACTCTCGATGGTACTTCATCCCAACTCCTCCCTGAGTTAACATGAAAACATATGATGTGCGGTCATGTCATCATATGAGTAACGAAGGGATTCGTATTCTGCAAGAGGGAAGAGTGGCATGATGGGCGACAAGGCGAGGCCGCGGGAGAGGCGGGCGCAACAGATCATCGATAATCTCAGCGCAGAAATTCGCAGTGGAAAACTGAAGAATGGGGATCAGCTTCCCACCGAACCGGAGCTTGAGCGCAGCTATGGCGTGAGCCGCACCGTGGTTCGCGAGGCGATCGCGGATTTGCGTTCTGCCGGCTATGTCGTTCCCATCCAGGGCAAGGGGGTTTTTGTCAGCAACGCCAGTGAGTGGGCCGGCGTGAAGCTGACGCAAACCGAAGTCGGCACCATCGCGGAAACGCTGGAAATGTTGGAGTTCAGGCTTGCGACCGAAGGGGAGGCGGCGGCAATCGCCGCCTATCGCCGCACCGCCCAGCAGGAGGCCGCAATCTCTGCGGCGCACCGGAAAATGGCTCGCGCCATCGATGCGGGTGAAACCACCGTCGATGCCGATTATGAGTTCCATTCGGCCATCGCGATCGCCACCAACAACCGCTTTTATCTGGAGGCTCTGCGTCAGTTCGGCTCGCGCTCGATACCGCGTGGGCAATTCCCGACGCTGCCGGAAACCGGTGATGCGAATTATCTTCGCAAAGTGCAGGCCGAGCACGAGGCAATCCTGCGCGCCATCGTCGAACAAGACCCGGATGCGGCGCGAAAAGCCATGCGCGAACATATGCTTGCCAGCCAGCGTCGATACAGGTTGCTGTCGGAAGCGCAATAGCATCTCGACACTCATCTTATTTCATGCGATGTCATATGATGACTTGCATGGAGAGAGGAGAGAATCGATGTATGTCGGCACCCAGGTTGCTGCGCGCGATGATGAGGATTTCAAGGTTTGGGCGCAGCTTGGCGTCAAAAATATCAACGCGGATCCGCCCGGAAAGCCCGCGAGCTGGACTTTCGAGGACTTCGAGCGCCATCGTGACAAGGTCGAAAGCTTTGGCCTCGTTCTCGACATGGTGCAATTACCCCTGCCATCGCGGCCCATCGAAGAGGCGTCCTATCCCGATATCCTGCTTGCCGGGCCGGATCGCGACCGGCAGATCGATGCCGTCTGCACGATGATCGAAAATATCGCCAGGGCAGGAATCCCTGCCGCGAAATACAATCTCAACCTTATCGGCATTCCACGCACGGAAATGGAGCGCGGACGTGGCGGTTCGCTCAATGAAGCCTGGCGTTGGGACAAGGCGGACCATGATGCCGCGCCGGGCCTCGCCGGCGTTCTTTCAGAGAACGAAAACTGGGAACGCATCGACTATTTCCTCGAGCGCGTGGTGCCGGTGGCTGAAAGCAACAAGGTGCGTCTCGCCTGCCATCCGCATGATCCTTATACCCCGCCGGGGTACAAGGGGGTGACCCGCGTTCTCGGCACGGTCGAGGGGCTGAAGAAATTCGTGCAGATGCACGAGAGCCCCTATCATGGCCTGAATTTCTGCCAGGGGTCGATCGGCGAGATGCTCGATAATCCGCGCGAGGAGATCGACGACATCATTCGCTGGTTCGGTAGTCGCGACAAGATTTTCAACGTCCATTTTCGCAACATCAGTGGCGGCAAGCTCTCCTTCATGGAGACATTCCCCGATGAGGGCGACATGGACATGGTGCGGTCGCTGAAACTTTACCATGAGCTCGGTTATCGCTACATGATCATGCCGGACCACGTACCGACGATTGCCGGGCGCGATCCCGTCGGCGTGGCTTTCGCCTTCTGTTACGGCTACATCGCTGCCCTGATCGAAGCGCTTGATAACAAACATCTTTGACCATTCCGGCTCGCGACGCACCCGGCGTCGCGGCCTTTTCCTGAACATGAATTACCGATCTGTAGGAGGAGCAGGTATGAAAAGAACACTAATCCGTCTCGCATTCACCACCGTTCTGGGCGCAATGCTCGTGCAGGGATCGCCCGTCGCGGCCAAAACCCCCAACGACCAGCTGGTCATTGGAACGTCGCTGGCGCAGGTCCTGTCTCTTGATCCGCACCAGGCGACGGAGGCAAAGGCCAATGAAATCATGGCCAATCTCTATGACCGTCTGATTTCCGTCGATGGTTCAGGCAAGGTTTCCCCGCAGCTTGCCGAGCGTTGGGAGACGGATGACAAGGGCATCACCTTTCATCTGCGCGAGGCCAATTTCGCTTCGGGCAATCCCGTAACCTCGGCCGACGTCGTCTATTCGCTCACTCGCCTGCTGAAGATGAACCAGGCCGCAGCCGCCAATCTGAAGCGCGTGGGTTATAACGCCGATAATATCGACAAGCTGGTCAGCGCACCCGATGAAAAGACGGTTCGCCTCGATCTTTCCGGCGAGACGACCTCCGAACTGCTCCTCTATCGTCTGGCCATGGTCATCGCCAGCGTCGTCGACAGCAAGGAACTCAAGTCGCATGAAAGCAATGGCGACTGGGGCAATGGCTGGCTGAGAACCAATTCCGCCGGTTCCGGTCCCTTTACGCTCAATCGCTGGTCGCCCAATGAGATCATCATTCTCGAGGCCAACAAGAACTACGTGGTCGGTAGCCCGAAAATGCGCCGCGTCATCGTGCGGCATGTGCCGGAAAGCCAGGTTGAGCGCCTGATGCTGGAGCGCGGCGATATCGACATCGCCAGTGCGCTGACGGCTGCCGACCTTGCAACCTTCAACAACAAGGAGGGTTTCCAGATCCAGCGCGTGCCGACGGGCGGCTTTTACGTCCTGTCCATGAATGCCGGCAAGGAGCCTTTGTCCAACCCAAAGGTCCGCGAAGCGATTGCCTATGGCATTGACTACAAGGGCATGGAAAAGACCATCATGGGTCCTTATGGCAAGGCGCGCACGGTGCCGGTGCCGCAAAACTTCGAATACGCCATTGCGAGCCCTGACTGGAAGCTCGATGTGGAGAAGGCGAAGGCTCTCCTCAAGGAGGCCGGTTATGAGAACGGCTTCACGCTCACTCTGAAAACGATTGCGCAGACGCCGCGCATCGATCTCGCCACCGCCATCCAGGCCTCACTCAGCCAGATCGGCATCAAGGTCAACATCCAGCAGGGGAATGGTTCGGAGGTTATTGCCGCTCACCGCGCGCGGGACTTCGATCTGCTCATTCCACAGACCGGCGCCTATATGCCGAATGTTCTGGGCTCGATGGAGCAGTTTTCGTCCAACCCCGATAATTCGCTGGCCGCCAACAATGCCGGTAATTTTGTCTGGCGCTCGGCCTGGGACATTCCGGAACTGACGGCGCTCACGGCAAAGGCGTCGCTGGAACCCGATGCCAAGAAGCGCGGGGAAATCTACACGCAGATGCAGGAGATGTTCGTCGCCCAGAAACCGGCAGTGCTGCCGATGTTTGAGAGGTTCGAGCCGATCGTGCTGAATGCGCGTGTGAAGGATTATGTGGGGCATCCGAGCCAGACGACGCGGCTTGAAAACGTAACGAAGGACTGAGGACAAACGACAGCCTTTGCAACAAGTGACGGGCGGTTTTACCGCCCGTTTTTATGAGGTTTTGGGCCCATGCCCCGGAAGGCTTCCGCCGCAAGGTTCATCCGGCGCTTTGCGTTCACAAAGCAAAGCGGCAATAGGCGATTGCCGCCCTCATCCCACAATTTCAGGGGGTTTTCTCAAGGACTTCATCGGTTTAGACCGTCCCGCAACTGTTCCTTCCGTCGGGCGAGAGTCGCGAACTCCGCTCACCCACCTCCCGAAGAATGCGTTGACGACAATGAACCTTGCACAGATAAAACTTCCGTCGCGGCCGCTGAGCCTCAAACGCGGCGTCATTTCGGCTCCTGCAGCCTATTATTTTTCCATTCCGGTGCTTCTGGCCATCACGGTCGTCATGCTTGTCGCCGAAGGCCCGGGCATATTGCGCGACTATCAGATCAGCAAAGATCCGCTGGAGATTGAAAACGGCGATATCAGCGGCAGCTGCAAGACGCGCAAGGCGATCTTCACGACCTGCAAGGCCGATCTTTCCTATGACCATGCGGGCGTAAGCTACAAGAAAGATGTCGAGGTCATGTTCGTCGATTTCCATTCCGGCGATTATGAAACCGGACTGGTCATCTCCGCGAAGAACCCGGAACTCGCAACGATTTCGCTGGGCCTCGACATGCTCTGGAACCGCATCATCACGCTCGGCGTGTTCGTTGTTCTTCTCGGTTTCGGCAGTCTCGCGATGCTGTTCACGCTTCTGCGGATCCTGCGGGTTCGTCTGCAACTGCGCAAGCCTGAGCCTTTGTCCGTCATTCCGGTGGCGCTGACGGCGGTTGCCGAAAAACGCAGCCGTCTCTTCGTCACCTATGCCGATACGGTGAGGGACGATAAAACCAAGCGGCAATCTTTTGCGCATCTGGAGCGGGGCCGCATTCCCGTTGTCATTGGTCACACCGGAAAACAGGATGTGGCGCTGGCGGTCCTGCATGGCGACAGCGCCTTGCCGGTTCTGCTCGACGACCGGCTGGAGCGGATCGACCTGACCGAGCAGGAAAGGGCGGAAGCCCTTGCATCAATTGCCCCGATGCTCGCCAGTGAGGCGCAGGAGGCTGCAACGGCCCAGGCCGCGGCGATGAAGAAGGGACCGGGCCTGCTGCGCAGACTGGGTATTTTCGCTGCGATCGTCGCCGTCATCGTCGTCGCGGTGTTCGGTTACTGGCTGTGGTATGTCACAAGCGCTCCCTCGCAGTTCAACTCGCCCGGAATGGACATCAACAACATGCTGCCGGCGGCGCTTAACGAATGGGGTTGCGCCCGGTTGCAGGAGCGTTTCGCCGATGGCGCGGCGCCTTTCGGATGTGCCGCGGCAGATTACCGAAGCTGGAAATAAAGTTTCGGTCGATGATTTTCCCGGGTCGGTTTGCCATAAGCGTGACAGCCTGGCGCGCCGGCCCGCTTTCTTTTTCGTGCGCGAAAAAATATTGAAACAATTATCAATGGTTGCATTAGAGATTTATAAATAAACCATTCCCATAGTGCCATCCTGAGCGGTTCTTCAGAGGCTGGGAGAGTGCGTCATGTTCACGGTTCTGGAATGCGTTGCCATACAGCACGACCACGCGGTCGTGCTTCTCGCGGCTGTTATCTGCCTTCTTGGCATGTTTGCTTTTTTTCATCTTTTGTTGCGCGCGGAAGAAAGTCCGGCTGGCCGTAAACCCTACTGGGTGCTGGTTGCGGCCATTGCCGGGGGACTGAGCGTCTGGGCGACGCATTTCGTCGCCATGCTGGCCTACAAGGGTGCGGTCCCGATCGGTTATGATTTCGCCTTCACGGCTCTTTCTGCGGTTCTGGCCGTTTTCGGTTTCTGGTTTGCGCTCATTACACGCTCGCAGGCCGCGCACAGCCCGGTGATCGTCGGCACGCTCATCACCTTGTCGGTCGCCGTCATGCATTTCGTCGGAATGGCCGGAATGGATGTCGCCGCCACGATCAGCTACCGGTGGAGCGCGGTGGTGGGTGGTTTTGCGGTCGCCTGGGTGTCGTTTCTTCTGGCGTTTTTCCTTTTCCGTCGCCTCGGCTCCTGGCAGCGCATCGCCGCGCCGGCCGGATCGGCGATCTTCGCGATCTGCGCACTACATTTCACGGCCATGTCGGCCACGGTGCTTTCGCCGGATCCATCCGTATCCGGGCCTGATCCCGACAATGTCGCCCGGCTGATCATGATCTGCGCCATTTCCGGCGTCACCTTCCTGATCCTGTCCACCACTGCCGCTGCTGCTCTTGTGGATCGTTACCTTGTCGATCTCAAGGGTCTTGTGGATGCGACGCTCGATGGTCTCGCCGTCGTGCGCGATGGGCGGATCGTGGAGCTTAACACCCGCTTTGCCGGCCTTCTGGGCCGGGAGGAAGCGTCGCTGCTCGGACAAAATCCCGACGATCTTTTCAAGGCCATCGACGGACAGCCCGCCTATCTGCCGCGCCACGCACCTGTGGAGGCGGTTCGCGAGCGCGCCGGCCAGGCGCAAATATTCGAGCTTAGTGTGCGCACGATCGAATTTCGCGGCCATCCTTGCGAGGTGATGGCCATTCGCGACCTGACGGAAAAGCGCGAAGCGCAGCGGGAGATCGAATATCTCGCCCGCCACGACGTCCTGACAGGCCTTTCCAACCGCACCATGTTCCAGACCCGTCTTCACCAGCAGATCGAGCTCTGCGACGAGGAGGACCAATTCGCGCTTCTGGCGCTCGATCTCGACCGCTTCAAGGCGGTCAACGACATATTCGGCCATGCCGAAGGGGACCGTGTTTTGAAAAAGGTCGCCGCTATTCTCGATGAATGTGCAAGGGCAGGCGATGTGGTCGCTCGCCTCGGCGGCGATGAATTTGTCATTCTGACCGCACGGCAAACCAGGGCGGAAGAGGCCCGTTTGCTGGCAGAGACGATCCTTGGCATGTTCGCGCTGAAGATGAATGTCGCCAACGATCCGACTTCCGTTGGCGTCAGCATCGGCATCGCCGTCTTTCCGCGGGACGGGAAGGATCACGAAAGCATCATGCATGCCGCCGATCTAGCGCTTTACCGCGCCAAGATGGGCGGGCGCGGCATATTGGCCTTCTATGACCCCCTGATGGACCAGGAAGCGCGCGAACGCCGCCAGCTCGAGACGGATTTGCGCCTCGCTATTAATCGCAACGAGTTGCTGCTGAATTATCAGCCGGTCCTTTCGGTCGAATGCGGCCAGGTGGTCGGTTACGAGGCGCTGGTGCGCTGGCAGCACCCGACGCGCGGCGTAGTGCCGCCGGATGTCTTCATTCCGATTGCCGAGGAGAGCGGCATCATCATCTCGCTCGGCGAATGGGTGCTGCGCGAGGCCTGCCGCCAGGCGGCCGGTTGGGCGCCGCATCTGAAGGTCGCGGTGAATGTCTCGCCGTTGCAATTCTCGTTGGCCAATCTCGGCCATGTCGTCTGCACCGCCCTGATGCAGACCGGGCTTTCGCCGAACCGGCTGGAGCTGGAAATCACCGAGGCAGCACTTCTGAAGGATCGTAAGGCGACGCTGATTATCCTCAACCAGTTAAAGGCGCTCGGCGTTGCCATCGTCATGGATGATTTCGGCACCGGTTACTCCTCGCTCAGCAACCTGCAGAGCTTCCCCTTCGACAAGATCAAGATCGACCGAAGCTTCATTGCCGCCATGAGCGACGATGACAATGCCCGCGCCATCGTGCGCGCGGTAATCGGGCTTGGCCGCAGCCTCGATCTGCCGGTGACAGCAGAGGGGATTGAAACGGATGCGCAATACCGCATGGTGGTGGATGAGGGCTGCGCGCAGGCGCAGGGTTATCTCTTCGGCAAACCGGATGTCGCTCCCGCGCAGGTCGTCAGACCCAACACGCGGAAGAAACATCCTGTTTGATAGAAACGGTGACGGCGAGGACGTCGTCACCACGCCTTCCCATATTCTTTGGAACGAGAGCGAGGGCAGATCGTTAGGGTTGCGTATGGCGCGTCCATGCTGCGGCTGCCTGAGCGGTATCCGCGAGCAACCCGACAGGAGTTGTTTGACCCCTGTCATGAACGCGTCCCTGATAAACTTCTATCGATGGGAGAGATCGCGATGACAGACCGCCTCGAGCCTCAGGATCCACGCAGCCAGTATCCGCGCCCGCCCTTTTCGACCCCGACGCAGGAGATGCCGGGTTTGGTGACAAATATGACGCCTTTCCCGGACCATGGTGAGAAGACCTATCGCGGCGCCGGCAGGCTTGCAGGGCGCAAGGCGCTGATCACCGGTGGCGATTCAGGCATCGGCCGCGCGGTCGCTATCGCCTTTGCGCGGGAGGGCGCGGATGTGGCGATCTCCTACCTGCCGGAAGAAGAACCCGACGCCGAGGAAGTTGTGGCGCTCATTGAGGCGGAAGGTCGAACAGCCGTCGCGCTGCCCGGCGATATTACCGATGAGGCGTGGTGCCGTGAACTGGTTGAGAAAGCAGCAGGCGATCTCAACGGGCTGGATATTCTGGTCATCAATGCCGCAAGACAGCAGTATCGCGACGACATAGAGGAATTGTCGACAGCCGACTTCGACCGCACCATGAAGACCAATCTTTATGCGCTTCATTGGATTTCCCAGGCCGCTGTTCCCTATCTCAAGCCGGGGTCGTCGGTGATCACGACCGCCTCGATCCAGGCATATGAGCCCTCCGCAATCCTGCTGGATTACGCCACCACCAAAGCCGGTATCGTCGCCTACACAAAAGCGCTGGCCAAACAGCTTATCGAAAAAGGTGTGCGCGCCAATTCCGTTGCTCCCGGCCCGTTCTGGACGGTGCTTCAGCCAAGCGGCGGCCAGCCGGACGAGAAGGTGAAGAATTTCGGCAAGGACAGCGATTTCGGCCGTCCGGGACAACCGGTGGAACTGGCGCCCGTTTATGTGCTGCTGGCGTCGCAGGATGCGAGCTTCATCAATGGCGAGGTTTATGGTGTGACTGGCGGCAGGGGCATTGCCTGAGGCGATGCCCGCCAATGCCGGACGAGCCTATGAGGATTTCCAGATGAAACGGCAGGCAGACCCTTCAGAAAGGAATTTGAAGAGCTTGGATGTCCGCGACCGGCTGATACTGGCGCTTTATGCGCAGTTGAAAGCCGAGCGGCAAACCCGCGAGGCGATGGAATGGGTCATCCGCAATGGCGGGCTGTCGCCGGAGATGCTTGAAGCCATGGCGTCAGACCCGGTACCGGTTCTGGCGGAGGCGGACGTGCCCGCCGTCGAGCGCATTCTGGCCAGCGGCCGACGCGGAGAAACGTCCTCCCACAGCGATGACGAGGGACGACGGACATGAAACGGAGAGCGAGCTGGAGAGGCAAGCTGACCTTTGCCGATTTCAACTGCGAAGTCGGTCTTTATTCCGCACTGACCTCGGCGGAGAAAATCTCCTTTAATATCGTCAACCGCAAGACCGGCCACCGCGTCGAGCGGCAATATGTCGATAGCGATACCGGCGAGGCGGTTCTTCGCGAAGATCAGGTCAAGGGGTACGAACTCGACAATGGCGACCATATCGTCATTGAGGGAGACGAGATCGCAAAGCTGATGCCGGAAAGCGATAAGGTTATCCGCATCAGTCACTTTCTGCCCTGTGACGAGATCGACAAGCTTTATTTCGACAAGTCTTATTATCTCGCGCCAAGCGGTGAGGGTGGCGAAGAGGCGTTGACGCTTCTGGCGAAAGCCATGGACGACGAGAACGTCGCAGCTCTCGGCGAAGCGGTGCTTTTCCGCCGCAACCGTGTCCTGCTAATCCGTCCGTGCGGTAAGGCTCTCGTCGCGACGACGCTGAATTTCAGCTACGAGGTCCGTTCGCAGACATCCGTCTTCAAGTCGATCCCTGACATCGAGTTCGATGAAGAAATGCTCGAGCTCGCCGGGCACATCATCGAAAAGCGCGCAGGTACCTTCGATCCCGCCGACTATAGCGACCGTTACAACGATGCGCTGGCAGAACTTGTGAAAGCCAAGATCGAGGGCCGGGAAATCGAGAAACAGCCGCCACGCAAGGAAGACAATATCATCGATCTCAAGGAGGCCCTGCGTCGCAGCGCCGGGGCCGAAAAGGACAGCAAGAAAAGAGCAACGGCAACAGGCCGCAAGGCGCCGCGGAAAGCGAGCTGATCCATGGGATTGCAGACCTACAACGCCAAGCGCAGTTTCGACAAGACACCGGAGCCCAAAGGCACGAAGGCCGAAAAGCAAGGGTCGAGCTTCGTTATCCAGAAGCACGATGCCCGCCGACTGCATTATGATTTTCGGCTGGAAATGGACGGCGTGCTGAAAAGCTGGGCGGTGACGCGTGGCCCAAGCCTTAATCCCGAGGACAAGCGCCTTGCCGTACATGTGGAAGACCACCCGCTCAGCTATGGCGATTTCGAGGGAGTCATCCCGAAAGGACAATATGGCGGCGGCACGGTGATCGTCTGGGATCGCGGTATCTGGCAGCCGGTCGGGGACGCTCGGACGGGTTATCGCAAAGGCCATCTGGAGTTCGAACTGGAGGGCGAGAAGCTGAAAGGCCGCTGGCATCTGGTGCGCATGCACGGAAAGCCCGGAGAAAACCGGGAGAACTGGCTGCTGATCAAGGGCGATGACGAGGAGGCGAGGCATAAGGGTGGCGCGGATATTCTCGAAGAACGGCCGGAATCCGTAAAAACCGGGCGCAGTGTCGAGGAAGTCGCAGCCAAACCGAAGGATACCTGGAATTCCAAGCCGGTATCGAAAAAGGCCGCCGCTTCGACGTCGGGCAAGAAACAGGCGCATGTGCTGCCCAAAGGTGCACGCAAACTGGCTATGCCATCTTTCGTGCCGCCGGCACTCGCCACCCTGAAGCCTAAACCGCCGAGCGGAGATCGCTGGCTGCATGAAATCAAATTCGACGGTTACCGTCTGCAGGCGCGTGTCGATCAGGGCAAGCTACAGCTGCTGACCCGCAGCGGGCTCGACTGGACGGAAAAATTCGGTGATGCCGTAGCATCCGCGCTGACGGCGCTACCGGCAGAAACGGCGTTGATCGATGGCGAAATCGTCGTTGAAGGCGATAACGGCGCCTCCGATTTCTCCGCCTTGCAGAAGGATCTAAGCGAAGGGCACAGCGACCGCTTCCTATTCTATGCCTTCGACCTTCTTTATCTCGATGGCAGCGATCTGCGCGCTGCGGCATTGAGCGAGCGAAAGGCGCTGCTGGAAAAGCTGTTGCCGGCAGGCGATCCCCATCTCCGCTACAGTCAGCATTTCGAAGAAAGTGGCGCGCTTGTCCTCGACCATGCCTGCCGGCTGAGCCTCGAAGGCGTCATTTCCAAGGTCAGGAACAGCAAATATGTTTCGGGCCGCAAGGGCGATTGGGTAAAATCCAAATGCTCGATGCGACAGGAATTCGTCATCGGCGGTTATACCGTCTCCTTGACATCGGACCAAGCCATCGGTTCGCTGGCACTCGGTGTCTATGAAAAAGGCAAGCTGCGTCATGTCGGCCGTGTCGGGACGGGTTACACGGGCGACGTGGCGGAGATGATATTTTCTCGTCTGAAGCCGCTGGAACGCAAGGACAGCCCCTTCGGTGACAAGCTCACCGCGCTTGCCCGCCGCGATCTTCATTTCGTGGAGCCCGAACTGGTGGCGGAAGTGGAGTTCCGCGCATGGTCGGGAGATGGCAATCTTCGTCACGCCTCCTTCCGGGGTCTACGGGAAGACAAGCCGGCTGGGGAGATCGAACGCGAGGAGAAGGCCGTGTCGGATAGCAATGCGCCGCAGTCGAAGATCAAGTTCACTCACCCCGACCGGCTCTACTGGCCGGACGATGGCGTGACGAAGGAGGGACTGGCCGACTATTATGCGCAGGTCTGGCGGCACATGGCGCCCTTCGTGGTCAACCGGCCGCTTGCGCTGCTGCGTTGTCCGGAGGGCATAGAGGGCCAGCGTTTTTTCCAGAAACACGCCTGGCGCGGCATCAACAAGGCAATCGAGCAGATCAAAGATCCCAAGGACAGGGGCGGCGAACCGCTGATCCGCATCACCGATTTCGATGGCCTGATGGCGCTCGTGCAGTCCGCTGCGCTTGAAATCCACCCCTGGGGGGCAAGCACCGCCAACTGGGAAAAGCCTGATATGATCACCATGGATATCGACCCTGGCGAGGATGTGGCCTGGGACGCGGTGATCGAGGCGGCGCACGAACTGAAGCGACGTTTCGAAGAGGCGGGTCTTGCCGCTTTCGTCAAGACGTCGGGCGGCAAAGGGTTGCATGTCGTCGCACCGTTGAAGCCGCAGGCGGGCTGGGGCCCGGTCAAGGCCTTCGCGAAAGCGATGGCGGCGGATATGTCGAAGGCCGAACCGGAGAAATATCTCTCCGTCGCCACCAAGGCGAAACGGCAGGGCCGCATCTTCATCGATTATCTGCGCAATGGCCGGGGCAATACGGCGGTTGCGGCCTATTCGACGCGCGCCCGGCCGGGGGCGGCCATTTCAGCGCCGCTCGAATGGTCGGAGCTGACGGCTGAGATCGGCCCGGCCCATTTCACCGTCAGCAATATCGGCGCACGCCTTTCCGCTTTGAAGAAAGACCCGTGGGACGGCTTTTTTACTGCTGCCGAGCCGCTTCCGAAAAAGGCCCGCTGAAGGCATCGAGCCTCAGCTTCTCTTGTCGGAAGCAAGGCTTTTCTTAAGGGCATCCATGATGTTGATGACATTGCCGCCGCTGCGTGCCTTCGTGCCGGTTTTCTTTTTCGAGGAGGAGACCTCCTCGCCCTTGGACTTAAGCAGGGATTTGATCTTTTTCTGAATGGGGTCCTGCACCAAAGCCGGCTTCCAACCCGTCACCTGTTTGCCGATGCGTTTTTCCATGGCGTCCAGCAGCGGCCGGTCGATTTTCATCTTCGGCTCCAAGGCGTCGATGCTCTCGCGCACTTCCTCACCGTAATGCAGCGTCCAGAGAATGATGCCCTTGCCTGAAGGTTCGAGGAGCACAGCCCTCTCGCGGCGATAGATCACCAGACGCGCAATGCCGAAAACATCGTTCACCTTCATGGCTTCGCGGATGACGCTGAAGGCTTCGGTGCCGATCTTGTCTTCCGGGCGCAGGAAATGCGGACGGTCGTACCAGATCCAGTCGATAGACCCCTTCGGCACGAAGGTCTTGATATCGATGGTGCGGGTGCTTTCCAGCGCCACCGCATCGATTTCGTCATCCTCCAGCAGAACGTAATCGTCCTCGGAGCGTGGAAAACCCTTCACCTGGTTTTTCCCGGCGACCGGCCTATGGGTGACGCTGTCGACATACCGGCTTTCGACCCGATTGCCGGTTTTGCGATTGAGGATATGGAAACTGTATTTGTTGCTTTCGGTCGTTGCGGGCGTCAGCGAGACGGAAGCCGTCACCAGCGACAGCTTCAAATAACCCTTCCAAAAAACCTGCCGTGCCATGTCCGCGATCCACGTTGATCTCCCGGAACAACAGCCAAGGGCGGCGTTTGTTCCGGGAGAAGCGGCCCGTAGCGGCAGTAATGCAGCTATCAGAACAGCGAGGTCAGCCCGTAAACCGCAGCGGAGATCAGCGCAGCCGCCGGCATGGTCACGATCCAGGCGATGACGATATTGCCGGCAAGGCCCCAGCGCACCGCCGAGACACGGCGGGCCGCGCCGACGCCGACGATGGCGCCGGTGATCGTGTGGGTGGTGGAGACCGGAATGCCGAGCCATGTCGCACCGAACAGCGTCAGCGCGCCGCCGGTTTCGGCGCAGAAACCCTGCATCGGGTTCAGCCGGGTGATTTTCGATCCCATCGTATGAACGATGCGCCAGCCGCCGAACAGCGTACCAAGCGCCATGGCCGACTGGCAGGAAATCACCACCCAGAAGGGCACGTAGAAGCTTTCGCCGAGATGGCCCTGGCTGAAGAGCAGCACGGCAATGATGCCCATGGTCTTCTGCGCGTCGTTGCCGCCGTGTCCCAGCGAATAAAGCGAGGCGGAGATGAACTGCATGACGCGGAAGGTGCGATCCACGGCAAAGGGCGTCTGCCGCACGAACAGCCAGGAGACAGTCAGCACCAGAAGCAGCGCGAGGAAGAAGCCGATGGCAGGCGACATAAAAATGGCGCCCACAGTCTTCAGCAGGCCCGACCAGACGATGGAATTGAACCCCACCTTGGCAAATCCCGCACCGACGAGCCCGCCGATCAGGGCGTGCGACGAGCTGGAGGGAATGCCGAAAATCCAGGTGACGATGTTCCAGACGATGGCGCCGATCAGCGCCGCGAAGATCACCTGCGGCGACACGATGGCCGGGTCGATGATGCCGGTGCCGAGCGTTTCGGCCACATGCAGGCCAAAAAACAGGAAGGCGATAAAGTTGAAGAAGGCCGCCCAGGCTACCGCATATTGCGGGCGCAGTACGCGCGTGGAAACGATGGTGGCGATGGAATTGGCGGCGTCGTGCAGGCCGTTCAGGAAATCGAAGAACAGCGCAATGGCGATGAGGCCGACAAGCAGCGGCAAGGCAAGTGCGACATCCATCAGACGTTCTCGATCACGATGCCGCTGATCTCGTTGGCCACATCCTCGAAGCGGTCGACGACCTTTTCGAGTTCGCCGTATATCTCGCTGCCGATTATATAGGCCATGGCATTGCCGCTTGCGCCGTGGCGGCGGAAGAGGTCCTTGAGACCCAGATCGTGAAGTTCGTCGGAGCGGCCTTCAACGCGGGTCACCTCTTCGGCGATGGACGACAGGCGATGCGCATTCGTGCCGACCTTGTTGAGAAGCGGAATGGCTTCTGCGATGAGGCCGGCTGCGCGCACGATCTCATGACCCATTTCCTTCATCAGCGGATCGAATTCCGTTTGCTCGAAAAGACGGATGGTCTTGACCGTCTTGTGCATCATGTCGATGGCGTCATCCATCGACTGGATGAGATCCTTGATGTCGCCACGATCGAATGGCGTGATGAAGCTGCGTCTGACCGCAAGCAGCACATCGCGGGTGATGTCATCCGCCTGGTGTTCCAGAGCGACGATGAGGTCGCAGTTCTTCTCGACGTCGATGCCGCTCAAAAGTTGGTCAAGGGCCTCGGCCGCTTTGATAACGGTTTCGGAATGTTTGCTGAACATCTCGAAGAAACGGTCCTCGCGCGGCATCAGCTTGCGAAAAATACTCATCATGCGAATTGGCCCTCAATGGCGCTATATTAGTTGTGGGGGGTGATTGTCATAAAACTGTCATAAATGTACGTGGGGCATTGATGCAACCCGGAAAATCAGCACTATCAACGGATATGAAACCCACCAAGAAAAGCCGGAAAACCCGCCCGGCTCGTGCGCTGACATTGCTACAGCAGCTTGCTGCGGTTCCGGAAAAGCTCTTCACTGGCGCTTTCCGGCAGCAATATGCCGCGCTCTGCTTCCGTTATGCCGGCAATGGCGAGGAGGTCGAAATCCTCCTTGTCACCTCCCGTACCAGCGGGCGCTGGATCATTCCGCGCGGCTGGCCGATGAAACGAAAGAAGCCGCACGAGGCGGCGGCAATCGAGGCGTGGGAGGAGGCGGGCGTGCGCGGCCGGGTGAAAAAGAATGCCGTCGGCCGCTACACCTATCTCAAGATGCTCGACAATGGCGATGTCGTTCCCTGCATGGTCGATGTGTTCCAGATAGAGGTGACTGAGGCGGAAACCAGTTTCAAGGAACGCGGTGAACGCCTGCTGGAATGGGTGCGCCCGGACGAGGCGGCAAGGCGCGTTCGCGATATCGAGCTGAAATCGCTGTTGGTCGATTTTCGCCCGAAGGGCAAAAAGAAGCGTCAGAGCGGCGTAAAGCTCTAGGCCCAGCTACAAGGGTGGCGGATTTCTTCAGGCGGCGGCCGCCAGCCTCCGGAGGCCGCATTCGCGGACGATCTCCGCAATATGGGCAAACTGCGCCGAGAGCGGATTGCTCTTGCGCCACACGATGCCGATGGTGCGGGAAGGACGAGGCTCCGCCAGCCGAAACACAGAGACCGTGGATTGCCGTGTCTCCATGTCGACCGCCATCTGCGGAATGAGCGTGACCCCGATGCCGGCACCGACCATCTGCACAAGGGTGGAGAGCGAGGAGCCTTCCATCAGCACGCGCGGCGGCGCATTGGTCGTGCTGCAGAAGGAAAGCGCCTGGTTGCGGAAACAATGGCCTTCTTCCAGTAACAGCAGGCGCATTTCGCCCAGCTTGTCGGCGCTCGGCACCGGCATGCCCGCGTCCTCCATCGGCCGCACAAGGATGAATTCCTCCGAAAACAGTGGAACTTCCTCCAGTGCCGGCTCCGAGACGGGCAGGGCGACGATCGCCATGTCCAGCCGGGCTTCCAGAAGGTCGTCGATGAGTTTCTGCGTCACCGCCTCGCGCGGGCGGGCCTCCAGTCCGGGATAATGCCGCGTGAGTGTCTTGATAATCTGTGGTAAAAGATAGGGTGCGACGGTGGGAATGACGCCGATGCGCAGGCGCCCGCTGAGCGGCCCATGCCGCGCCCGCGCCAGATCCTGCAACTCATCCACCGAACGCAAGATCGAGCGGGTGCGTTCGGCGAATTCCTCACCAAGCGCCGTCAGCCGGATCTGGCGGCTGCTCCGTTCAACGAGCGGTGCGCCGATCAGTTCTTCCAGCTCCCGGATCTGCAGCGACAGCGCCGGTTGGGAAATCGCGCAAGCCTCTGCCGCCCGGCCGAAATGGCCGATCTTGGCCAGCGCATCGAAATAACGGAGATGTTTCATGGAGAGCGCAATCATAAGCTCAGCATATCGCAGCCTTTAGAATATACAATTGGAAATTATGGAACCCGGCTGCTAGTCATTTTCATGACAGAAAGAGGCTGTAGCTGTGAGAGGTTACCAGCGTCGCTGCACGGTTTCCCATGACCAACTGCTGGCTCTGGCTTCCACGCTGCACATGTCGAATTGATTATTGGTTTAATTGTCAAACCCATCGGAGGGCGAAATGGACGCAACTTCAAAACCGGCTGGCAAGTGTCCTGTCATGCATGGAGGCAACACGGCCTCGGGTAGATCGGTGACCGAATGGTGGCCGAACGCGCTGAACCTCGACATCCTGCACCAGCACGACACCAAGACCAATCCGCTCGGCACCTCCTTTAACTATCGCGAAGCCCTGAAGACGCTCGACGTTGAGGCGCTGAAGGCCGATCTGCGCGCGCTGATGACCGACAGCCAGGACTGGTGGCCGGCCGACTGGGGCAGCTATGTCGGCATGATGGCGCGTGTTACCTGGCATGCGGCGGGCTCCTACCGCGTGACTGACGGTCGCGGCGGCGCCAACACCGGCAACCAGCGTTTTGCCCCGCTCAATTCCTGGCCGGATAACGTCAACACCGACAAGGGCCGCCGCCTGCTGTGGCCGATCAAGAAGAAATACGGCAACAAGATTTCCTGGGCAGACCTGATCGCGCTCGCCGGCACTATTGCCTATGACGTCGCAGGTCTGAAAACCTTCGGTTTCGCCTTCGGCCGTGAAGACATCTGGGCTCCGGAAAAGGACACCTATTGGGGTGACGAAAAGGAATGGCTGGCGCCGAGCGACGGCCGTTACGGCGACGTGACCAAGCCCGCGACGTTGGAAAACCCGCTTGCCGCCGTGCAGATGGGCCTCATCTACGTCAACCCGGAAGGCGTCAACGGCAAGTCCGATCCGCTGGCGACCGCCGCACAGATGCGTGAAACATTCGCCCGCATGGGCATGGATGACGAGGAAACCGTGGCTCTGACCGCCGGCGGTCACACCATCGGCAAGTCGCATGGCAATGGCAGCGCCGCCAACCTCAGTCCCGATCCGGAAGCCGCCGGCCCGGAATACCAGGGTCTTGGCTGGATGAACACCAAGGGTCGCGGTATCGGTCGCGACACGGTGGTGTCGGGCATTGAAGGCGCCTGGACCAGTCATCCGACCAAGTGGGACAACGGCTTCTTCGACATGCTGTTCAAGCATGAGTGGACGTTGACCCACAGCCCCGCCGGTGCATCGCAATGGGCGCCGATCACCATCGCCGAGGAAGACAAGCCCGTGGACGTCGAGGACGCCTCGATCCGCACCATCCCCATGATGACCGATGCCGACATGGCCCTGAAGGTCGATCCGATCTACCGCGAGATTTCG
Source organism: Agrobacterium sp. ST15.13.013 (assembly GCF_027956525.1). Lineage (NCBI taxonomy): Bacteria > Pseudomonadati > Pseudomonadota > Alphaproteobacteria > Hyphomicrobiales > Rhizobiaceae > Agrobacterium > Agrobacterium sp. ST15.13.013. The sequence continues at coordinate 46,427 of NZ_JAQKGP010000022.1, forward strand.
CTGAAATTCAAGGACGATCAGGACCATTTCTCTAAGGTTTTCGCCCGTGCATGGTTCAAGCTGACGCATCGCGACATGGGCCCGAAGTCCCGTTATTTCGGTCCGGACGTTCCGGCGGAAGACCTGATCTGGCAGGATCCCATCCCCGCAGGCTCCACCAGCTACGATGTCGCTGCCGTCAAGGCAAAGATCGCGGCGTCGGGCCTTTCTGTTGCCGATCTAGTTTCGACCGCCTGGGACAGCGCCCGCACCTTCCGCGGTTCTGACAAACGCGGCGGCGCCAATGGCGCACGCATTCGCCTTGCACCGCAAAAGGACTGGGAAGGCAATGAGCCCGCCCGTCTTTCGCATGTGCTTTCGGTTCTGGAGCCGATTGCCCGTGAAACCGGCGCGAGCATCGCGGATGTGATCGTTCTGGCCGGCAATTACGGTGTGGAACAGGCGGCGAGAGCGGCCGGCTTCGACATTGCCGTGCCTTTCTCGGCCGGCCGTGGCGATGCTTCCGCCGAGCAGACGGATGCCGACAGCTTTGCCCCGCTGGAACCGCTGGCGGATGGTTTCCGCAACTGGGTCAAGAAGGACTATGTCGTCAGCCCTGAGGAACTGCTGCTTGATCGCGCACAGCTTCTGGGCCTGACCGCGCCGGAACTGACCGTGCTCATCGGCGGCCTGCGCGTCATCGGCGCCAATTACGCCGGTGCGGCCCATGGTGTGTTCACCGACAAGCCCGGCGCGCTGACGACGGACTTCTTCACGACGCTGACGGACATGGCCTATTCCTGGGTTCCGACCGGCAACAATCTCTATGAGATTCGTGACCGCAAGACTGGCGCGACCAAGTATACGGCGACCCGCGTTGACCTCGTGATCGGTTCTAACTCCATCCTGCGCGCCTATGCAGAAGTGTACGCGCAGGATGACAGCAGGGAGAAATTCGTGCGTGACTTCGTCGCCGCCTGGACGAAGGTGATGAACGCCGACCGTTTTGACCTTCTGTAAGAAAAACCCGGCTATTTAAGAATAAACACCTCCCCGAGAAATCGGGGAGGTGTTTTGCGTTCTATCGACCGCCAAGGCGCAAGGTTTGCCGCGACGGTGAAAAGATTGCTGGACGCCTCATAGGCCCTCTTTATCTTGTTTGCGCAGGACGGTTTCCCTATCGCCGGTCCGATGACGGACGGTTTGCCGGCCGGGGTTTTTTCAGCGTCTGGCGACGGGGCTTTGCCGTCCTTCTCGTTTTCATGCGCGTCCGGCCCCGCCACGATCACGCCACGGCCGTGCTCCTCGCGCTTCTTGTCTGCGAAGTCGCCCGGTTCCTTATTGCTGTTCATGGTAATCTCCTTGTTGCACTTCTGTCAGGAGTTCAACGGCCGTCATGAGCAGAGGTTCCAGCGCGGTCGCCGCCGCGAACGTTTCACTTTATAACGATCTTTGCTATTAACATGAATTGATAAGTCATGTTAATGGGGCGCAGCGCGATGACTGGCGTGGTGCGCGCGTCTTTTCATACGCTCACCCTAACCCGACAACCGGACGGTACCCGCATTGAGTTTCTGGCATTCCATGACCTGGCACACGGAAGGGATCAGCGTCACTGCGCCGGTGAAATGGCGCCAGTTCGACGGACTGGTCAGTGCTTTCTGGGAGGCGGAAAGCCAGATGGGGGCGAAGGGTTATTATCTGGCCGCCGATCCGCGCATCATGATCTTTTTCAACGATGTCTCCTCGCGCATCAGCATGTCCAACCGCAATGGCGAATTTACCAACCATTCGCGGCCAATGACACGGGCGGTTTATGTGCCCGCCGGCGTGCCGATGTGGACGAGCAGCAGCGCCACGCACCGGTTCTCGCATCTCAACCTGCATATTCACAAGGACCGGTTGTTGCGCTTCCTGTCACCTTCGGTCGGCAGTTCCGCGGCGATGACGGCGCTGCGTCGCCCGGTCGAGATACAGGACATCGGTTCGGTGGAAACCCTTGCCGGCCTGCTTGTCGATGAGCTCTGCGAACCCTCGAAACATGCGGTCTACGCGGAAAGTCTTGTCGGCAGCATCGTTGCCGGCCTGCTGGATATTCCCGGCCCTGCTCCGGAGCAGGCTAATGGCAGGCTGACGCAGGCGCAGTTGAACAAGCTTCTTGCCCAGGTCGAAAAACGTGGCGACGACCGTATGACGGTTGCCGAGATGGCCGATATCGTCGGGCTTTCGGAAAGCTGGTTCGCCACCGTATTTCGCCAGACCACCGGCAAGACGCCGCTGCAATGGCAATTGGAGCGGCGCATCAATGCCGCCCAGAAACTTCTGCTGGAAGGCGATCTGACGGTGGCCGATATCGCCGCCCAGCTCGGCTTTTCCGATCAGGCCCATCTGACCAAGGCTTTCCGCCAGTCCGTAGGCAACACGCCCGCCGCCTGGCGACGTCTGCACAAGCTGCTTTGACGGGGCGAGATCGGTGTCTTGATGCGACCCGGTCAGATCCTCGGGACAAGCCCGAGGATGACTTTATGTGTTAGAAAAACTATGCAATATTCTGAAAAATATTGCTAATGTCGTTTTTTACCACGTCTTTCGCAAGGTTATGGAAAACGCCCGACCGGGATTATAAAAGTCAGCGCCGAACCCGCCATAAGAGACATGTTTTTCGTTGAAGATGTTGGAAACATTGACGTCCAGCGAGGCAGTTTCCTGAATCTTGTAGCTGAACGCGGCATCCACGGTCACGCTGCTTCCGGTTTCGACCTTGTTGGCATTGTCGAAATAATAGGCGCCTGTATAGCGGCCGCCGAGACCGAAGGTCATGTCGCCGAAATGGTCGTTGCCAGCAAGCGTATAATTGACCCACAATGAAGCCTGATGCTCTGGCACGAATTGCGGCCGGTTGCCGACATTGCCGCCGGTGCCGTTTTCCGTGATTTCCGCGTCGAGATAGGAATAGGCCGCCGTCAGGCTGAGATTGTCGGTCACTTCCGCCTTGGCTTCGAGATCGAGACCGCGCACGCGTACCTCGCCGATGGTGGTCGGCAGGCTGGTGATCGGGCTGGTAACGGTAATGTTGTTCTTCTTCAGATCGTAGATCGATGCGGTGAACAGGGCCGGGAAAGCGTCGGGCCGGTATTTCACCCCGAGTTCGATCTGCTCGCCGCGTTCGGGCTCTACCGTCAGGCCGGATGCGGGCACTACCGATTCGGCATAGCTGATATAAGGCGCGATTTCGTTGGTGACCTTGTAGGACACGCCGATGCGCTTGGTCAGTTCGCTGATGTCGCCGCTGGCCGTCGTGCCATTCAGCCGATTGGTCTGCTCGGTGTCGATCCAGTCGTTGCGCAGGCCGGCGCTGACGATCAGCCTGTCGAAGAAGGTGAAGTCCTGCTGGAGATAGATCGCCTTGGTCTTCTGATCCGTCAGGGAGTCGGCATAGAGCGGCACGGAAGCGGGTGCGCCGGTATAGACCGGGTTCATCCAGTTGATGCTCGGCGCAGCACCGAAGTAGCTTTTGCTGCCGGATTCGTAGTTGTTATAAAAAACGCCGACGAGGCTGCGGCTTTCGACAGTTTCAAACCGCGTGTCATATTGCAGGCGTGTGTCGATCAGGAAGTTTTCGGTCTCGGTGTCGTTTCCGAAATAGGACCGGTTGGCGATGGTCGAACCGTTGGTCGGTGTCGACGAGATATAGGCGTAACCGAAGTCCGTATTCGCCTTGCTGTAGCGCGCATTGGAACTCAGCGTCAGGCCGGAGCCGAAATCGTGGTCGAACATCACGCTCAGCGAATTGCGGTTCGTGCCGCGATAATTGTAGTCCGGTTCGCCGAAGAAGCGGCTCCGGTCGAAATGCGAGCCGACGGGATGGCCGCCCCCGCCCGGAACGCCATCCTTGTTCAGATGATCGTAAACCACGGTAAGGCTGGTGACGTCCGTGGGGCGCCAGGTTAAGCCGCCCATGAAGAATTTCTCGTCGTCGCGGGAATAGTCATATTCCGCATCGGCATTTCTGAGCTTGCCGGTCAGGCGATAGGACAGCGTGTCGTCGCTGGTGATATTGTCGCCAAAGTCGAAGCCGGTTTCGGCGCGGCCATAGGAGCCGCCGGTGACATAGGCTTCACCGAAACGGGTGCGCTTCGGCACCTTGGTGGAATAATTCACCGAGCCGCCGGGATCCGAGACGCCAAAGGTGGTGGAATTTCCGCCCTTCAGCACTTCCACACGCTCATAGGCATAGGTTTCTTCGCGCAGCGCGCCGAAGGGACGGCCAAGCGTCAACCCGTCGCGATAGGTATAGGCGTCGAAACCGCGAATCTTGAAATAGTCGAAACGGTCGTCGGAGCCGTAAAAATCCGTTGTCACACCGGCGGTATATTGCAGCGCCTCTTCCACGCTCTGCACGCCGCGCTGCTGCATTTCCCTGGCGGTGATGACGGAAACGGAGGCCGGTGTGTCGAGAATATCGGTCGCCATCTTGCTGCCGCTTGTGGTGCGGGTGGCGACAATGGACTTCTGGTCATTGTCGCCGCTATCGATGGTGATGCGCTCCAGAACCGTGCTGCCGCCCGTATTGGCAGCTTCCTGCGCCAGAAGGGAGCCGGGCAGGGTGGCGACAAGCGCCGTGCAGGCAAGCAGCGCCCTATCCTGATAACGACGTCGCGTGGTTTTGCGGTGTCTGCCTTCGGTTTCGATATTCATTGGTATGTTCCAGACGTTGATGCCCCGACCGCCGCTTGCACGGCCCACTCTCGAAGCGCCCAATAACTTGAGAAAGTTTGTCCGGTATTGTAACTTTTTGCGGTTTTGTACAAAACCCCGGAAATTTCACCGCTGTTGCGACGCCATTTCCTGCCTGGGCTTGACGGGGGCATTTGAAGCTGAGAGTTCAACTCCACTTTTGAACCTTTGAGAGCTCGCCAATGCTTTGCCCGTTCCGCTGCCTCATGTCGGTATTTGTGCTTTTCCTGTCGATGATCGCGCCGAATATGGCCGCGGCGGAGGAGACAACCCGCTATCCCATCGTCATCAAACATGCGTTCGGCACGACCACGATTGCGAAGAAACCGCAGCGGGTCGCGACTGTCGCCTGGGCCAACCATGAGGTGCCGTTGGCCCTCGGCATCGTGCCTGTCGGCTTTGCGGCGGCCAATTTCGGCGATGATGACGGCGATGGCCTGCTGCCATGGGTGGCGAAGCGGCTTACCGAACTCGATGCCGCAAAGCCTGTTCTGTTCGACGAGGGTGACGGTATAGATTTCGAGGCCGTGGCGGCGACGCAGCCGGATGTCATCCTTGCCGCCTATTCAGGCCTCAGCCAGTCCGACTACGATACGCTGAGCCAGATCGCCCCTGTCGTCGCCTATCCCGTTTCTCCCTGGGCAACGGACTGGCGCGAGATGATCCGATTGAACAGCGCCGGTCTTGGCATGGCGGCCGAAGGTGAAGCGCTAATCAAACGCATAGAGGGTGAGATTGCTGAGGTCGTTGCCGGCCACCCGCAGCTGAAGGGCAAGTCGGCCATGTTCGTCACCCATCTCGACGCCACCAATCTCAGCGTCGTCAATTTTTATACGGCCAATGACACCCGGGTGAAGTTTTTCGCCGATCTTGGGCTTTCCTCGCCGAAAAGCGTCTTGGAGGCGACGAAGCCGGGGCAATTCGCCGCCGGCGTCAGCGCCGAGCGTGTGGATGCCTTCGACGATGTCGATATCGTCGTGACCTATGGCAGTGAGCAGCTGCTGAATGCCATGCGGGCCGATCCGCTTCTCGCGCGCATGCCGGCCGTTGCCAATGATGCCATCGTCATGCTGGGCCGCGATCCGCTTGGCACCGCCTCCAACCCCACGCCGCTGTCGATTTCGTGGGTGTTGAAGGACTATGCCGATCTTCTGGCAAAGGCCGCCGACAAATCCTCCGGGAAATCGCAGTGACAATGTCCGGCCCTGGCAAAGCGACGGCCGTGCTGCTCGCCGGCCGCTCCAACCGCGTGCGAACGGCCTGGCTCGGTGCGGTGCTGGCGCTTCTCGCACTGCTTTGTGCGCTCTCCGTCGCCATCGGCACGCGTGAGGTCTCTTTTGCGGATATTGTTGGTGGGCTCAGCGGCCGCGTCGCGACGGTTGCCGAGGCGGCCGTCGCGGTGCGCCTGCCGCGCACGCTGCTTGCCCTGCTTTCCGGGGCGGCACTTGGGCTGGCCGGGGCCATCATGCAGGGCGTCACCCGTAATCCGCTTGCCGATCCAGGCATTCTCGGTGTCAACATGGGGGCGTCGCTCGCCGTCGTCATCGGCATTGTCTGGTTCGGCATCGCCACGGCGCAGGCCTTCATCATGGTCGCGATTGCCGGGGCGGGGGGATCTGCGGTTTTCGTTTATGTCGTCGGTTCGCTCGGGCGAGGCGGGGCGACACCGTTGAAACTCGCACTTGCGGGCGCCGCCACCTCCGTCGCCTTTTCCTCGCTCGTCGTCGCCGTCGTGCTGCCGCGTAGCGATATTGCCGGCGGCATCCGTTCCTGGCAGATCGGCGGCGTCGGTGGGGCGACTTTCGAGCGCATCGAGACCGTGCTGCCCTTTCTGGCCGCCGGCTTCATCATCAGCCTGCTTTCGGCGCGCAAGCTGAATTCTCTGGCGCTCGGAGACGAACTCGCCGCCGGGCTTGGCGAGAATGTTGCGGTGGCCCGAGCCGTAGCCTCCTTCGGTGCCATTCTGCTCTGCGGTGCGGCTACCGCCATTTGCGGGCCGATCGGTTTTGTCGGGCTGGTGGTGCCGCATCTCTGCCGCCTGCTCGTCGGGGTGGACAATCGCTGGCTTTTGCCGTTCTCGGCACTTGGCGGTGCGTGCCTGCTGCTTGCCGGCGATATTGTCGGGCGCATCGTGGCGCGGCCGTCGGAACTCGATGTCGGCATCGTCACCGCCCTTGTCGGTGCGCCTTTCTTCATCTGGATTGTCAGACGCCAGAGGGTGCGCGAATTATGACCATATCCGCTCCCGTCATCGAAAATCTTGTTTTCAATCGCCATGCCCGTCAGCGCCGGCGCCGTCTTGTCATCGCCGCCCTGTCGGTGATCCTGATCGCCGCTTTCGCAATTACGCTGATGCTCGGGCAATCCTTCACGCCGCCCGGCGATGTCACTCGTGTTCTGTTGGGGGAGGAGATTGCCGGCGTCACGTTCACCGTCGGGCAGCTGCGCCTGCCGCGCGCGCTCCTTTCGGTTCTCGCAGGCCTGAGCTTCGGGCTCGGCGGCGTCGCCTTCCAGATCATGCTGCGCAATCCGCTCGCCAGTCCCGATATTATCGGCATCAGTTCCGGCGCAAGTGCGGCGGCCGTTTTCGCCATCGTCGTTTTGCAGATAAGCGGTCCGCTAATCTCGGTCTTCGCCGTCGCGGCCGGTCTCGGCGTCGCGCTTCTCGTCTATCTCCTGTCCTTCCGCAACGGCGTGGCCGGCACGAGGCTTATCCTCGTCGGCATCGGCGTTTCAGCCATGCTGGAAAGCTTCATCGCCTATATACTCTCCGTTGCGCCGGCATGGACGTTGCAGGAGGCGATGCGCTGGCTGACCGGCAGCGTCAACGGCGCCAAAATCGCCCAGTTGCTGCCGCTCCTCATCGCGCTCATCCTGTTCGGCGGCCTGCTCCTCAGCCGGGCGCGTGATCTGGAAGCGTTGAGACTGGGTGACGACGCCGCCGCAGCGCTCGGCGTGCGGGTGGGACGAACCCGTATCATCGTCATCATCGCCGCAGTCGGCATGATCGCCTTTGCAACGGCGGTCTCCGGGCCGATCGCCTTTGTCGCTTTTCTCTCCGGGCCGATTGCGGCGCGCATCGTCGGCAGCAACGGCTCGCTGCTCCTTCCTGCGGCTCTGGTCGGGGCTGTGCTGGTGCTGGTTGGCGATTATTGCGGCCAGTTTCTGTTGCCAGGCCGTTATCCGGTCGGCGTCGTTACCGGCGCGCTCGGTGCGCCCTATCTGATTTACCTGATCGTGCGGGTCAACCGCAGCGGAGGCTCGTTATGACCGGCCACTCCCTTTCCGTGAACGGCCTGTCGGCCGGCTACGGCGAAAACCTCATCATAGAAGGGCTGGATCTCACCGTTCCGCGCGGCAAGATCACCGTCATCGTCGGCGCCAATGCCTGCGGCAAGTCCACCTTGCTGCGCAGCATGTCACGGCTCATTACGCCACGCGCCGGTCAGGTTCTGCTCGATGGAAAATCGATTCATCGACTTGCCTCCCGCGATCTCGCAAAGCGCATGGGCCTTTTACCGCAATCGCCGATAGCGCCGGAGGGTATCGTGGTTGCCGATCTCGTCAGCCGTGGCCGGCACCCACATCACGGCCTCTTCGCCCGCTGGTCGCGGCAGGACGACGAGGCCGTCGCCGCAGCCCTTGTCGCCACCGATACGGTGGAACTGGCCGAGCGGCCGGTGGATGAGCTTTCCGGCGGCCAGCGTCAACGCGTCTGGATCGCCATGGCGCTCGCTCAACAGACAGACATATTGCTGCTGGATGAACCGACCACCTTCCTCGATATCAGCCACCAGGTCGAGGTGCTGGATCTTCTGACCGACCTCAACCACGCCCGCGAGACCACCATCGTCATGGTGCTGCATGACCTCAATCTCGCGGCCCGTTATGCCGATCATCTCGTTGCCATGAGGGACGGGAAGCTGCATGTGTTCGGCACGCCGGAAGAGGTGCTGACGGAAGAGAATGTCCGTCACGTCTTCGGCATCGAAAGCCGGGTCATCGAGGATCCGACCTCGGGCAAGCCGATGATGCTGCCAATCGGGAGGCATCGAACGGTGGTGGGGTGGTAATAGCCGTATCTCTTTGAGATACGGCTCTGTTGACTTCTGTGCGTATCGGTTTATGATACCAACATCGCGAGGCCAACAATGATCCGCTCTTTCAAAAACAAGCTGACCGCGTCGATTGACGACGGATCTGTGAAGAAGGGCTTTCCCGCCGATCTGGTACGCCGCGCCCAGCAGCTGCTCACGATCCTGGACGCGGCGACCACGGTAGAAGACTTTCGGTCACCGCCCGGTAACCGTTTGGAGGTGTCCGGCGACCGTGAAGGCCAATATTCGATCCGGATCAACAAGCAGTGGCGCATCTGCTTCGTCTGGACGGAAGCAGGGCCGGAAAACGTTGAAATAACCGACTATCACTAGTCTGGCATTTTTGTGGAGAGGCTCATGACAAATCGGCCAAGGAGGGCCAGCGAGCATGACAATCAGTAAATCGCCTCCGATCCATCCGGGGGAAATCCTGCGGGAACTCTATCTTGAGCCGCTGGGGATGTCTGCTTACGCTCTTGCAAAGCACCTCAATATTCCGCGCACCCGCATAGAACGCATTGCCGGAGAGAAACTCGGTATCACCGCCGACACCGCCTTGCGCCTGGCAAAATTTTTCAAGACCACACCGGAATATTGGCTGAACCTGCAGAACGCCTTTGACATTAAGGCGGCGGCTGCGAGGCTGGAAGCGGACCTTGCCAATATCAAAGAACTGGAAGCGGCTTAATTCTCAGCCGCCTGTCAGGTCACGGCCAGGCCGCATAAGATGGCGGCGGAACCTTCTGCATTCGCGTTGCCGTTCTCCTGAAACGGCCGGGAGACGTGCCCTCGTTGCGAGTGAAAAAGCGGTTGAAGTATCCAGGGTCCTGAAAGCCCAATCGGAATGCGATTTCAGCGACTTGCAGCGATGAGTTCACAAGAAGGTCGCGCGCTTCGGACAGCAGTTCCCGGTGAATATAGGCCTGCGGCGAAAGCCCCGTCGCCTTGCGCACCGCAAATCCCAGCCGTTCGCGATTGACGCCGAGTTGCCTTGCATAGTCTTCCACGCCCCATTGATCACGTTTGTGCTGGCTGACCAGCAGCACGAAACGCTCGGTGAGGCTGCCAGGCGTGGAGACGGCTGCGGCAATATCGGCGATGGCGTGCTGGCATATGCGAATGAGGGTGACGGAGAGGAGGCTGGTGATGATCGTGTCTGAGCCGGTTGTCGCGCGGACATTTTCGCTGGCGATGGTCTCAAGATAACCCGCCAGTTCCTGCCGGTCCTTCTCCGCCGGCGTCTGCGTCAGAACACGTTGCAATATATTGCGAACAGCGCTTGCGCTCGTGCCGGTGGGCATCGCATGGGCAAGCCCGATTTCCGTCGTCTTAAGCAGCGATCCACGGCTTCCGGCATTCAGCCGGAGGCGGCCATTAGGACCGATGGGCAGCCAGATCAGCCCCGGTGCCGGGACAGGCAGCGTCTTTTCACCCTGTATGATTTCCGCTTCCCCGGCGGACAGGAGAAGGAGATGGGCGCTATCCGATTCCAGCCGGAACTCGGATATGCGCAGCGTCGAGGCGAGGGTGCGCGCCGTGATCTCCACGCGATTGCCGGCAATCTGGCTGTGCAGCGGCATTCGACCTCCAAAAGTGCAATAATGCGCTACATTAGTGCATTTTATATGCGGCTGTCATTGCTAAACTTTGATCAGCGCAGGGGAAAGCCTTGAGGAGAATGGCAACCCCGACAACGCGCTTTGGGAGGAACATCATGAATAGTCTGAAGCGCAGAACGCTGTTCTGCCTGCTCTCCAGTGCTGCCCTGTCGGCGGTATTTTTCGGTCACGCCAATGCGCAGGACCGCACCTCGGTGAAGATCGGTTATGCGGTCTCAAAAAGCGGCGCCAACGCCACGGGCGCCGGCATCACCACCATTCCCAACTACAAATTATGGGTGAAGGAGGTCAACGATGCCGGCGGCCTCACCCTGCCGGATGGCAAGCGCCTGCCGGTGGAAGTGGTCGAATATGACGACCGTTCCTCGGCCGAGGATGCGGTGCGGTTCACCGAGCGTCTGGCGAGCCAGGACAAGGTCGATTTCATTCTGCCGCCCTGGGGAACGGGCTTCAATCTGGCCGTCGCTCCGCTCTACGACCGTTTCGGTTATCCGCAGCTTGCGGTGACTGGCGTCACCGACAAGGCGCCCGAATTTGCCGCCCGCTGGAAAAAGAGCTTCTGGATGCTCGGTGGTGGCCATGATTATGCCAATGCACTGGCCGATGTTTTGAAAGCCGCACGCGATGCCGGCCAGATCAACGACAAGGTCGCGGTGATTTCGGTGGCTGACGGTTTCGGCATCGATCTCATCAAGGCCGCGCGGCCGGCGCTGAAGGAAGCGGGTTTCACGCTTGCCTATGACAAGACCTATCCGGTCGGCACCTCGGATTTCGCAGCACTTGTGAACGAGGCGGCGGCGAGCGGCGCGGACAGCTTCATTGCCTTTTCCTATCCGCCCGACAGTTTCGCGGTGACGAAACAGGCGCAGACCGCGCGATTCAACCCGAAGGTTCTTTATGTCGGTGTCGGCGGTGCGTTCCCGATTTTCCCGAAGGTCTCCGATGGCAAGCAGGAAGGCGTGATCAGCATCGGCGGCGTCGATGGCAGCAGCGACAAGATCGAGGATTATTTCAAGCGCCACGAAGCCTTCATCGGCGCCAAGCCGGACAGCTGGGCAAGCGCCATCACCTATGCGAGCCTCGAAATGCTTGCCCAGTCCATCCAACGTGTCGGCCTTGATAAGGCGGCGGTGGCGAATGAGCTTTCGACGGGAAGTTTCCAGACCGTCATCGGCCCGGTCAAGCTTGAAGACAACCAGCTTCGCCAGCTCTGGTGGGCGGGACAATGGCAGGGTGACCGTTTCGTGGCGATTGCGCCCGCAGACCGCCCGGGCGCAGCGAAGCCGGTCATTCCGAAGCCGCAATGGTGAGCCTTTGCCGGCCGGGGCCGTAAACCCCGGCCGGAAGGCTTCGGCCATGTTCCATACTGGAGACGTTCCCTTGTTTTTATCCACCCTCATCTTCGGTTTGATGCTGGGAGGGACCTATGCGCTGATCGCGCTTGGACTTTCGCTGCAATATGGCATCGCCCGCATCATGAACCTTGCCTATGGCGAAGTGCTGATTGCGGCTGCCTTCATCACCTTCGTGCTGTTTTCCGCCTATGGCCTGTCGCCACTCTGGTCTCTTTTCATCATCGTTCCGCTCGGTTACGCCCTGTCTTTCGTCATCTACCGGGTCATGATGCGGCCGCTGGTGCGCCGTTCGGGCGCGTCCGGCCGTCTGGAAGTCGATTCCATTCTGGCGACCTTCGGGCTGCTCTTCGTTATCCAGGGCATCATGCTGGTGGCGTTCGGCGGCAACTACCATTCCTATTCCTACCTCTCCGATGGCGTCGACGTCTTCGGCACGACAGTGGCGCTGGACCGGCTCTTGTCCTTCGGCCTGTCGGTCGCAATCGGTGGCGGGCTATATCTGGCGCTCACCCACAGCCGCTGGGGCCTCAACCTGCGGGCGGTCGCGCTGGCGCCCAAATCCGCGCCGCTGGTCGGCATCGATGTGAATCGCGTGGCCTCAATCGGTTTTGCGCTTGGCGGCGCACTCGCCGTGGCAGGCGGGGTGATGATCTCTATGTATCAGACTTTTTCCGCCTCCTATGGCGTTGTCTTCACCATGAAGGCGCTTGTCGTCGTCATCATGGGCGGTGTTGGCAATCTGCTCGGCGCGCTGGTTGCCGGCCTGCTGCTTGGCCTCGTGGAAACCTTCGTACTCGTTTACGTTGATCCCGGCCTCACGCTTGCCGCCACCTATCTGCTTTTCCTTGTGGTGCTGCTCTGGCGTCCGGAAGGCATTTTCGCAAGGAGGGGCAAATGATCCCGCTTCTCATCGGCCTTGCCGCAGCCGCGCTGCTGGCGCTTTCCCCCTTCTTTTTCGATGCCTATGGCGTCGGTGTTATCATCGGCCTTCTCGGTTATGCGACGCTTGCCTCCGCCTGGGCGATGTTCTCCGGTCCGACGCGGTATATTTCGCTCGCCACCGTCGCGTTCTTCGGTGTCGGGGCCTATACGGTTGCGGTGCTGAGCGAAGTCTTACCATGGCCGCTCGTCCTCCTGAGTGCGGCCCTTGTCGGCGCGTCGCTGGCGCTCGTCGTCGGGCTGTCCACACTGCGCGTCGCCGGCATTTATTTCGTGATCTTTTCCTTCGGTCTTGCCGAACTTATCCGTCAGCTCATCACCTGGTATGAGGTGAATGTGACGGGCACGCTCGGGCGTTACATCTTCCTGCCGCTGGAGCCGCAGCATGTGCTCTGGCAATTGCTGGCGCTGGCTGTCATTACCCTTCTGCTGTCGATCCTCATCGACCGCAGCAAGCTCGGACTGGCGTTGAAGGCAATCGGTGACGACGAGGTCGTGGCCGCCCATGCGGGCATTAATCTCGCACGCACCAAGCTGACGCTTTTCGTGCTGTCGGCCACGATCATCACGCTTGTCGGCGCCATTCAGGCCCCGCGCTGGGTCTATATCGAGCCGGCCATCGTCTTTAATCCGCAGGTCTCGTTCCTCACCGTCATCATGGCACTGCTTGGCGGAGCCACACGACGCTGGGGACCGATCCTCGGTGCGGTGCCGCTGTTCCTGCTGTTCGAGTGGCTGGGTGCCAACTTCCCCAATCATTTTTCCATCATTCTCGGCGCTCTCTTCATCCTCATCGTGTTCGTGCTGCCGGATGGCGTGCTCGCGGCGCTCGAGAAGTTGCGCAAAAAGGAGAAAGCCGCATGAGCGCCGTTCTCGAAATCACCGATATCCGCAAGACCTTCGGCGGGCTGAAGGCGGTGGATGGCCTTGGTCTTACCATCGAGGCCGGCGAAGTCGTCGGGCTGCTTGGGCCGAACGGTTCCGGCAAGACGACGCTGATGAATCTCATCTCCGGGGCGTTGAAGCCGACCGAAGGGTCGATCCGGCTCAAAGGGCAGGAGATTGCGGGCAGACGGCCGGATGTGATTGCGCGCGCCGGCGTGGCGCGCACCTTCCAGCTCGTGCGGCTTTTGCCTTCGCTTTCCCTACTCGAAAACGTTGCCGTATCGGCCATGTTCGGCCCGCAACGGCTTTCGCGTCCCGAGGCGGAGAAGGTTGCGCGCGCCTGCCTTGAAAGGATTGGTCTTGCCGGGCGGGAGACGATGCCGGCTGGCGATCTCACCTATATTGACCAGAAACGCCTTGAACTGGCGCGTGCGCTTGCGGGTGAACCGAAGCTTCTGTTGCTGGATGAATGGCTCGCGGGCCTCAATCCCACCGAACTTCAGGAGGGAATAGCGCTGATCCGGCGGCTGGCATCGGAGGGTACGACGATCTTGCTGGTGGAACATATCATGGCCGCCGTGCGCGCCCTTTGCTCGCGCTCGGTGGTCATGGCGGCCGGTCGCAAGATTGCCGACGGGCCGACGGCAAGGGTGCTTGACGATCCGCACGTCATTTCCGCCTATCTGGGAGCGGCACATGCTTGAAATAGACGCACTGACAATCCGCTACGGCAAACATCTCGCGGTTGACGGCATATCGCTCAATGTCGCCAAGGGCGAAACGGTGGTGCTGCTCGGTGCCAATGGAGCCGGCAAGTCGTCACTGCTGAAGGCGGTCGGCGGCCTAGTTGCGGCAGCCGCCGGCGACGTGCGCGTCAATGGCGAGTCGCTTGCCGAGGTTCCCGCCCATCAGATCGTGGAGCGGGGTGTGGCGCTGGTGCCGGAGGGGCGCGGAATTTTCGCGGCGTTGACGGTGGAAGACAATCTCCGTCTCGGATCCAATCCCCGCCATGCCCGTTCAGCGGAAAAGACGACAAGAGAGCATATTTTTTCGCTGTTTCCGCGGCTTGCGGAGCGGCGGCAGCAGCTTGCCGGCACCATGTCCGGCGGCGAGCAGCAGATGGTCGCCATCGGCCGCGCGTTGATGTCGGCACCGGATTATCTGCTGCTGGATGAACCGAGCCTTGGTCTTGCGCCCATCGTTACACAGGAACTTTTTGCCGCTTTGGCGGAGATCAAGAAAAGCGGCCTTTCCATTCTGCTCGTAGAGCAGAATGTGCGCGAAAGCCTCGCGCTTGCCGATCGCGGTTATTTGCTGGAAGCAGGGCGGATTGTCGGGGCAGGCACGGCTGAAGCCCTGTCCGCCGATCCCGCCGTGCAACGGGCGTTTCTTGGCGGCACCACCGCCGCCATTGTCTGAATTCAGGAGGAAGATCATGCAGACTGTCAATCTTTTCATCGGTGGCGACCATTGCCCGGCCACAAGCGGCAAGCGCTTCGAACGCAGCAACCCCATTACCGGCGACGTGGCGACGAGTGCTGCGGCGGCAACAGTGGAGGACGCTACCCGCGCGGCCGATGCCGCGGCGGCCGCTTTCCCGGTCTGGTCGGCAACGCCGCCCGGTGAACGCCGTCGCCTGCTTCTGGCCGCTGCGCAGGCGCTTCTGGCCGCAGGGCCCGATATTACCCAGGCGATGAAGGAAGAAATCGGCGCAACCGACGCCTGGGCCGGTTTCAACGTCAAACTGGCAAGCGATATGCTGGTGGAGGCCGCAAGCCTCACCACCCAGATCAAGGGCGAGATCATTCCGTCCAACCGTCCGGGAACCGTGGCCATGGCGCTGCGCCAGCCAGCGGGCGTTGTGCTGTCCATCGCGCCGTGGAACGCGCCGGTTATTCTCGGCGTGCGCTCCATCGCCACGCCGCTTGCCTGCGGCAATACGGTGGTGATGAAGACCTCGGAACTCTGCCCACGCACCCATGCGCTGATCATTGAGGCGGTCGCTTCCGCCGGTCTGCCCAAGGGCGTGCTCAACGCCGTCTCCAACGCGCCGGAAGATGCCGCAAAGATCGTCGATACGCTGATCGCACACCCCGCCGTCAGACGCGTGAATTTCACCGGCTCGACCCGTGTCGGCCGGGTGATTGCCGAAACGGCCGGCCGTTACCTGAAACCCGCGCTGCTGGAGCTTGGCGGCAAGGCGCCGTTCATTGTGCTTGACGATGCCGATATCGACGCAGCTGTCGCGGCTGCGGCTTTCGGCGCATACATGAACCAGGGCCAGATCTGCATGTCGACGGAACGCATCATCGTGCTCGACAGCGTCGCCGATGCGTTTGTGGAGGCCTTCGCCAAAAAAGCGTCGAGCCTCACGGCTGGCGATCCGCGTGAGGGCAAAACACCGCTCGGCTCGCTGGTCAGCGCCGAAGCAACCTCGCGCATTCGGGCGCTGGTGGATGACGCCGTCTCCAAGGGTGCACGGCAGGTCGCCGGTGGCGGCGGCAACGGCACGATGCTGGATGCGATTGCCGTCGATGGCGTCACCCCCGCCATGCGGCTCTATTCGGAGGAAAGTTTCGGTCCGGTCGTTTCCATCATCAGGGCCGGCAGCATCGATGAGGCGGTAAGCATTGCCAATGAAACCGAGTTCGGCCTCTCCGCTGCGATTTTCGGTAGGGATCAGGCACGGGCGCTGTCCATTGCCGCCCGTATAGAAAGCGGCATATGCCACATCAACGGTCCAACCGTTCACGATGAAGCGCAGATGCCCTTCGGCGGGGTTAAGGCCTCCGGCTACGGCCGCTTCGGCGGCACGGCGGGCATTGCGGAATTCACAGAGCTACGCTGGGTCACGTTGCAGGACGGACCGCTGCATTATCCGATCTGAACAGGAAACGGTACAAGCTGGCGGGCGGCGTTACCGCCGCTCGTCGATCAGCCAGCCGGTGAGTTTTCTCACCGCGGTGTCGCTGCTTTTCGGTCGCATCAGCCAGTAGCCGCGCCCCGGTGCATCGAGGCTTGGGCCTGCCGTCACCAGCACGCCGGCCTGAAGCAACGGATCGACCAGTCCGGCCCAGCCGAGCGCGAAACCCTGCTCGCCAATGGTTGCCTGCACCACCATGGTGTAATTGTTGAAGCTGATGTCGCCGCCATCGTGGTCGGCCGGTCTCTGCACGCCGAAATGCTTGAAGTAGGAAGGCCAGTCGAACCAGTGCGCTTGCGAGGTGTTTTCGAGGTGAATGAGCTTCCGTCGCGAAAAATCCGCAACGGTTGCGGATGCCGGTGTCTCGGTCAGCAGGGCAGGCGAGCAGACCGGCGTGACCTTTTCCGAAAGTAGCAGCACCGCGCCGTCGCCGGCCTCCTGCCGCGTGCCGAAAATGATCATCACGTCGCTATCGTGCTTGCCCTGGCCCAGCGGATCCTGCGTGGCGACGATCTGGATATTGATATCCGGATTGAGCGTTCGAAAGCCATGCATGCGCGGGATGAGCCATAAGGAAGAAAAGGCATAGTCCGTGTGCAGGCGGATGGTCTGCCGTTCCTCCGTCCGGCGAAGCTGTTGTGCGAGATGGTCGATGGCGTCAACATTGCGTGAAACAATCTCGAATAGTTTTTGTCCCTCGGCCGTTAGTTCGATGCCGCGATGTCTGCGCTGCACGAGCGCTACGCCCAGTTCCTCCTCCAGGCGGCGAATCTGATAGCTTACGGCCGGTTGCGTCAGCCGCAGGGATGCCGCCGCCGCCGTCAGGCTGCCGCGGCGGGCAACCTCGGTGAAAATGCGCATCCATCCCAGATCGAGCGGCCGGTCTGACATTAAAATTCCTTATATCAACCATCGAAAAATACCCGCTTCACAGGCAAAAGCAACGTGGTGTTCAATAAACTGGATTGATAAAAGGGGAGCCGCAATGAAAACCATTTCTCATCTGCATCGCATCGCCGCCGGTCTCATCCTGTCGGTGGCAGCCTTCTCCACCCCGCTTCAGGCGGCCGATGACGCGGCCTGCAAGACCATCCGCCTCAGCGATCCCGGCTGGACCGACATCACCGCCACCAATGGTGTCGCGTCCGTGCTGCTCGATGCGCTTGGCTATGAGGCCGACGTCAAGACGCTGTCAGTGCCGATCGGCTATCAGGCGATGAAGAACGGCGAGATCGACGTTTTTCTCGGCAACTGGATGCCGGCGCAGAAATCCTTCGTAGATGATCTTGATGCCGCCAAGGCGGCAGAGGTGATGACGAAGAACCTCGAAGGCGCCAAGTTCACGCTGGCGGTGCCGGCCTATATGGCGGAAAAGGGCGTGAAGGATTTCGCCGATCTCGCCAAACACGCCGATGAGTTCGAAAGCAAGATTTACGGCATCGAGCCGGGCGCGCCGGCCAACCAGAATATCCAGAAGATCATCGACGCCAATGATTTCGGCCTGAAAGGCTGGCAACTCGTCGAATCCGGCGAGCAAGCCATGCTGGCGCAGGTGGAGCGGGCGGGCAGGGACAAAAAGGCCGTGGTATTCCTCGCCTGGGCGCCGCATCCGATGAATGAGAAGATCGATATCGCCTATCTCTCCGGCGGGGACGCCTATTTCGGCCCGAATTTCGGCGGCGCGGAAGTCTACACGCTCGCCCGCACCGGCTGGCCGCAGCAATGCCCGAATGCGGCGACGCTGTTCAAGAACCTCAAATTCGATATTGGCATGGAAAACAGCCTGATGGGTTCCATCCTCGGCGGCGAAGATTCCAAGGCCGCGGCGACGGCCTGGCTGAAGGCGAATCCCAAATCGCTGGATGGCTGGCTGCAGGGTGTCACCACGCTGGATGGCAAGCCGGGTGCGGACGCCGTCAAAGGCAAGCTTGGCCTCTAAAATCGGAAAGTGGAAATGCCGCGTCCCAATATTCTGATCCTGATGGCCGACCAATTCAACGGGACGTTTTTTCCCGATGGCCCGGCCGATTTTCTCTACGCACCACATCTCAAAACATTGGCGAAGCGCTCTGTGCGCTTCGCCAATACCTATACGGCAAGTCCGCTCTGCGCGCCGGCGCGCGCCTCCTTCATGTCCGGGCAGTTGCCAAGCCGGACACGGGTCTATGACAATGCCGCCGAATTCGCTTCCGATATTCCGACCTATGCGCATCACCTGCGGGCGGCGGGTTACTACACCGGTCTTTCGGGAAAGATGCATTTCGTCGGCCCGGACCAGCTGCATGGCTTCGAGGAGCGCCTGACGACTGATATCTATCCGGCTGATTTCGGCTGGACGCCTGATTATACCAAGCCGGGCGAGCGGATCGACTGGTGGTATCACAATCTCGGTTCGGTGACCGGCGCTGGTGTCGCGGAAATCACTAACCAGATGGAATATGATGACGAGGTGGCCTACAACGCCACCCGCAAGCTTTACGACCTGTCGCGCCGCCTCGATGAGCGGCCGTGGTGCCTGACTGTCAGCTTCACCCATCCGCACGATCCCTATGTGGCGCGGCGCAAGTTCTGGGATCTATACGAGGACTGCCCGGCGCTCGATCCGCAGTCGCAGGCGATTGCCTTCGAGGAGCAGGACCCGCATTCGAAGCGGCTGCTGGAAGCCTGCGATCATGGGGCATTCGAGATCACAGGCGAGCAGATACGCCGGGCACGGCGCGGTTATTTCGCCAATATCTCCTATATCGACGAAAAGATCGGCGAAATCCTCGACGTGTTGAAAGCGACACGGATGGAGGACGACACCATCATTCTCTTCCTGTCGGACCATGGCGATATGCTGGGCGAGCGTGGCCTGTGGTTCAAGATGTGTTTCTTCGAAGGCTCCGCTCGTGTACCGCTGATGGTGGCCGCACCCGGCTGGCAGCCGGCTTTGATCGACACGCCGGTCTCGACACTCGATGTCACGCCGACGCTGTGCGGGCTGGCGGGTCTCGATATCACTTCGCTCAAACGCTGGACGGATGGCGAGGATCTGGCGGCGCTTGCCAAGGGAACCGGCGGGCGTGGCCCGGTGCCGATGGAATATGCCGCCGAAGGCTCGATAGCACCGCTCGTTGCCCTTCGCGATGGGCGCTACAAGCTGTCGGTTTGCGAAGCCGATCCGCCGCTGCTTTACGATCTTGAGGCTGATCCGGAAGAGCGCACGAACCTTGCCGGCGATCCGGCTTTGCGCGATGTGCTTTCATCGCTTTCCGCCGAGATTGGTCGGCGCTGGCAATTGCCGGTCTTCGACGCTGCCGTTCGCGAAAGTCAGGCGCGGCGCTGGGTGGTCTACAAGGCGTTGCGCAACGGGGCTTATTATCCATGGGATTACCAGCCCCTGCAGAAAGCCTCGGAACGCTACATGCGCAACCACATGGACCTCAACGTGCTGGAGGAAAACCAGCGTTTTCCGCGGGGAGAGTGAAACAGGCGGGATGCCTCAAGCGGCGGCCGTCTCCCTTGGTGCGCCGCCTGCCGCCTGCACGGCAAGGCTGCCCGCAGCGACCCCGGCTTTGAGGCATCGCTGTTCGTCCTGTCCCTCAAGCCACGCATCGAGAAAACCGGCATTAAAGGCGTCGCCTGCGCCGGTCGTATCGATAACCGGGACTTTCTGGGCCGCTACATGCCGCAGCCCCCTCTGAGAGGAAACCCACGCCCCCTGCGCGCCACCTTTCAAAGCCACGACGGGAAACGCCTCTGATAAAGCGCGGATCGCGATTTCCGGGTCAGAATGACCAGTGATTGCTTCGGCCTCTTCGAGATTCGGCAAAAAAACGTCGACGCCGGCACAGGCCTGGAGCAGGCCCTTGTCATAGATCAGCGAAGCATCCCAGCTTGGGTCGAGCGAAACGGACAATCCGCTTGCCTTGGCGCGGGAGACCAGGTCGGGCATCTCATGCAGAGTGGCGAATTCGGCGATGTGCAGATGCCGGGCGGTTTCCCACGCAAAGGCGGCATCCAGCGTCGAAGGCCGGGCGGCACCGGCGCGACGCGTCAAAAAAGCCCGGTCCTGACCAACCACTGTCGCCACCGTGACTTGCGGTCCGGCATCTGCTGAATGTTCCAAAAACTGCAGGTCGACGCCGCTTCGCGCCATTTTCTCACCGATATCTCGCGAAAACGTGTCGGTGCCGAGCCTTGCCAGCAGCGCAACGGGTCGGCCGATATGGGCGAAATGCGCGGCGGCAATGAAAGCTCCGCCGCCGGCGGCAATTTCCATGTCGCGGGCAAACAGTTCCCGGCCGAGCACCGGCAATTCGTCAAGCCCGGTGAAAATGAGGTCGCAATAGATCCGGCCGACGCTGATGACGGCAGTTTTTTCCGTTGTCATCATGCGCGGCCCAGAAGCTTTTCCGTCTTGGCGTCGAAAAGATAAAGCGAACCTCGCTCCGCCTGGCATTGCAGCCGGCTGCCGACGGCCGGAATGGTTTTGCTTCGCGCAGTGGCGATCACCGAACTGGTGTCGGTGTCCAGATGAACAAGCGTCTCCGGCCCGAGCGGCTCGACCGCCGTTACCGTTCCCTCAAGCGTGAACGTCGCCTGAGCAGCACCGTTCTCGCCGACCAGCAGATCATGCGGCCTGACGCCGATCAGAAGGTCTCCCGTGGCCGAGGGCGCAACGCTGTCGCCGGCGCTGGTTCCGCGCAGGAGGTTCATCGAGGGGCTGCCTATGAAGCGTGCGGTAAAGATGTCGACGGGTGTTTCGTAAAGTTCCGTCGGCGTGCCGACCTGCAATATGTGGCCGTCCTTCATCACCACGATACGATCCGCCATGGTCATGGCTTCCACCTGATCATGGGTGACGTAGACGGTTGTCGTCTTAAGACGTTGGTGCAAGCGTTTGATTTCAATGCGCATCTGCGATCTCAACTGCGCGTCTAGATTGGAGAGCGGCTCATCGAAAAGAAAGGCAGCAGGATCGCGCACCATGGCGCGGCCGATGGCGACGCGCTGCCGCTGGCCGCCCGACAAAGCGGCAGGACGGCGGTCGAGCAGGGCCTCAAGCCCCAGCACCCGGCCGGCCTCTTCGATGCGGCGGTTCTTTTCCGCCCTGTCGAGCTTTGATGTATAAAGTCCGAAACCGATATTCTGGCGAACCGTCATATGCGGGTAGATCGCATAATTCTGAAAGACCATGGCGATGTTGCGCTGCTTCGGTTCTTTCTCGTTGACGACGTTTCCGGCGATTTTCAGCGTGCCGTCGGAAATTTCCTCCAGACCCGCGATCATTCTAAGGGTGGTGGATTTTCCGCAGCCGGAGGGGCCGACAAAAACGACGAACTCGCCGTCTTCAATGGCAAGGTCTATGCCCTTGACTGCTTCGACCTTGCCGTAGCGCTTCACGAGTTGATTGAGTTCGATTGTCGCCATTATCGCGCTCCCGTCAGGGCGGTGAATTTCTCTGCCAGTTCGGCGGCTTTCGCCGCTTCGTGATCGGCGAAACGCCGTGCTTCCGCCGCAAAAGCGCCGAGCCTGTTGCGGTATGCCGCAATCGCTTCCCGCATGGGTTCAGGCGCCGGGCCGCCGAAGCGGCTGCGCACGGCGACAAAGTGTTCCGGCGAGACGATCTGCTTAAATTTTTCCTCGTCGATGCCGGTATCGCGTCCTGCCAGTTCCCGAAACGCCTTGAGGAACGGTTGGTAACCCTCATTCGGCAGATCGCCCTTCAGCGCGACGACGCTCTTGGCAACAGTCGCGGCAATTTCATGCGCCTGACGGAATGACAGGTCTTCGATGCGGACAAGTGAATCCGCCAGTTCGGTGATGGTGATGCAGGAGCGGCGAATATTCTGGTCGACCCTTTCAGGATCGATGCTGATCTGGCCAACGAGGCTGGCGAGAAGATCGAGTACCCGGCTGGCAGAAGTGAAGGCTTCATAACCCATACCCTGCGTCTCGCCCTCGCTGTCATTCATGTCGGTGAAGGGCGTGTTGTGCATTACATCCAGCACCGTGCGTGCCCGGCCGAATGTCTGGCTGGCGAGGTGGCGCAGATGTTCGATCGGCACCGGGTTGCGTTTCTGCGGCATGATCGAGGAAATCTGCACCAGCGAATTCGGTACATAGATCTGGCCGACCTCAAAACTCGTCCAGAACTGGAAATCCTGAATAAGCCGGCCGAGATGCAGGAACATCAGTTCGATCGCGCCATAGGTCGCTGTTGTATAATCCACGGCGGCGATGCAGGAATAGGAATTGCGTAAGGGTGCGGCAAACCCCAGCAATTCGGCAACCCGCGCCCGGTCGATGGGAAAACCTGACGTGGTGATGGCGGCGGCGCCCATCGGCGACAGATCGACGATGCGTCGCGCTTCGGCAAAACGCTCGATATCCCGGATCAGCACTTCGATGGCGGCGGAAAGGTAGTGGCCGAAGGTGGTGGGCTGGGCCGGCTGACCATGCGTATAGGCTACGATCAGGGTGGATTGATTGCGCTCGGCGGCATCGATCAGCGCTTTTAAGAGAACGCGCGCCTTGGCGGTGAGCGTGTCGATCTTGTCCTTGAGGCCGATCTTGAACAGCGTGTGATCGATATCGTTGCGTGAACGCGCCGTGTGAAGGCGGCCGGCTACATCGACGCCGATGCGGGCTTTCAGCTCCTTCTCGATCAGGAAGAAGAAATCCTCGACTTCGCCGGTATAGACCAGCTCCGATGGCTCGATGGTCCTGTCGATATCCTCAAGCGCGCCGGCGATCTTCGCCGCTGTTTCGGCATCGAGAATGCCGGTTTCGCGCAGCATGACCAGATGGGCGCGGTCGATACGGCGGAAGCCGTCGACATGGTGGTTCTTGGCACCGTCGAACAGCGGGCGCAGCACGGTTTCCTTATAGACAGGGTCGGGAAACTTGCTGGTGTCGGACAGGCGCGGGTTCATATCGGCCATGATATTATCCTTTCAGACCCGCCAGCATCACACCGCGAACGATGTAGCGTTGCAGGACGATGAAGACGATGAGGGTGGGGATGGTCGCAATGGCGGCGCCCGTCATGATCATTTCCCACTGGATTTGCTGTTCCACGGCAAAGCTCGAAAGACCGACCGGCAGCGTGTAAAGCTCCTTGCTTGTCGTGACGATCAGTGGCCAGAAGAAGGCTGTCCAGTTGCCGAGGAAGGTGAAGATCGCGAGTGCGGAGAGCGCCGGTGTGACGAGCGGCAGGGCGACTTTCCACCAGATCTGGAATTCGTTGAGCCCGTCGACGCGCGCGGCCTCGATGAAGTCGTTCGGAACCGTCTCGAAGAACTGCTTCATCAGGAAGGTGCCGAAGGCCGTCATCATGCCCGGGAACATGATGCCCCAGTAGCTGTCGAGCCAGCCGAGCTGACTGGACATCAGATACCAGGGAATGACGAGCATTTCGGTCGGTATCATCAGCGTCGAGAGGATTGCGAGGAAGATAAAATAACGACCGCGGAACTCGAATTTCGCCAGCGTGTAGCCGACAAGACTGTCAAAGAAGCAGTTGGACACGGTAACGATGACCGCAACCAGCATGGAGTTGAAGAACCAGCGCAGGAAACGGCCATCGGCCATGACGGTGATGTAGTTTGCAAGCGTGGGTGCTGCCGGAATGAGACGTAGATCGTAAACCTGATCCGCCGTCTTGAACGAGGTCGAAAACATGAAGAGCAGCGGCGAGATCATGATCAGGCCGCCGATGAACAGCAGCGTCCAGGTGACGATGCGGCCGGGGCGGATGCGGGCGTGGGAGAGTGGCGGCGCTTCGCTCATTTCTTTTCCCTCAGGACCCAGAGCTGGACCAGCGATACGACAAGAAGAATGGTGAACAGGACGACCGTCTGTGCTGCGGCATAACCCATGGCATAGGAATTGAACGCAGTCTGGTAGATCATCAGCACCAGCGGCTTGGTTGAACCGAGCGGGCCGCCCGGATCATTGGTGGTCATGTTGTAGACCTGGTCGAAGATGCGAAGGAAGCCGATGGAGGAAAACACCACGAGGAAAACCGTGGTTGGTTTCAGAAGCGGCAGCGTGATCTTGCGCAGGATCGCCCATTCACCCAGCCCGTCGATGCGGGCGGCTTCGTAGAATGTCGTGGGAATCGCACGCAGGCCGGCCATGAAGATGATGATCTGGAAGCCGAGCCCCGCCCAGATGGCTGTCACCATGACCGAATAGAGCGCCTGATCGGTGGAGCGGATGAAGGGCTGCTGGGGAATGCCGATCATGCCGAACACGTCGTTGATGATGCCGATGGGCGGCGGCTGATAGAACCAGCGCCAGACCCAGGCCATGGCCGCTGCAGTCGTCAAATAGGGCAGGAAATACAGCGCGCGAATGAAACCATGCAGAATGCGCACCCGGTCGAGATAAAAGGCGATGACGAAAGCAAGGACGAGACTGATCGGCGTGCCGACGATGAGATAGGTGAAGGTGTTTTTGAACACCTTCCAGAATTGCGGATCCTTGAACAGCTTGACGTAATTGGCGGCGCCGATGAACTTTGCTGGCCTGAGCAAGTCCCAGTTGGTGAAGGACAGATAGAAGGCCTGCAGTGTCGGGTAAAACCGGATGACGCTGTAAAACAGGATCGGGATCGCCAAAAAGCTCCAGATCCACAAAAGCCGTTTGGTGCGCATGGAAAGGCGATCTCCGAAGGAGCCGCCGGGGCGGCCGGATGCCGCCCCTTGTTGATCTATCGCTGTCATTGTTGGACCTGCGGTTTTCAGGGTTTCGCCGCGTCGATGATTTCCTGCTCGGCCTCGGCGGCCTGCTTGACGGAGTCTTCAACCGACTGGCCCTCGAGCAGGACACGGTTTGTCATGTCGATGGCGTTTTGCCGCTGGGCTGCCTCATCCATGAACAGCGTCGTATGCGCATATTCCAGACCCTTCAGGAACGGCGCGTAGATCGGGTCCTTCAGGTTTTCTTCGGTCAGTGCCGCCGAGCGCCGCGCCGGCAACTCGCCCACCGTCTTCAGCCAAATCGCCATGGCTTCCGGGGAAGAGATATAGGCAAGGAACTTCTTGGAGGCCTCAAGCTCTTCACCCGTGGTCTTGGCGCTGATGCCGTTGGCGAAGTAGCTTGCATAGTTGGAGCGAATATTCTTGTCATTGGTGGGAAGTTCGGTCACGCCCCACTCGAAATCCTTGATGGTGCGGAACGAGCCGAGCCGGAAGGTGCCGTCGATGGTCATGCCCGCCTTGCCGGCGCGGAAGGCGGCCTGGCCCTCATCCATGAAACCCACCTGGCCGATCTTCTTTTCAAGCTGCAGGCTGGTATAGAATTTCAGGGCCTGAATGCCCGGCTCGCTATTATAGGCGACCTTCTGGTCGTTGTCGGTATAGGGCTCGCCGCCATACTGGCGGATGAGGACTTCACGCCACCACTGATGGTCCTGTCCACCCATGTCGAGCGTGGAACCGGCAACGGTGAGGTTTCCGGCGGCATCGTGCTTGGCGATCTTTTCCGCGGCGGCGACGAATTCATCGAGCGTCTTCGGTGGATTGGAGGGATCGAGACCGGCGTCGGTGAAGAGCTTCTTGTTGTAGAACAGCGCCAGCGAACGAACCGCTGTCGGCAGGCCATAATAGTCGTCGCCGCGTTTCATGGCGCTGACGATCGGGAAAAATTCGCTTTCGATCTTGTCATGCGGGAAGGTATCGGCCGGCAGTGGCTGCAAAATGCCCCCGGCTGCGAACTTGTCGAGCCAGCCGTAAAACAGCTGCATCACGTCCGGGCCATTGCCGGACATGTTGGCGGCGATCACGCGCGTTTGGTAGTCGGCGTAAGGAAAGGTCACCTGCTTGACGGTGATATCAGGATTGGCCTTCTGGAATTCCGCGATCAGCTCGTCCATGGCTTTCACACGGGTGTCGAAGACATATTGCCAATATTCGATTTCCACCGCCTGCGCGGCGTTGAATGCAAATGTGCTGAAACCGGCGACCAAGCCGGCGAACAGAGTTGCCCTGCGCATGTAAGCCTCCTTTTCCTCCGTCCGGTCTTCCGGATGCGGAGCGATCGTTCCCTTTATTCGCGCTTTCGCGCGCGCTCATCGATTCGCCGGCCGCGGAGTTTCCTCTTCCGCCCCATGCAAACCTGACCCCCGGTCGCCCTCTACGGTTCTCTGAAGGCGTCCGTTTGTCAATAAGATAATTTACTTGAATTATTATATTGCGCTTATCCTCAATTCGACGCTATGAATTTTCCAACAGACGGGAAGTTGAAGAGATGACGGTGCACACGGTGGACGCTTATCCCGTAGCAATCGGAAAAAATCCCGAGCGCAGCCGGGAGCACAACAGGCGAGTCGTTCTCGACCTCGTCCGGCGGCATGGCTCACTCGGTCGCGCCCAGATTGCCAAGATTACCCATCTTACCCCGCAGGCGGTTGCCAATATCGTCGACGAGCTGGTTGGCGAGGAATTGCTCAAGGAACTCGGCCGTCGTCGCACCGGCAGGGGCCAGCCGCCGATCCAGTTCGCGGTCAATCCGGATGGCGGAGCGACCATCGGCGTGGAAATTGCCGCCGACCATATGGTCACGGTCGGCCTCGATCTTGCCGGCGTGTTGCGTACCCATCGTGTTACACCCCTCAAGGACACGACGCCGGACGCCATATTCAAGACTTTTGCCGCCGAGCACGCTGCCGTTGCGAAAAATCTCGGCTGCAAGCTGCTTGGCACCGGGGTTGTCATGCCCGGTCCTTTCGAGATTGATGGCATGACGTCCGTCGGGCCGACGACGCTTTCCGGCTGGGGCGGCATCGATGCCCGGCAGATGCTGGGGGAAGCCTGCGGTCAGCCGGTCGTGGTGGAAAACGATGCGACGGCCGCCGCTGTCGGCGAACGGCTGTTCGGTGCGGGCCTGGCCATCCCAAATTTCTGCATGATCTATTTCGGCGTCGGTATCGGCCTCGGTATCATTCAGGATGGTTCACCCTATCGCGGCGCATTCGGAAATGCCGGCGAAATCGGCCACGTGACCGTCTCGCCAAAGGGAAGGCCTTGCCCCTCCTGCGGGCAGAGAGGGTGCCTCGAAGCCTATGCCTCCGTTTACGTGCTGAAGGAAAAACTTGTCTGCGCCGGTGTCGCGGATACGGAGCTTGACGATCTGGAAGCCCTGTTCAAAGCGGGCAATCCGGTGGTGATGGAATGGATCGAAGATGCCGCCGCCCATCTGGCGCCCATGGTTGCGATGCTCGAGAATATTCTCGATCCGCAGACTGTCATTCTCGGCGGTGCGCTGCCTGAGATCGTCATCAGTGCAGTCATTGCGCGGATGGGCACTTTGCCAACCTCGGTCGCAAGCCGGCGACAGCGGGAACTGCCGCGTGTCATGCACGGCAAATCCGGACAGTTGACGGCGGCACTCGGTGCGGCCGCCTTGCCGCTGTTCGACATCGTCACACCAAAACTCGAGACATCCACGGGAGCTGCAACGCAGGCACCCGGTTGAAATTTGGAGGAGACCGCCCATGCTTAACCCTCGGGAGCGCATCGAACGGCAGATGGCCGATCCGTGGCTTGTCCGCCTGCACCGCAAGCTGAGCGCGTTGAAATCCACCGTGACCGTCATGCACACCGGCGCGCATCCCGACGACGAGCAGAACGGACTTCTGGCCTATTTTCGCATGAAACTCGGTATGCGGATCATCATCGCCTGCTCCACACGCGGCGAGGGCGGGCAGAATGCGCTGGGGCCGGAAAGGCTGGGCGCGCTTGGCGTCATCCGGTCGCGGGAGCTGGAGGAGGCCGCCCGTGTCATCGATGCGGATATCATCTGGCTCGGCCATGGCCCGGCGGATATCATTCACGACTTCGGTTTTTCCAAGGATGGCGACCAGACCTTTAACCGCTGGGGGCAGCAACGCATCGTCGAGCGGCTGGTGCGCGCCTACCGCAAGGAACGCCCGGATATCGTCATCCCGACCTTTCTCGATGTGCCGGGACAGCATGGGCACCACCGCGCCATGACGCGGGCGGCAAAGAACGCCATCGCGCTGGCGGCCGATCCTGCCGCCTATCCCGAGCATATTGCCGAGGGGCTGAAACCTTGGCAGGTGGCCAAATATTACCTTCCCGCATGGTCTGGCGGTGGCGACACCTATGATGACGAAGTGCCGCCGCCGGAGACGACGCTGATAGTCAATGCTCCGGGCAAGGAGGCGGCCACCGGTGCGCAATATGACCGCATCGGCGAATGGTCGCGTTATTATCATGCCTCGCAGGGAATGGGTCATTGGCCGAAACGGGCGCAGGAGGTCTGGCCGCTGCATCTGGAACTCTCGGATGCCGTCGGCGGCGAGGAAAGCTCGATCCTCGACAGGCTTCCGTCTTCACTCACCGACCTTGCGACTTTTCCGGGGCTGGATGCCGAACTGGCAAAGGCGCTGGTCAAGGCCGAACAGGCAATAAGCCAAGCAATCGCGGCCTTTCCCGACAGGCGGAATATCACGGCGTCGCTTCTTGCTGCGGCGGCTCTTTTGCAGACGGTAGATGAAGCCGCAGCTGCGGATTTCAAGGAGCTGCACGGGCATCGGATCGCACGCAAGCGGTTGCAGGTCGACGCCGCTATCCTGACGGCGCTCGATGTTTTCGAGCGGGCCTATGCCGAGCCGGGGGAGATCGTTGCGGGTGGAACATCGGTTCTTTCCGTGGAGCTTTCAGACAAGGCGGGCGAATTTGACGTCGAGGTCACGCCGGTCCTTCCAGCGGGTGTCTCGTCGTGCGTTCAGTCGCGTGGCAGGACGCTGGTCTTTTCGCTTGCCGCCGATCGGGATGCTGCTGTTTCCGGGCTTTATCAGCCCGACTGGAAAGCCCTGGGCGGCAATGGCCATGCCTTTGTGCTGCTTTCCGCAACGGTTGAAGGCAGAAAGGTCTCGGCCGCCTTCGATCTGGAGGAGCCGTTTTTCGTAACGCCCGCGCAGTCGCTGACGATTGCGCCCGATGCCCTTTTGGTTCCGCTTGGAAAGGGGCAGGATGCCCATGTCTTTCAGGCGCATGTGAAGGGCGCCGATGCGCCTCTGTCGTTCAGGACTACGGGCGGCTGGAACCTGCGCAGAAACGGCGGCGACTGGATTGCGGAACGCACTGGCGATGCGACGGCAGGCCTTGCCAGAATAGAAGCGCTTGTCGGTTCGCAACCCGCTTTCCAGATCACGCCCATCGCCTATCCGCATATCGGCAGGGCAAGGTTTCTGGCGCCGTCCGTTTTGAATATCCTGTCGCTGGACCTCAAACTGCCCGAGGGCGCACACGTCGGTTATGTCGGCGGCGGCGCCGACAGGGTGGGTCTTTGGCTTTCGCGCATGGGTCTTAATGTTTCCGAACTCGATGCTCAGGCGCTTGGCGGCGACCTGTCATCTTTTACGACGATCGTTATCGGCATCTTCGCCTTCGGAATCCGCAACGACCTGGCCGCTGCAACGGAAAAGCTTCATCGTTTCGTTGAAGGCGGCGGCCATCTTGTCACGCTCTATCACCGGCCGACCGATGGATGGGATCCGGAGACGACGCCTGTGAGACGGCTTGAGATCGGCAGGCCTTCCTTGCGCTGGCGTGTAACCGACCCGCAGGCGGAGGTAACGGTGCTGGCGCCCGAACATCCGCTACTTGCCGGCCCCAACAGGATCAATGCCGCCGACTGGGCGGGGTGGGACAAGGAACGCGGGCTTTATTTCGCAGCGCGCTGGGATGATGTCTACGAGCCATTACTCGCCATGCATGATGTCGATGAGCAGCCGCTCAAGGGCGCGCTGGTCTCCGGTATCATAGGCAAGGGCCGTCACACCCATACCAGCCTTGTTTTGCATCACCAGATGGACAAGCTTGTGCCCGGGGCCTTCCGCCTTATGGCCAATCTTGTGCAGCCGGCGTGAATGGCGACGGCCAAAGCGAAGAACAGGAAACCCCGCGCGAAACGGATACGCGCGCGGGCATAGGCTGGCTGTTGCTGGATATGACCCTTGTTGCGGGCGGAATGACCGCGCTCGTCAAGGCGCAGGGCGTCACCTATCCCGCCTTCCAGCTTGTCTTTATCAGGGCGATGATCGGTCTGATGTTCATCCTGCCACTCATCTGGCGGCACGGGCGCGAAATGGCGCGCGTCAAATATCCCTGGCGCAACATCTTCCGCATCTGCTGCAACGCCATCGCACTCACCAGCAATTTCATCGCCATCACCCTTTTGCCGCTTGCGACCGTCAATGCCATCGGTTTCTCGCGGCCATTGGTGACGATGGCAATGGCTGTTGCCTTTCTCGGTGAAAGCGTGAGCCGTTTTCGCTGGACCGGTGCCTGTCTTGCATTTGTCGGCGTTCTGGTTGTCATCGGGCCGGGAGGCGCGGAGTTTGGCGCGAGTGTGGTTGTCGTTCTGGTCTCGGTGGTGTTCGGCGCGCTGGCAGTGATCCAGACCCGGGCGCTGCGGCAGGAGAATACCACGGTCATGATGGTGTTCTATACGGTGGGCCTCGCCGTCATCACCGCCGTTCCGGCGATCTGGACATGGAAACCGGTTGCGTCATTCGACTGGGTTCCGCTGCTCGGCATCGGATTGCTGGCGCAGATGGGGCAATATTGCTTCCTGCGGGCCTATCGCGTTGCCGATGCCAGCATCCTTGCGCCTGTCAGCTATCTGTCGATCCTGTTCGTGACAGCAGTCGGATATTTCCTGTTTGACGAAGTGCCGGAGGCCCGTGTGGTGTTTGGCATCGTTATTATTCTCGTTTCGCTTCAGGCGACCGCCCTTGCGGAATATCTGCTGAAAAAGCTGCGTCGCAAACAGTGACGGGTCGATCTGCCTCTATTGCGCCAGAAGCCGGAGCCTGATCCAGTTCAGTGCCGCGAGTTTGAGGCGATCGTAAAACGACCGTGCGAAACGCACATAGCGCATGATCCATGCAAGCCAGGGATAGGTAAGGAGCTTTTCCCGGCCGGCGTGATAGATGCGCTCGACGATCAGGAATGTTGCGAGATGGGCGAGGATCGTGAGAACCAACCCCATCTTGACGGCGCCATTGGCAATGAGAAGAAGACCGATGATCTTCATGGGTTCGGCGATGGCGAAGGGCACGGCTAGGCAAAGGAGAATGGCAAGGCGCGGCAGTCGCGCGATCCGGCTTTCCAGTCGCCTGATGAATGTCAGCCCGGATAGGGCCCTGATGACGGGCCGGTAGAGCGGGCGAACAATACCGTCGAGGATCAGGGCGAAAACGATGATCGTCCGAAGCGGAAAAACGAGGATCGTCCGGATTATGTTCTTCACCTCGGCGGGTCTCCAAAAGGGGCATAACGCCCATCCTTAATCGCCTGAAACATGTCAAAACGAAGTCGCGTTGCGTTCAGCCCTGCCGCACGCTCGCATACATGCCGGTGGTGCGGAATTCGCTGGGGTTGGTGCCGTAGAGCCTGCGAAAGACCTTGGAGAAATAGTTCGGGTCCTCGAACCCGCACAGCACCGACACTTCCTTGATGGGAAGGTCGGCAGCCGAGGTCAGAAGCTTGGCCGCACGCCTGAGCCGTCGCTGCAGCACGAATTCCGCCGGCGACAGGCCTTCGCTTGCCGCGAAGATGCGGGAAAAATGTGCGCGGCTGAGGCCTGCCACCGCCGCAAGGTCGCTGACCGAAAGCCGTTCGCCGAGATGGATGTCGATGTAGCTCAGCACCTGCTGCATGGTGCGATATTCGCCCCCGAAAGATGGATGAGAACCGAAGACATCGTCATAGAGCGTCATCGCCGCCTCATAGGCAACGGCGGAGGCAGCGCCTGGCGTTTCCGCG
Source organism: Agrobacterium sp. ST15.13.013 (assembly GCF_027956525.1). Lineage (NCBI taxonomy): Bacteria > Pseudomonadati > Pseudomonadota > Alphaproteobacteria > Hyphomicrobiales > Rhizobiaceae > Agrobacterium > Agrobacterium sp. ST15.13.013. The sequence continues at coordinate 78,749 of NZ_JAQKGP010000022.1, forward strand.
CCATTGACGAGGCGGGAACAGCATTCGGCGAGATGATCCACGGTTTCGGGCTGGAGCTTGAGGATCGGGCCGGTAACGGAAAGGATATTGCGGTGAATGCGCAATGCTTCCTCGCCATTCATGGAAATCCAGAAGAATTCCCATTGCTTGCCCTCTTCAAGCCAGTAGCGGTGATTGTGAGGAATGAGCAGCAGCAGGGTTTCGCCCGGCCTAACGACGTAATGACGGTTCTCGTAACGCAGGTTACCCTGTCCGCCGATACAATATTGCAGCACGGTGAACGGCGTCTGGCCGCGCTTGCGCCCGTCCCAGTCGTAATTGCCGCTGCGGCGGATTTCATAACCGCTGCTGGTCGGCATGGTGTGCAGCGTCTGGCGGCCGCGCGGCAGCGAAACTGTTCGCATACAGGGGCCCTGGTCGATCAAATCTTGCAGCACAAAATTACCCATGAAAGCATAATCCTTCTCTGGCCCTCACCGATATTATACGCATAATCCCGATCCGAGGAGACAGCCAGCAGGATATTGTTGCTGAAAAATTGGGATGAAGGCCGGTTTTACGGGATTCTTAACGGTATTTTTCTGCAATGCCATTTTACGATCCTTCGGCCCGTTTCACCCGTTCGATTTGCAACAGAGGTGGCGTTATGAGTTTCAAAATCGCTATTATTGGCGCAGGCAGCGTCGGCTTCACGAAAAAACTGTTCACCGATCTCCTGTGTGTGCCGGAGTTTCGCGATATTGAAGTCGCGCTCACGGATATCAGCCAGCACAATCTGGATATGATCAGAGCGATCCTCGACAAGATCGTTGAGGCTAATGGTCTCCCCGTCAAGGTGACGGCCGATACCGACCGCCGCCGGGCGCTGGAGGGCGCGAAATATATCATCAGCTGCGTGCGGGTCGGCGGTCTGGAAGCCTATGCCGACGATATCCGCATTCCGCTGAAATACGGCGTCGACCAGTGCGTGGGCGATACGATCTGCGCTGGCGGCATTCTCTATGGTCAGCGCAACATTCCGGTCATTCTGGATTTCTGCAAGGATATCCGCGAAGTCGCAGCACCGGGTGCGAAATTCCTGAACTATGCCAACCCCATGGCCATGAACACCTGGGCGGCCATCGAATATGGCAAGGTGGACACGGTCGGTCTCTGCCACGGCGTGCAGCACGGCGCGGAACAGATCGCCGAAATCCTCGGCGCGAAATCGCCTGGAGAACTCGATTATATCTGCTCCGGCATCAACCACCAGACATGGTTCATCGATCTGAAGCTCAACGGTCGCAAGATTGGCAAGGAAGAACTGATCGCTGCCTTCGAGGCGCATCCGGTCTTCTCGCAGCAGGAGAAGCTGCGCATCGACGTGCTGAAGCGTTTCGGCGTCTATTCGACCGAAAGCAACGGTCACCTCTCCGAATATCTGCCGTGGTATCGTAAGCGACCGGAGGAGATCAGTCGCTGGATCGACATGTCCGACTGGATTCATGGCGAAACCGGCGGGTATCTTCGCCACTCCACGGAAACGCGCAACTGGTTCGAAACCGAGTTTCCGCAGTTTCTGGCGTCTGCCGCCAAGCCGATCGATCCGGCCAAGCGCTCCAACGAACATGCAAGCCATATTCTTGAAGCGCTGGAGACGGGTCGTGTCTATCGCGGCCATTTCAACGTCAAGAACAATGGCGTCATCAGCAATCTGCCGGCGGACGCCATCATCGAATCCCCCGGTTTCGTCGACCGTTTCGGCATCAATATGGTCTCGGGCATCATCTTGCCGGAAGCCTGTGCGGCCACCTGCATGGCCTCCATCAACGTCCAGCGCATGTCGGTGCATGCGGCGGTGAGCGGCGATATCGATCTTTTGAAGCTTGCCGTGCTGCATGATCCGCTGGTCGGCGCCGTCGCCACGCCGGAGGAGGTCTGGCAGATGGTGGATGAGATGGTTGTCGCGCAGGCGCGCTGGCTGCCGCAATATGCCGATGCCGTTCCGGCAGCAAAGGAGCGGCTTGCGAAATCAACCGTCAAGACGCGTGACTGGGCGGGGGCCGCCCGCCGCAATGTGCGTTCCATCGAAGAGTTGCGGGCCGAAAAATCGGCACTCAAGAAAGCTGTCTGAGGAAAAAGCATGAAAACAGGCCGGTGGCGAAAGGGAGTTCGCCGTCCGGTCTTAACGATCACAGGGGGTGGGCGCTCGAAGAGCTGCCATTTGGGAGGAAGAACGATGTTACTTCAACGCAGGATCGGTATCATCTCGGCACTGGGTCTCGGTGTTTCGATGATTGCACTCAATGCGAATGCCTTCGAGACCACCACGCCGCCCGAGCCGCCGCAATTTCCGGCCGAAGGCAAGATCAATTATGTGGCGCGCGACTCGATCCTCGAATTCAAGGCGCTGCCGGACTACAGCGAACCTGACTGGGTCACAGAGAAATTCGAAAAGACCGGCAAGCTGCCGCCCTTGAAAGAGCGCCTGCCGGAAGAGCCTCTGGTCTACAAGACCGGCAATATGCCCGACGGCATGGGTGTTTACGGCGACACGATGCGCCATGTGGTGGGCGGCAGGCCCGAGGGCTGGAACTACATTGCCGGCCAGAGCCAGGGCTGGGGCGGCATCGATATCGCCCTTTCCGAATGCCTGACGCGCACCGCGCCGCTCTTCCAGGTGGATGCCAAGGATACCGAACCGCTGCCCAATCTGGCGAAAAGCTGGGAATGGTCCGAAGACGGCCACAAGCTGACGATGCATCTCGTCAAGGGTGCCAAGTGGTCCGACGGCGAGCCCTTCAACGCCGATGACGTGATGTTCTACTGGGAAGACGCCGTCATCGATCCCAATGTCTCACCGCTTGGCGGCGGCGCATCGCCTGAGGCTTTCGGCGAGGGAACGACGCTGAAGAGGGTCGATGACTACACCGTCGAATGGACTTTCAAGGCGGCGTTTCCCAAACAATATCTCTACACCATGGCCTATCCGAGCTTCTGCCCCGGGCCGTCGCATCTCTTGAAGCCCCAGCATCCGAAATATTCCAAGAACACCTATAACCAGTTCAAGAACGCGTTCCCGCCGGAATATATGAACATGCCGGTCATGGGCGCATGGGTGCCGGTGTCATACCGGCCGGACGATCTCATCGTTCTGCGTCGCAACCCCTATTACTGGAAGGTCGATGAGAAGGGCCAGCAGCTGCCCTATCTCAACGAAGTTCACTACAAGCTCTCCACCTGGGCAGATCGTGATGTGCAGGCCGTGGCGGGATCTGGCGATTTCTCAAACCTGGAACAGCCGGAAAATTTCGTCGCTTCACTGAAACGCGCCGCCGAGCCCAATGCGCCGGCCCGCCTTGCCTTCGGGCCGCGCCTCATCGGCTATAATCTGCAGATGAACTTCTCCGCCAATGGCTGGGGCAATCCGGACGAGCGCGGGCAGGCCATTCGCGAGCTGAACCGCAACGAGGTGTTCCGGCAGGCCGTTACATCGGCCATCGACCGCAAGGCGGTCGGCGACTCGCTGGTGAAGGGTCCGTTCACGGCGATCTATCCGGGCGGCATTTCGTCTGGCACCAGTTTTTATGATCGCGCCTCCACGGTCTATTACCCCTTCGACCTTGAGGGCGCCAAGGCCGCACTCACCTCGATCGGCCTGAAGGACACGGATGGCGATGGTTTCCTGAATTTCCCGAAGGAAACGCTGGGCGGTCGCAATGTCGAAATTACCCTTCTCGTCAATAACGGTTACGCGACGGACAAGAGCCTCGCGGAAGGTCTTGTTGGCCAGATGGCGAAACTCGGCCTGCGCGTCGTTATCAACAGTCTCGATTCCAACCAGCGCGACGCCGCCCATTATGGCGGACAGTTCGACTGGCTGGTGCGGCGCAACTCAACCGAGCTTTCATCCGTGGTGCAAAATACCGAGCAGCTTGCCCCTGTCGGCCCGCGCACCAGCTGGAACCATCGCTCGCCCGAAGGCAAGGAACTCGATCTGATGCCGTTCGAAAAGGAGATGGCCGACATCGTTCGCAAATTCATCTCGTCGCAAGACAATGCCGAGCGGGCGGAACTGATGAAGCAATATCAGAAGGTCTATACGCAGAACCTCTATACGATTGGCCTCACCGAATATCCCGGCGCACTGATCGTCAACAAGCGGTTCTCGAATGTGCCGCAGGGCACGCCGATCTTCATGTTCAACTGGGCCGAAGATTCCATCATCCGCGAACGCCTGTGGGTCGCAGCCGACAAGCAGGGCAAATACGAACTTTTCCCGCAGCAGCTTCCCGGCAAGCCGGGCGAGGGCGGGCCGATCAACTAAAGCATTTCCCGAAAAAGCGGACACTGCTTTTTCGTCTGAAAATGCCAAGACCCTGAAGAACTCCTCCCGGAGCACACCCGGTACCGGTCGCGCGTGAAGCGCGGCCGGCAACACACGGCCCATCCAAACCGAGGAAGACCGTTCGATGCTGAGATTTCTGACGATACGCGTGGCATCCGCCATTCCGGTGCTGCTGATCCTGAGCGTGGTGACCTTCGCCATCATTCAGGCGCCGCCCGGCGATTATGCCGACTACATCCGCTCGCAGCTGATGAACCAGGGCGGGGCGTCCTTCGAACAGGCGGAAGCGCAGGCGCAGGCCTATCGTATCGAACATGGCCTCGATAAGCCGCTCGTCATTCAATATTTCAACTGGATCGGGGGCATCGTCACCCGCGGCGATTTCGGCTACAGCTTCTATTACAACAAGCCGGTTGCCGATGTGGTTGGCGAACGCCTGCCGCGTACCATTGCGCTGGCGCTGGTCTGCCACATCCTTGCGTCCATTCTCGGCATCGGTTTCGGCATATGGGCAGCTACGCGGCAATATTCCTGGGTCGATAATCTGCTCTCCACCATCGCCTTCCTCGGCATGACGATCCCGCGTTTCCTGATGGCGCTGATCCTCGTTTATCTCATGGTGTTTCATTTCGACGTGTCGGAGATCGGCAGTTTCTTTTCGCCGCAATATGGTGGGGCACCCTGGTCGTGGGCAAAATTCGTCGATCTCGTCAGCCATGTCTGGCCGGTGGTCGCCATCGCCGTCTTCGGCGGCCTTGCCTACAATATGCGGGTCATGCGCGGCAATCTGCTCGATACGCTGAATGCGCAATATGTCGAGACGGCCCGCGCCAAGGGGCTTTCAGAAGGCGCCGTCATCATGCGCCATGCGGTGCCGAATGCCGTGCACCCCCTCGTCATGTATCAGGGCGTGGTGCTGCCCTATATGTTGAGCGGTGAAATCGAGACCGCGATCATCTTCGCGCTGCCGACCGTCGGCCCGGCCATTGTCGGCTCCATGGCGGTGGGCGATGTTTATGTCACCGCCACCTTCATGATGGTGCTGGCTGCAACGCTGATCGTCGGCAACATCATCGCCGACATGCTGCTCGCCATGCTCGACCCGCGCGTCCGCGAATTCGGGAGGGCCTGAGATGATGGCGTTTGACGACGTGAAAACCGAAACTGCTACCGCGGCAAAACCCGACCGCTCCACCCATGGCAACGAGACCTATCTCGCACTGGTCTGGCGGCGTTTCCGGCGCTCGTTTACCGGCATGGTCGGGCTGGTGCTGGTAGCGCTGTTGATCCTGATTGCCGTCTTTGCGGATTTCTTCGCGCCGATGAACCCGCTTGAAACCAATGCCAGCTTCTCGCCGCCGCAGGTGGTCAGTTTCTTCGACAAAGACGGCAATTTAAGCCTTGCACCGCGCGTCTATGCCATCGCCGAGACGGAAGAACTCGATCCCGTCACCTTCCAGCCCATCGTCGGGCCGGATTACGACAATCCCGTCTATCTCGGCTTCTTCGTCAAAGGTGCGGAATACAGGCTGTTGGGCCTTATCCCGATGAGCCGGCATTTCTTCGGCTCGACCGAGGGCCAGCCTGTCCATTTTCTCGGCACCGACAAGTTCGGACGCGACGTGCTGTCGCGCGCCATTTACGGCTCGCGCATCTCGCTTGCCATCGCCTTAAGCGTCGTCGCCATCGTCACCGTCATCGGCACCAGTGTCGGTCTGATATCAGGATATTTCGGCGGGCCGCTGGATGCCTGGGTGCAGCGTTTTGTGGAAGTGGTGCTGGCCTTTCCCCAATTGCCGCTTTATCTCGCGCTGACCTCGCTCATTCCGGTCACCGCACCGACGACCGTGTTCCTTGTCTTTGTGGTCGGCGTCATGTCGGCGCTTGGCTGGGCGCAGATGTCGCGCGAGGTGCGCGGCAAGACGCTGGCGCTCGCGCGTATCGATTATGTGCGCGCGGCGATTGCCGTTGGCGCGACCGACCAGCGCATCATCTTCCAGCACATCCTGCCGAATGTGATGAGCCATGTGATCGTTGCCGTGACCTTGCATATTCCGAGCGTCGTTCTGCTCGAATCCTTCCTGGGGTTCCTTGGCTTTGCGGTCAAACCACCGCTCATCTCCTGGGGCCTGATGCTGCAGGATACGGCGACCTATTCCGTCATCGGCTCCTATCCGTGGATCCTTGCCCCGGTCGGCTTCGTGCTGGTCACCGTCTTCGCCTTCAACGCGCTCGGCGACGGCCTGCGCGATGCCGTCGATCCCTATTGAGAGGAGCGTGAAATGGAAGCTGCCCAGAACAAGGCCTACGCCCCCGCCATCCGCTTCGATGCCGTTGACCGTCACGACGACGCCATCATCGACGCCCGCAACATTGCCGTGACCTTCAAGGTGGAGCACGGCACGGTGGAGGCGGTGAAGGACATCTCCTTTCAGCTTTACCGGGGCGAGACGATTGCCATCGTCGGCGAGTCCGGTTCGGGAAAATCCGTCACGGCCCGCACGATCATGGGGCTTCTGACGAAGCGGGCTTCGGTTTCGAAATCCGCGACCGTGCGGTTCAACGGTGACGACATATTGAAATTCTCCAGCAGTAAACGCCGGGCGCTGCGCGGAAACCGCATCTCGATGATCTTTCAGGAGCCGATGAGTTCATTGAACCCGATCTATACGATCGGCAGTCAGATCGTCGAGGCGATCCGCGTCCATTCGAAGCTCAGCCGCAAGGAAGCCGAGGCGAGGGCGCTCGATCTGCTGCGGCAGGTGCAGATACCGGAGCCGGAAGCGCGGCTGAAACAATATCCGCACCAGCTTTCCGGCGGCCAGCGGCAGCGTGTGATGATCGCCATGGCGCTTTCCAACGATCCGGATGTGCTGATTGCCGATGAGCCAACCACTGCGCTCGATGTGACGGTGCAGGCGCAGATTCTCAACCTCATACGCGATCTGCAGAAGAAGCGCGGCATGGCCGTGGTTCTCATCACCCATGACCTGACGATCGTGAAGCAGTTTTCCGATTACGTCTATGTCATGCAGCATGGTGAGATGCGCGAGCACAACACAACGGAAAAGCTCTTCGAAGCGCCGCAACACCCCTATACGAAAAAGCTGCTTGCCTCCGAACCGCATGGCACGGCAAAGCCGCTGCCGGAAAAGTCCGGCGTGCTGCTGACGGCAAGCGGCGTGCGCGTCTCTTTCATGATGCGTTACGGCGGGCTGTTCAAACCGGAACTGAAGGAACTGATAGCCGTCGATGGTCTGGGGCTCACCCTCAGGCGGCACGAGACATTGGGCCTCGTCGGTGAATCCGGTTCCGGCAAGACGACCTTCGGACAATCCCTGCTTCGGCTGAACGAGCCGGCGGGCGGCGAAGTGGTCTTTGACGGCGAAAGGGTCGATGGCCGCTCCCGCGCCGAAATGCGGCCTTTGCGTTCGCGCATGCAGATCGTCTTTCAGGACCCATTCGCCTCGCTCAATCCGCGCATGACAATCGGTCAGATCATCGAGGAAGGTCTTGTCGTCAATGGCCTTGGCCGGACGAAAGCCGAAAGGCTGGACCGGGTGCGCGACGCCCTTGAGGCGGCCGGCATGCCCGGCAACATCCTCTCCCGTTTCCCGCATGAATTCTCCGGCGGCCAGCGCCAGCGCATCGCCATTGCCCGTGCGGTGGCGCTGGAGCCGGAATTCATCCTGCTCGATGAGCCGACCTCGGCGCTCGATCTTTCCGTTCAGGCACAGATTATCGACCTTCTGCGCAAGCTGCAGGATGAGCGGGGCTTAAGCTACCTGTTCATTTCGCACGACCTGAAAGTGGTCCGCGCGCTCTGCCACCGCGTCATCGTCATGCAGCGCGGGCAGATCGTTGAGCAAGGCCCTGTCGAGGATGTGCTGAGCAACCCTAAAACCGAGTATACTCAGCGGCTTGTACGGGCCGCCTTTGAAATCGCTTGAATTCACAATGCCGGAGGTAGACATGGCAAGAGATCCCAAGATCACATTCATCGGTGCAGGCTCCACGGTGTTCATGAAGAACATCATCGGCGACGTGCTCCAGCGTCCGGCCCTTTCGGGCGCCACCATCGCGCTGATGGATATCAATCGTGAAAGGCTGGAAGAAAGCGCCGTCGTCGTCAACAAGCTGATTTCGACGCTGGGGGCAAAGGCGAAAGCCGAGACCTACACCGACCAGAAAAAGGCGCTTGCCGGTGCTGATTTCGTTGTCGTCGCCTTCCAGATCGGCGGGTACGAACCCTGCACGGTCACCGATTTCGAGGTGCCACGCAAATACGGCCTGCGCCAGACCATCGCCGATACGCTCGGCGTCGGCGGCATCATGCGCGGCCTGCGCACCGTGCCGCATCTGTGGAAAATCTGCGAGGACATGCTGGCCGTCTGCCCCAACGCCATCATGCTGCAATATGTGAACCCCATGGCGATCAACACCTGGGCGATTGCGGAGAAATATCCGACGATCCGGCAGGTCGGCCTTTGCCATTCCGTGCAAGGCACGGCCATGGAACTCGCCCACGATCTCGATATTCCTTACGAGGAAATTCGCTACCGTTCGGCCGGCATCAACCACATGGCGTTTTTCCTCGAATTCGAACACCGCCAGCCCGATGGCAGCTACAAGAACCTCTATCCGGACCTCGTGCGCGGCTACCGCGAAGGCCGTGCGCCAAAACCCGGCTGGAACCCGCGTTGCCCCAACAAGGTGCGTTACGAGATGCTGACGCGGCTTGGTTATTTCGTCACAGAAAGTTCCGAACATTTCGCCGAATATACGCCCTATTTCATCAAGGAAGGGCGCGAGGATTTGATCGAAAAATTCGGCATCCCGCTCGATGAATATCCCAAGCGCTGCATCGAGCAGATCGAGCGCTGGAAGGGGCAGGCGGCCGCTTATCGTTCGGCCGACAAGATCGAGGTCAAGCCATCGAAGGAATACGCCTCCTCCATCATCAACTCGGTCTGGACCGGCGAGCCCTCCGTCATCTATGGCAATCAGCGCAACAATGGCTGCATCACCTCGCTGCCATTGGATTGCGCGGCGGAAGTGCCCTGCCTGGTCGATCATAACGGCGTGCAGCCCACCTTCATCGGCGAATTGCCGCCGCAGCTCACCGCGCTGATGCGCACCAACATCAATGTGCAGGAACTGACGGTGCGGGCGCTGATGAGCGAAAACCGCGAGCACATCTTCCATGCGGCGATGATGGACCCGCACACGGCGGCGGAACTGGATCTCGACCAGATCTGGTCGCTGGTGGACGATCTGCTGCTCGCCCATCGCGACTGGCTGCCGGAATGGACGCAGGTGGAGGTGAAGCGGGCGCGCGCGGTGTAAGGCGCGGTTGCTGCAGCCAATGAGAGGTGGCGGGTTTTCGTCTGCGGTCGAGTTCACCGAAATGCCTCTCTCGATATTCGATGTCATCCTCGGGACGAGTTGTCTCGAGGATCCAACCACGTAGCGAAACCTCCCTCGCACTTGACTTGTGTCAAAGCCGCAAAACACATCCTCACGTAAACAGCCCTTAACCCGGCCCGTTCTCCTCAAACAGGAGAAATGTCGGGTGCGAATACTAAACGCAAAGGTGGCTGGCTTCTTCGGTTTCATCGTATTAGGGTTGAAATTCGAAGGGTTCATGGGGAAGACGGATGTCTAAAAAAGGCTTGCTCGTTGGTCTGGTGGTTCTGGTTATTGCCGGTATCGCCTATTTCTCCTGGTCAAAGCTGAAGGGTGAGGGGCTTCCCGCCGGATTTGTGGCCAGCAACGGCCGGATCGAAGCAGTCGAAATCGACATTTCCACCAAGACCGCAGGCCGCCTTCAGGACATCATGGTGCGTGAAGGCGATTTCGTGAAGGCGGGGCAGGTGCTGGCGCAGATGGACACCGCCCAGCTGGAGGCGCGGAAGCGTCAGGCCGAAGCACAGTTTCGCCGTGCGAAAATAGCAATCGATACGGCCCACAGCCTTGTCGCCCAGCGGGAAGCCGAAAAAACCTCGGCGCTGGCGGTGGTCGAACAGCGCAAGGCTCAGCTCGATTCTGCCTCCAAGACCTATGCACGCTCGAAACAGCTGCTGACCGGCAACGCCGTTTCGCAGCAGATCGTCGATGACAGTGAAGCCGCCGAGCAGTCCGCCCGCGCCACGCTTGCCTCCGCCCAGGCCTCGCTTGCCGCCTCCGATGCCGCAATCAACGCGGCCAAGGCGCAGATCGTCGATGCCGAGGCGGCGGTGGACGCCGCGCAGGCCGATATTGAAAGCATCGAGACTGATATCGCCGATGCGACCCTGAAATCACCCCGCGACGGCCGCGTGCAATATCGGATCGCCCAGCCCGGTGAGGTGCTGTCCGCCGGTGGACGGGTTCTGAACCTCGTCGATCTCGGCGATGTCTATATGACGTTCTTCCTGCCGACAGCCGAGGCCGGTCGCACGTCCATGGGCTCGGATGTGCGCCTGATACTGGACGCGGCCCCGCAATATACCATTCCGGCGAAAGTTTCCTTCGTTGCCGATGTCGCGCAGTTCACGCCGAAGACGGTTGAAACCGAAGAGGAACGCCAGAAGCTCACCTTCCGGGTGCGGGCGCAAATCCCGCAGGAACTGCTGCAGAAATATATCCAATATGTCAAAACCGGGCTGCCCGGCATGGCCTATGTCCGGCTTGATCCACAGGCCGCCTGGCCGGAAAACCTCGAACGCAATCTTGTCAAGTGAGGGGGGCCGCGATGGTCACGCCCTCCGCAACGAATGACAGAAATGCACCGGTCGCGCGGCTGACCGATGTGCGGCTGACCTTCGGAAGCACCATCGCGCTGGCCGATATATCGGTCGAGATCCCCGCCGGGCGGATGATAGGGCTTATCGGGCCGGACGGTGTCGGCAAATCGAGCATGTTGTCGCTCGTCTCTGGCGCGCGCGCCATCCAGAAGGGCAAGGTGGAGGTTCTGGGTGGTGATATGTCCGATCCGCGTCACCGCGAGGATACCTGCCCGAGTATTGCCTACATGCCGCAGGGTCTTGGCAAGAACCTTTATCCCACCCTGTCCGTCTTCGAGAATATCGACTTTTTCGGCAGGCTGTTCGGGCAGGGCAGTAGGGAGCGGCAGGCGCGCATTGCCGAGCTACTGAAAAGCACCGGCCTCGAGCCCTTCGCCGACCGCCCCGCGATGAAGCTTTCCGGCGGCATGAAGCAGAAGCTCGGGCTCTGCTGCGCGCTGATCCACGATCCTGACCTGCTCATTCTCGATGAGCCGACCACCGGCGTCGACCCGCTGTCACGCCGGCAATTCTGGGAGCTGATCAGCTCCATCCGGGCCGGGCGTCCGGGTATGAGCGTCATCGTTGCCACGGCCTATATGGAAGAGGCGGCCGGTTTCGACTGGCTGGTCGCCATGGACGGCGGCAAAATACTCGCCACCGGCTCACCCGCCGAACTTCTCGAGCGCACCTCCGCACCCAATCTCGACGCCGCCTTCATCGCGCTTCTTCCCGAAGAAAAGCGCAAGGGTTACCACGAGGTGCATATCGCGCCGCGCAAGGTGGCGGGTGAGGCCGATTATGCCATCGAGGCGTCGCATCTCAGCATGCGCTTCGGCGATTTTACCGCCGTCGACAATGTCAGCTTCAAGATTCCGCGCGGCGAGATTTTCGGCTTTCTCGGCTCCAATGGCTGCGGAAAATCCACGACCATGAAGATGCTGACCGGGCTTCTGGCGGCTAGCGAAGGCGAAGCCAAGCTCTTCGGGCACAAGGTGGATGCCAGCGACATGGCAATCCGCCACCGCGTCGGTTACATGAGCCAGGCCTTCTCGCTTTATTCAGAACTGACCGTGCGGCAGAACCTCGATCTTCACGCTCGCCTGTTCAAGCTGCCGGAAGACACCATTCAGCCGCGTATCGCCGAAATGGCCGAGCGTTTCGATCTCGGCGCTGTCATGGAAACACTGCCGGACGACCTGCCGCTCGGCATCCGGCAGAGGCTGTCGCTTGCGGTGGCGATGATCCATTCGCCTGATATTCTCATCCTCGACGAGCCGACCTCCGGCGTCGACCCGGTGGCGCGCGACGGGTTCTGGCAAATCCTTGCCGATCTCTCGCGCAACGACAATGTCACCATCTTCATCTCCACCCATTTCATGAACGAGGCGGAGCGTTGCGACCGCATTTCGCTGATGCATGCCGGTAAGGTGCTGATCAGCGATACGCCTGACGCGATTACCAGGAGCCGCAATGCCGCAACGCTTGAAGAGGCTTTCGTCGCCTATCTCGAGGATGCCTCGGGTGTGAAGAAGGGAAAGCCCGCGACACAGCCCACACCGGCAGCGGAGGTGCCAGCGACGCAACATGCCGCACCCACGCGCAAGAGGTTTTTCGATTTCCGGCGCATGTTCAGCTATACCCGCCGCGAGGCGCTGGAGCTGCAGCGGGACCCCATTCGCGGAACGCTGGCGGTGCTCGGCAGCGTCATCCTGATGTTTGTCATCGGATACGGCATCAATCTCGATGTTGAGGACCTGACCTTCGCGGTGCTGGACCGCGACGATTCCACCATCAGCCGTGACTACGTGCTCGATATTGCCGGCTCCCGTTATTTCATCGAAAAGGAACCGATCCGCGATTATGCCGATATGGATCGGCGGATGCGTGACGGGGAACTCAGCCTCGCCATCGAAATTCCCCCCGGTTTCGGCCGGGATGTCTTGCGCGGCAAAACCGTGGAGGTGGGCGCGTGGATCGACGGCGCCATGCCGCAGCGGGCGGAAACCGTTCGCGGATACGTGCAGGGCATGCACCAGACATGGCTGGCGCGCAAGGCTGTCGAGATTTACGGCAGCGCGGCGACGCAGAGCAGTTTCAGCATCGAAACGCGCTATCGTTACAATCCTGACGTCAAAAGCCTCGTCGCCATGGTGCCGGCGGTCATTCCGCTGCTGCTGATGCTCATTCCCGCCATGCTTTCGGCACTCAGCGTCGTCAGGGAAAAGGAGCTCGGCTCCATCGTCAATCTTTACGTGACGCCGACCACGCGCCTGGAATTCCTGATCGGCAAGCAGCTTCCGTATGTGGCTCTTGGCATGCTTAATTTCCTGCTTCTGACGGCTTTCGCCATCTTCATCTTCCAGGTGCCTTTCACCGGAAGTTATCTCGCCTATGCGACGGGAGCGCTGCTCTATGTCATCATTGCCACCTCCATCGGCCTACTCATGTCGTCCTTCATGAAAAGCCAGATCGCGGCAATCTTCGGCACGGCCCTGCTGACGCTTATTCCTGCAACGCAATATTCAGGCATGATCGATCCCGTTTCATCGCTACAGGGGGCGGGCGCCTTTATCGGCAACATCTATCCCGCTACCTATTTCATGACCATTTCGCGCGGCACCTTTTCGAAGGGGCTGGATTTCGCCGGGCTCTCCGGCTCTTTCCTGCCGCTTCTCATCGCCATTCCGCTGCTTCTCATTGCCGGCGCCGCACTTTTGAGGAAACAGGCGTCATGAAGCTGTTTTCGTCCAACATCTTCCAGCTCGGCATCAAGGAACTGCGCGGCCTTGCGCGCGACGGCATGCTGCTGCTGCTCATTGTCTACGCCTTCACGCTGCAAATCTACACCGGCTCCAGCGCGCTGCCGGAAACGCTGAACAATGCCGCCATCGCCATTGTCGACGAGGATCAGTCGCCGCTTTCCGGCCGCATCAGTACGGCGTTTTATCCACCCTATTTCGCACCGCCGAAGCAGATTTCCATTGCGGAAATGGACAAGCGCATGGATGCGGGTCTCGATACTTTCGCGCTCAACATCCCGCCGGATTTCCAGCGCCGGCTGATGGCCGGGCAGCAGCCGGCCATCCAGCTCAATATCGACGCCACCCGCATGAGCCAGGCCTTCAGCGGCGGCGGTTATGTGCAGAACATCGTAACCAGCGAAGTTCAGGAATATGTCAACCGCTCTCGCGGAGCGACGTCAGCGCCTGTGGACCTGACAGTGCGATCCCGTTTCAACCCGGAGCTGGACAAGTCGTGGTTCGGGGCGATCAACAACATCATCACCGCCATCACCATGCTGTCGATCGTGCTGACGGGGGCGGCGCTCATTCGCGAGCGTGAGCATGGCACGGTCGAGCATCTGCTGGTCATGCCGGTCACGCCGCTGGAAATCATGCTCAGCAAGGTCTGGTCCATGGGCCTTGTCGTGCTGGTGGCCTCGGCATTTTCCCTGTTCGTGGTCGTCAGGGGGCTGCTCGCCATTCCGATCGAAGGCTCGCTTTCACTTTTCCTGCTTGGAACGGCATTGCAACTCTTCGCCATGACGTCGATGGGCATCTTCCTTGCGACCGTCGCAGGTTCCATGCCGCAATTCGGCATGTTGCTGATCCTGTTCCTGCTGCCTTTGCAGGTGCTCTCCGGCGCCATGACGCCACGTGAAAGCATGCCTGATATCATCCAGTACATCATGCTTCTCGCACCCAACACCCATTTCGTCATTCTGGCGCAATCGGTGCTCTTCAGGGGGGCGGGGCTGGATGTGGTCTGGCCGCAACTGCTGGCGTTGCTCGCCATCGGCTTTGCGCTTTTTGTTTTCGCGCTTCGCCGTTTCAGGCGGTTCCTGCGCTGACCCCAGCGCGATCATGCGCCTGTTTCACCCGTTTCCGCGCGCGTTGAATTTATTGTGTTCGGTAACGGTATGTTCGCCTTCCGTGAATATGCCTATGAGGACGACTGGGTAAGCGGGCTTTGTTCAGGAGTAGCAAATGAATATTGCAGCACGTCTGCCACTGGCAGCCATGATCGCACTGGTGGCAACGCCATCCCTCGCGTCGGAAGATATGACGTTGCAGACGAGCGAAGCGATATTCGGCTTTGGCGGCGTCCTGACGAAAGAAGACATGCTGAAAAGTGCAGCCCTCATTCCGGTGGAATATGAGCGCAACGCCATTCTGGGCGGCGGCTATCAGTTCTACCCTTACCATATCGGCAATGTGAAACTCGGCGGCGAAATCGGCGTTGCCGCCAGGTTCGGCAAAGGCTTTACGGGTGAAGTCTGGGCGGGTCCCGTCGCGCGTTACGAGCAGATCAGGCTGGGAGAGCGTCTGTTCATCACGCCAAGCTTTACCGCCGGCCTCAGCCTTGTCACGGATGCGCAGCGGGGCCGCGAGCGTGAACAGGAAATCAAGGACGACGGCAACGCCAATGTCCTGTTTTATCTGGGGCCGGAAATCAACGTGTCCTTCAGCGAGGATTCCCCGACGGAATTTTTCTGGCGGCTGCACCACCGCTCCGGCGGCGGCAAGACGCTGGGCAATATGAAGGGTGCGACGAACGCCAATGTCTTCGGCGTCCGCTATAAATTCTAGGCTGCTCGACGGGGTCCGGGTCTGCAGGCGGCCAAAACTTCAGCCGCCTTTCTCATTTTCGCACGCCACAGGTCGGAACCCGTGCATGCAGCGCATGGGTGGATTGCCTTATTCTGCCTGTTAATTCGTCATCGGAAAGCGCATATAGAGCGCATCAGAAGACGCCGGGACGAAAATGTTACTGACGTCACCTTAACCTCAGAAAGGGTAATGTCATGAACGTAGCACGCAGCTTCAATAACTGGCGCAAATATCGTCAGACCATCAACGAACTCGGCCGTATGAGCACCCGTGAACTGCACGATCTCGGTATCGATCGCAGCCAGATCACCAGTGTGGCCCGCGCCGCCGTTGGCAAATAATCAAGGCCATATCGCCTCATTTGAATATACGAACGCCCGCTCAGCGGGCGTTTTTTGTTTTGGGGATAGCGAAAGCTTCGCGGTGAATGTCCGCCAGATACTCAGGCGGCGATGAAATCGGATGCGAAGGGCGATAATAGTCGCCATGCGTTCAATGCATATCTGCGCTGCAAGCTTTTGCCTATCAAATGCGCAGAAAAATGCTATCTTCCAATCATCGAAAGCGATGTACCTCCTCCCACATCCTTTTGGTAATGCGGGTAATCCTACTCCTCCTCCCAATGGATTACCCCGGGGACAGCGGTTTTCCTCCTCCCATATCGCTGTTCATCTTTTCAGAAAGCCTGCCGCACCTCCTCCCGCGGCAGGCTTTTTTGTTTTACCGGGAGTTTCCAGCGTCAATCTCAATCGAATGGCAGCATCCCGATGGGGGTGACGGCATGTGTGCCGGCCCGTTTGGCTATGGCATAGGAGAGGCACTGCTCCACCGCATCTTGCGGTACAGGCTTGGAAATAACGCCAGCGCCGACACCAAGGTTGACAACGACTTCTGGATTGGCCGTCATGAAAATGACGACGACGCCGTTTTCCGACAGTCTGCGTCCGATTTCCGGTCCGGTCTGCCCGTCCGCAAGGTTGACGTCGACAAAGGCGACGTCAGCGCTCCTGCCGAGCGCGATCGCGTCATCCAGACGGTTGGCAATCCCGATGACGTCGGCTTCATCTTCGGCCTGCATGATGGAATCTTCTATATCCATGGCAATCAGGAATTCGTCTTCAACGATCAGCACGCGCGGCTGCTGCGTGCTGTAACCCGTTTCTCGTTGTAAGACGTCTGCCAACATTTGCCTGCCTCCGTTTTGCGCGCCGCCAGGCGCTGTTGGCTAGCAAACACCCTGAGCGACAACTCGTTCCAAAGTGAGATAAACATAGTGAATAGAGTGTAAACGGCGTGCCTTTTCGGCTATGACGAAGCAATGGCGAAGCATTTGATTCGGTTTGGTTTTCATCTGGGGAAGGGGTGGGAGAACGCTGCCGTAGCGCATCTTTCGCCGCTGGAGCGCAAGTCTTTTGGCCGCAATTTGTCCTTAAGGCCCGCATGGAATTCAAGATGTTACGGCGTCATTCCTTTGCCTGGAGTGGAACGCCGAGACGCCGCCGATCATTCGCGTGCCCCGTTCAGAAACGGTGCCGGACCCGATGAGTTTAGAAAGAGAATAAGACGATGACCCAGTCTCCGCGCGCCACCATTGCCCGCAACACACCCAACATCGCCGTCGTCGGCGTCGGTGGCGGTGGCGGTAACGCGATCAATAACATGATTGCCGAGGGCATTGGCGGCGTCGATTTCATCGCTGCCAATACGGATGCGCAGGCGCTGAAGAAAACCAATGCGCCGCGGTTGGTGCAACTCAGCTCCGAACTGACCGGCGGGCTTGGAGCGGGCGCCGATCCCGAGGTGGGCCGACAGGCGGCGATCGATTCCCTTGACGAGATCATGGATCACCTGAGCGGCTACGACATGTGCTTCATCACCGCCGGCATGGGCGGCGGCACCGGCACGGGTGCTGCCCCCGTTATTGCCGAAGCCTGCCGGGCAAAGAACATCCTGACCGTCGGTGTCGTCACGCTTCCCTTCAGCTTCGAGGGCGCACGCCGCATGAGGGCTGCCGAATATGGCTTCGCCAACCTGCTCAACACGGCCGATACCGTTATCGTCATTCCAAACCAGAACCTGCTGCGCATTGCCGATGCCGGCACGACCTTCGAAAATGCGCTGAAGACGGCCGACAAGGTCCTGTCACTTGGCGTGCGCTGCATCACCGATCTCATCCTGCGCGAAGGTCTGGTCAATCTCGATTTTGCCGATGTGCGCTACGTCATGAAAAATGGCGGCCGGGCTTTGATGGGCACGGCACAGGCCAAGGGTGAAAAACGCGCCTCGGAAGCAGCGGCGGCAGCCATCGCCAACCCGCTTCTCGGTGAACCGTCTCTGAAGGAAGCGCGGGGTGCGCTGGTTTCCATCTCCGGCGGCAACGATCTGACGCTTTACGAGATCGATGAGGCAATGACGCTGGTGCGTGAGGCGGTCAGCGAAGAAACCGATGTGGTGATGGGCGCTTCCTTCGACCCGACGCTGGACGGCGCTTTCAAGATTTCCGTCGTCGCCACTGGCCTGCGCAACTGATAATGCTGGCTTGAGACGGGACACTGCTGGGCGTTTCTTCTCCCTGGCGGGGGAAGAGGCACGCGGCGTGCTCCTCGCTTCCCAAGATCAATCGTCGTTCGTTTAAGCACCCGCGCCACAAACTTAACGATCAAAAGCCGTCGTGTGGAATTTTCGCGACGGCTTTTTGTTGTTTTTGAACGATTATTCCGCCATTCAAAAAAGCGGCGGTGCTGCGCGGCGTTGATCGGGGAAAAATATAATAGTACTCTTTATGTCGACAAGAGGGATTTGATAATGTCTGATATTATTGCTTCTGCCGAGCGTAAGCGCGGCTCTGGCGTGAAGATGGTCTATGACCTGCTGCGCGACGAGATTCTCGATCTGGTTCTGCCGCCGGGCAGCCCCATTGATGAGGTGCAGCTTGCCGAACGGTTCAAGATGTCGCGCACGCCGATCCGCGAGGCGCTGGTGCGGCTTTCGGGCGAGGGGCTGATCGATACGCTGCCGAACCGATCGACCATGGTGTCGAATATCGACTTCCTCAACATGCACACTTATTTCGATGCGCTGGTGCTGATGTATCGGGTAACGACGCAGCTTGCCGCGCAATATCACCGTCCGGAGGATCTGGCCGGCATCCGCGCCCATAATGTGGAATTTGCCATTGCAGTCGAGAAGCAGGATGCGTTGGCGATGATTTCCACCAATGCCGCCCTCCACCTTTCCATCGCCGAAGCCGGGCGCAATCCTTATTTCACCAGCCTGTTCAAGCGGCTCCTGGATGAGGGACGGCGCATTCTCAGGCTTTATTACCAGTCCTATGATGATCGTTTGCCCAAGCGCTTCGTCGATGATCATGAAGAGATGATTGCGGCGATTGCCGCTCGCGATATCGCTCTTTCCGAACGGCTGGCGCGGGAGCACGCCGAACAAATCGTGCGGCAGGTGCAGAAACTTCTGGTGCGAAACGAACGGCTGGAAATAAATCTGTAGCTTGTCGATTTCTTGTCGACAAATAAAATACAAGATAGTAATGTCCTTGTTGAAAGGGTGGCGCGGAGGTGCGTCCATTCCCGAAAAACTGTCCCTTAGGAGCTATTAATGACGGCCAGCATTTTTTCCGGCGTGATTCCCGCCTTGATGACCCCTTGCAAGGATGACCGCAGCCCTGATTTCGATGCGCTTGTCCGCAAGGGCAAGGAACTGATCGCCGATGGCATGTCGGCGGTCGTTTATTGCGGCTCCATGGGCGACTGGCCGCTCCTGACGGACGAGCAGCGCATGGAAGGCGTGGAGCGTCTGGTGAAGGCCGGTATTCCTGTTATCGTCGGCACCGGCGCGGTCAACACGGCATCCGCCGTTGCCCATGCCGCCCACGCCCAGAAGGTTGGCGCCAAGGGTCTGATGGTCATTCCGCGTGTTCTGTCGCGCGGTTCGGTCATCGCTGCTCAGAAGGCTCATTTCAAGGCCATTCTTTCGGCTGCGCCGGAAATCCCGGCCGTCATCTACAACAGCCCCTATTACGGTTTTGCGACCCGCGCCGACCTCTTCTTCGCGCTGCGCGCCGAACACAAGAACCTCGTCGGCTTCAAGGAATTCGGCGGCCCGGCGGATATGCGTTATGCGGCCGAGAACATCACCAGCCGCGATGACGACGTGACCCTGATGATCGGCGTTGATACGGCAGTCTTCCACGGTTTCGTCAATTGCGGCGCCACCGGCGCCATCACCGGCATCGGCAATGTCCTGCCGAAGGAAGTCATTCACCTCTGCAAGCTGTCGCAGGCCGCCGCCAAGGGCGATGCCGATGCCCGCGCCCGCGCGCTGGAACTGGAACAGGCGCTGGCCGTTCTCTCATCCTTCGATGAAGGCCCGGATCTGGTTCTCTATTTCAAGCACATGATGGTGCTGAAGGGCGACAAGGAATACACGCTGCACTTCAACGAAACCGACGCCCTGACCGACAGTCAGCGCGGTTATGTCGAGGCGCAGTTCAAGCTTTTCAACAGCTGGTATGCCGATTGGAGCAAGCTTCCGGGCGCGGTGCAGGCCTGCAAGGCTGCCTAAAGCAGCCGCTGATGTGAAAACAAGAGGCCCGCAAAATGCGGGCCTTCAGACCGCTGACAAACCCGTCGATATTTTCGGCGGGTTTTTTCTTTTTCGGGATGATGACGTTTTGTTGTCGTCTTTTACGATGCTGGATGGGAGATAAGATGAGCCTCGTTTCCTCATCCCCAGGCGGGTTTGGGTGCTTTCGTGAGCGCCATCGCTATTTTCTTGATGTTCTGGGCGCTCGCGGCGA